>JAFTAH010000153.1 GCA_017458625.1 Kiritimatiellia bacterium | reverse complement strand
TTGCCGTCGTGCTTCTTGAGCTGGGCGGTGAGGAGGAGGCGTTCGATTTCGGCCATGGGAAGGTCGAGAGGGAGCGCGGAAGCGGCGGCAGGTGCGGCGGCAGGGGAGGAGGTCGGGGCAATTGCAGACGAGGGGGGAGGGGGAGGGGGTTGGTTCAGGGCGGGGATGGTGGCGGCGGAAGACGGGAAGGCAGGGGGAGGCACCTCGGGAGCTTCGGAGCTGGCGGCGGGCTGCCAGTGGTCGGGGAGGCGGAGGTTGGCAGCGAGGAGGACGTCGGTCGGAGAGGTGACGACGGCGGCCTCGACGACGTTGCGGAGTTCGCGGATGTTGCCGGGCCAGGACCAGGCCTGGAGGCGGTCGTACCAGGCGGGTTCGGCGTCGCGGATGCGACGGGAGTTCTCGCGGCAGGAGGCGGCGATGAAGCGGTCGGCGAGGGGGCGGATGTCGTCAGGACGCTCGCGGAGGGGAGGCAACTCGATGGTGACGACGTTGAGGCGGTAGAGGAGGTCCTGGCGGAAGGTGCCGGCGGCGACGGCGGCCGGGAGGTCGCGGTGGGTGGCGGAGACGAGCCGGACGTCGACCTGGAAGGGGCGGTCGCCGCCGACGCGCATGACCTGGCGGTCTTCGAGGACGCGTAGGAGCTTGACCTGGACGGATGGCGGGGCGTCGCCGATTTCATCGAGGAAGAGGGTGCCGCCTTCAGCGCGCTCGAAGGCACCGGCGTGCTGGCTGGTGGCACCGGTGAAGGCCCCCTTTTCGTGGCCGAAAAGCTCGGACTCGAGGAGCGACTCGCTGAAGGCGGCGCAGTTGACGGCGACGAAGGGGCCGGCGGAGCGCTGGCCGTCGGCGTGGAGGGCGCGGGCGACCAGCTCTTTGCCGGTGCCGGATTCGCCGTGGACGAGGACGGTGGCGTTGGTGGGGGCGAGGGCGAGGGTGTCGCGGACGACGGCGCGCATGGCCGGGGACTCGGCGACCCAGGTGACGACGGACCAGCCGGAACGGGCCTCGGTCTTGAGGCGCTCGACGGTGCGACGGAGGCGGGAGGCCTCGGCGGCGCGGGCGAGCTTGGCCTGGAGGTCGGCCAGGTCGAGGGGCTTCTGGAGGTAGTCGTAGGCACCGTCCTTGATGGCGCGGACGCCGGTCTCGACGCTGGCGTAGGCGGTCATGACGATGACGGGGACGAGGCCGGCGGAGGCGTCGCGGATGGCGCGGAGGACGGCGAGACCGTCGATGTCGGGGAGGACGAGGTCGGTCAGGACGAGGTCGGCGGGGTGGTGGGCAAAGGCGTCGAGGCCGGTGCGGCCGGACTGGTGCCAATCGGTGTCGTAGCCCAGGGCGGTGGTGGCCTCGAAGAGGGAACGGCCGTGGTCGGGGTCGTCCTCCACGAGGAGGAGACGGGGGCGGGGGGCGTCGGTGGGGGAAGCGGTGGGAACGGTCATGGCGGATTCAGCTTGAATTGGCTATGGGCTAGGGGGTGGGGGCTGGCGGCAGGGAGAGGCGGAAGCCGGTGGCGTAGCCGGGGAGGGGCGGCGCGGGGAGGAGATCGAGGTGGCCACCGGACTTCTCGAGCGCGGTGCGGGCAAGGAAGAGGCCCAGGCCGGTGCCTTCGGGACGAGTGGTGTAGAAGAGGTCGAAGATGCGCTCGCGGGCGGCGGGGGGGATGGTGTCGCCGGTGTTCCAGACGTCGAGGACCGGGGGGGGGCGGTCCGGTGGCGGCGGGACGGGGCGCAGGCAGGTGACGAGGACGTGGCCGCCGGGGCCGGCGTGCTGGATGGCATTCAGGAGGACATTGGAAAAGGCGCGATGGAGGGCCGTCGGGGTGGCAAGGGCGGGGAGGGGTGTGGCGGGGAGGTCGAGGGTGACGGTGACAGAGGCGGCAGCGGCGCGCGGGGCCAGGATATCGGCTGTTTCGCGGGCGAGGGCGGCGAGGTCGATGGCGGTGGGGGCCGGGGGAGGGGAATCGGGCCGGGCCAGGGCCAGGAATTCCTGGAGAATCTTTTCCATGCGGTCGAGGGTGTGGCGCATCCGGGCGGACAGGGCGGCAATCCGTTCCGGGGAGGCCGAGGAAGGGGGCTTGGAAGCCTCGAACTCGAGCATCTGGGCATCTAGGCGCAGGGCCGACATGGGGTTGCGGAAGTCGTGGACGATGCCGTTGGCGAGGACGCCGGAGAAGGCGAGATGCTCCTCGCGGTGGCGTGCGGTTTCGCGGAGGTCGTCGCGGCGGAGAACCCAGGCCAGGAGAGCGGCGGCAAGAAGGAGCAGGGCTGCGCCAGCCCAAAGGACGAGGTGATAGAGCGAGTCGAGCGCGCGTAGGGCAGGCGATTCCTCCTGGTCGATGGCGGCGCGGCGGATGCCGAGCGAGAGCTCCACGGGGGCTCGGGCTGCTGCGTTTGCGAGCGTGTCGAACGACACCACTTCCACGTCGCCAGCACCGACGCGGGTGCGGGACATGCGTACCGGGGGCTGAGGGAGGCTGGCGGCATCGGGGGCATCGCCATCGGGGCGGAGGTGTTTCCATTCGCGGGAGCCTTCCGCAAAGAGCGTCACGCCGTTTTGACGGACCTGGACGTATTCGAGGCCGCCTTCGAGGGTTTCGGCGACGCGGACGGTGGCGGAGAAGTCGGCCCAGGCGCGTGCGGCGTTGGCATCGTCGGCCTTGGCGGCGTCGGCGGCCTCGGCGGCGAGGCGCGAGGCCAGCCGGGCGCCCTTGTCGGCGAGAGCGACGGAGGCCAGGTCGTGGGCGGCGGCACGATGCCAGTGGACGGCGGCCGTCATGGCCAGGCCGCCGACCAGCGCCAGCGCCAGGGCCCAGGCCATGGCCCAGGCGAGACGCGGGAGCCGTTGGCGCGACGAGTCCACTGGGGAGCGAAAGATCATGCGGCGGCGGTGAAGTCGGCAGGCGGCGGGGCGGGGGGCGGAGGGCGGGAGGGATGGCCCGGGGCGAAGGCTACTGCATGTGGGCGGAGGAGATGTCCTGGTCAGCGCCAGTGCCGCCCTCTTCGCCATCCGCACCGTAGGTGAGCACCTCGAAGGCTTCGCCCTGGCGGCCCGGGATGAGATAGATGTAGGGGGCGTCCCAGGGGTCGAGCGGAAGGGTGCGGGAGCCGAGGTAGCCGGCATCCGGGTAGCGGGGCGGAATGGGCGGGATGGTGGGCTTCTGGACGAGGGCCTCGAGGCCTTGTTCGCGGGTGGGATAACGGCCCTGCTCCATGCGGTAGGTCTGGAGGGCCGTCGTGAACACCTGGATCTGCGCCTTGGCCTTGCCCTGGCTGCCGGCGAGGAGATGCGGGGCGACATTCAGGACGACGACGCCGGCCAGCAGCGAGATGATGGCCAAAACGACGAGCATTTCGACGAGGGTGAAGGCGGGCGAGGAATGGGGGATGCGTGTGGTCATGGGCGACTCCGTTGAAAGTGGTCGAAGGGTAGCACGGGAAGCGCGGCGGGGCAATCATGCAAACGGGGATAGGGCCCATGAACATCCGAGGGTGGGGTATGGAGTTGACAGGGGGGGGGGGGAGTGAGAGGATGTGCGCGAGGCGGTCGGCGCAACGTTGCAGGGGCCGCCGGGAAAAGTATCAGCATGAGTGATTTTCGGAAAGACGAAGTGGCGCTGCTCTGGGACGTGAGCGAACTGGTGGGGCTGTTCGACACGGAACGGGGACTGGACGCGTTTCTGGCGCAGTCGGTGTCGAAGATCGCCTGGCACATGCGGGCGGCGGTGTGCTCAATCTATCTGTACGAGCCGGCGACGGGCGAGCTCGTCCTGCGGGCGAACCAGGGGCTGGCGCCCGGGGCGGTGGGGAAGCTGCGGCTGCGGCTGGACCACTCGCTGACGGGGCAGGCGCTGCTCAAGCGGCGGCCGATCCGGGAGGCGCGGGGGCAGGACAATCCGCACTTCATGTACCTGCCCGAGCTGCAGGAGGACCGGTTCCAGGGGTTTCTGGCGGTGCCGATCCTGCGACGGATGCGGGGGGTAGGGGTCATCGTGGTGCAGGATCCGCAGTGGAACTACTTCACGCCGAACGACGAGCGGGCGTTGCAGGTGATTGCGGCGCAGCTGGGCGGCGTCATCGAGAACGCGGCGTTGTTCATGCAGCTGAACGGGGGGAGCGGGACGCCGGTGGCGGAGCGGGTGGAGGAGAAGGGGTTCGGTCCGGGGACGCATACGGTGCAGGGGCAGGGAGCGGCCGGTAGGGTGGCGGTGGGGCTGGCGACGCAGATCGGGCACTATCTGGCGGAGGACCAGGGGCGTCCGGCGGGGCTGCGGCAGCTCGGGGCCGAGGACTTCGAGCAGGCCTTCGCGGCCACGGACGCGCAGCTGATCGACTTGCAGGGGGCGCTGGAGGCCAAGCTGCACGATGCGGCGTCGATGATCTTCGGGGCCCACGTGCTGATGCTGCGGGACGAGGCGTTCGCGGGGCAGATCCGCGCCCGCATTGCGAAGGGCGAGGACGCCTACGAGGCGGCGCTGGCCGAGATTCGCGCCTACAAGACGATGCTGCTGCAGTCCGGGGTGTCGTTGCTCAAGGAGAAGGTGCTGGACGTGGAGGATCTGGGGCACCGCCTGCTGAGCAATCTGGTGTCGGTGGGCACGGGGCGCAAGGACGTGACGGAGCTGCCGGACTACAGCGGGCAGATCGTGATTGCGCGGGAGCTGCTGCCGTCGGACATCCTGAAGCTGTCGGCGGAAGGGGCGGCGGCCCTGATCCTGCTATCGGGCGGGCAGCACAGCCATGTGGCGATTCTGGCCAAGGCGCTGCGGCTGCCGCTGGTGATTGCGCAGGACGAGCGGCTGTTGCACATTCCGGAGCAGACTCCCATGCTGCTGGACGGCAGGAGCGGCAAGATCATCGTACGTCCGGGGGAGGAGGCGGCGCAGGCCGCGCGGGAGATGGTGCGCCAGCGGGCCGCCATGGAGCAGCGGGGCTTCGCGGTCAAGGAGCAGACGCTGACCAAGGACGGGGTGAAGATCTCGCTCCGCGCGAATCTCAACCTGGTCAGCGAGCTGGAGTTCGCCAAGAAGGTGCGCGCGGACGGGGTGGGGCTGTACCGGACGGAGTTCCCGTTCATCGTGCGGTCGTCGTTCCCGACGGAGGAGGAACAGTACCTTTTCTACAAGGCGGCAATCGACCAGATGGGGGGACGGCCGGTGGTGTTCCGGACGCTCGACATCGGCGGCGACAAGGCGCTGTCGTATTTTCCCGTGCAGCACGAGGAGAATCCGGTGCTGGGGCTGCGGGCGTTGCGGTTCTCGTTCCGGAATCCGGCCATCTTCAAGACGCAGGTCCGAGCCTTGCTGCGGGCCTCGGCCGGGGCGGCGAACGCGCGGCTAATGTTCCCGATGGTGGACTCCATCGACGAGTTCCTGCAGGCGCGCGACATCACCTACGCGTGCTATCGCGAGCTGGAGAAGGAGGGGACGGAGGCGCGGCTCCCGGAGCTGGGCGTGATGGTGGAACTGCCAGCGGCGGTGTGGATCGTCGAGGATCTGGCCAAGGAGGCAGACTTCCTGTCGATTGGGTCCAACGACCTCATCCAGTACCTGCTGGCAGTCGACCGGACGAACGAGTCGGTGGCGGACTTCTTCACGCCGCACCATCCGGCGGTGCTGCGGTGCCTGGCGCGTATCGTGCGGGCGGGAAACAGCGAGGGCAAGGACGTGTCGCTGTGCGGCGACCTGGCGACGGACTCGCAGCTGCTGCCGTTCCTGCTGGGCATCGGGCTGAGGACGTTGTCGATGGATCCGACGGCCATTCCTCGGGTGCAGCAGTCCATCGAGCACATCGACGTCGGCCTGGCGGAGCGCCAGGCGGCCCGGATGCTCGAGATGGGACGCGTGGCGGAAGTCGAGTCCTATCTGGCGGACATCTGGGGACGGGAGCCCCGGGGCAAAGGGAGAGAGGGAGCCGGACAAGCTTCCGGCCAGTAGGAGGAGATGAGGCCATGACGGACGGGCAGCACACATTTGCGTGGGACGGCTGGACGGAGGAGCAGTTTCGGAAAGCGCTGGCGGACGACATCGGGACAGGCGACCTGACGAGCCTGGCGCTGGTCGATGCGGGGGCGACTGCGCGGGCGGTGATCCGGGCGCGCGAGCCGCTGGTGGTGTGCGGAGCGGAGCTGGCGATGAACATCTTCGGGCTGGCGGCGGACTATCTGGGACAGCAGGCGGGCGTGTGGGCGGAGGTGCTCGTGGATGACGGGACGGCGGTCGAGGCCGGGACGGACGTGCTCCGGGTGGAGGGGCCGGCGCGGGAGCTGCTGGCGGGGGAGCGGACGGCACTGAACGTCATGCAGCGGCTGTCGGGCATCGCGACCGCGACCGCCCGGCTGGTGGCGCGGTTGGCCCCCTACGGGACGAAGCTGCTGGACACGCGCAAGACGCTGCCCGGCTGGCGGCACCTCGACAAGTACGCGGTGGCCTGCGGCGGCGGGACGAATCATCGCATGGGTCTCTACGACGCCATCCTTATCAAGGACAACCACCTCGCGTTCTGGCAAGGGCGCGGGAAGGGGACATTGGCGGATGCCGTGCGGGCGGCTCGGGAGCGTTTTCCCGACGTCAAGCTGGAGATCGAGGTTGACACGCTGGACCAGCTGCGGGAGGCGTTGCCGGGGCAGCCGGATTGGGTGCTGCTGGACAACTTCACCCCGGCCCAGGTGGCCGATGCGGTCTCGCTGTGCCGGGGGAAGTGCCTGACGGAGGCGTCGGGCGGCATCACGGAGGCGACGGCGGAGGCGTATGCGGCGGCCGGGGTCGATGCCATCTCCATCGGGGCGCTGACGCATTCGCCGAAGGCCGCCGATTTGGGTCTCGACTTCGAAAAGGGGGAGGGGAGTCCGGCGGAGGATGGCGAGAATTGAGTTTGGGTCGAGTTCAAGAGATTACCTGGAGGCATACGCATGCAAGTGAAGACAAGTGAATGGTTGAAGATGGTTGTGGGCGCAGTGGTGCTGGCAGGAATTGCCGCGGGAGTGGACATCGCGCGGGGAGAGGTCGCCGTGCCCGACCCGTTGGTCACGATGGCCGGGGACAAGGCGGCCACGGTGGTTCAACTGACCGAACCGACGTCGGAGGCATCGTCGGCGGACTTTGATCCATTCGAGTTCGAGGGAGCAGTTGCGGAGCAATCGTCCGGCACCCCCGAGGCGTCGGCCGAGTCGGCCGCAGCAGCGGCGGACGCGGTGGAGGTGGGCAAAGCAAAGACCAGCCTCGTGGCCGCGCTGGACGATGCCGCCGAGGCGCAGAAAAAAGGCGCCGACCTAGAGTTGAAGGCGATGTTGGATGCGAACCGGTTCAAGTATGAAATCTCTGATTCGGGGAACTTTCGCGCCATAATGGAGTTCGAGTCGGGGCGGACGCAGCTAGTCGTCATCTCCTCGTCGACCGAACAGCTCGGGGAGATGTTCATCCGCGAGGTGTATTCGCTAGGCGGCGAGGGCATGCTGACCCGGGGCGAGCTGCTGGAACGGATGGAAGATTCCTCCGCCAAGAAGCTTGGCGCGTGGCAGGTGCTGGAGGGCAAGCTGCTGTTTGTCGCAAAAGTGCCCGGCGACCTGGACTTCGAGGATTTGGAAGCGGTCATCTGGGCCGTTGCGAAATCGGCAGATGCCTACGAAGAGGAAGCCCTCGAAACCGACGAATACTAGTTCACCCGTTCCCAACCCCAGGAGCATCCCATGAAAAGCACCCTTCTCGCCCTTCTCCTCGTCCTTGCTGTTGCTGCTGCCGCCGGTCTGGCGGTGTGGGGCAACGGGCAACGGCTCCTGGCCCTCGATATGCACGACATGCTGGGCCGGGTCCATGCAAAACTGGCCGAAGTGGCGGCGCCAGCAGCGGAACAGGCAGCGGAAGGCGAGGCGGCGGACTCCACGATGCCGGCTACAGCGCTGTCCGATGAAAGGCTCGAGCGCGAAATCTTGCAGCTGGCGTCGGATTTGCGGTCGCGCCTGGACTTGGCGGAAGGCACGGTTGCCGCCCAGAAGACCGAGATCGCGGAATACCGCGGTCGCGCCGAGGCGGCGGAAAAGCGGGTAGATATCGTGGCGGCATCGGCACGGTCCCAGGCCGCCGCCGCCGCCGAGGCCGCACGGCAGGAGACGTCGGAACAGATCGCGGATGCGCGCCAGGAGACGAAGCGGGCCCTCGACGAGCGCGTGAAGGCAATGAATGACCTCCATGCGCTTCAGGTTCGGTACGACGAGCTGAAGGCCGAACATGAGGCGTTTTTTGCCACCAAGGGGCAGGATGTCCCCCTGGAACCGGCCAAGCTCGGCGGGGAGACGGAGGACGAAGAGGTTGACCTGGGCGGGAGCGACCCGGTGGACGAAGAAGGTGCGGTGGCGGAGGTCTCGGACGCGGTGGCGGAAGAGCCGGTGGCAGACACTTTGCTGGCTGACATTCCCGAGACGCCCGAGACCGAGAACGACTACGCCATGGAGGTGGATAGCGCCGTGGTCGGGATCAGCCGCTACTTCCTGACCATTGCCTACAGCCTTTCCGAGCAGACGCTGACCTTCCAGCTGCAGAACGGCGAGACGCTGGTCTACCAGGACATTTCAACGGATCTGGCCGACCAGGTTTCGCAGTCCGAGGACGACCTGGATGCCACGTACGAGCGCGTAGTGAAGGGGCAGTTCCCGTGCGACCGCAAGGAACCGGCCGTCTGGCGCGCGTATGAGAAATGGGCGGAAGCGAACGCCCAGGACATCGAGGTGCTGTGGAGCGTCAAGGAGTAGGCGGGGAGTGGGCTGCGGAGGGTTTGGCGGTGTCGGCGGGCATGGCGTGAAGGTCCATTGCTTCCATTGCGGGCATGAATACGAGCTACCGGCCGAACAGGCGGGCTCGCGCATGGACTGCGTGGCCTGTGGCAAGGCGTTTACCGTCCATGCGGACGAGGGCCAGCATCAGGAAACCGCCACATCTCCTGCCAGGAAAGGGCCCGCCTTCAAGATGCCGCCGAAGCCGCAGTCCCGGAAGCTGGGACGCAAGGCCCAGAAGCCGGAGCTCAAGATGCCGGACGCCTTGCAGAGGGGACGAGAGGCGGGCGCGGGCCATTTCAAGCTGCGGATGCTGGAGGTGCCGGTGCAGGTGGGGAGTTTCCAGATTCTGCTCATGGCCGGTCTGCTGGTCCTGTGCATCGTTGGCGGGGCAAGTCTTGCCACCCGGCTGGAGAATGCGCAGACGATGCTACTGGGGGCCTTGTGCGCGGTGCTGGCCATCTTCGTGCCGCTGGTGCTGCTCTGGGTGCTGGGCGCCACGCGGGCGGCCGCGTTGCGGCAGGAGCATGTCGAACGGCTGCTTGCGGAGATTTCGGACAAGCTGACCCCGCGTAGTCCGCCGCCGCCAAAACGGCCCCATCCGCCTGCGCCAAGCGACCAGGAAAAGGAAACGGACAGGTCTGGAGGCGAGACGTAGAGGGGCGGGGAATTGCAGGGGTTGGGGGGAGGAGAGGCAACGTAGGGGCCGGCGTTGCGACAACGGGGAGGGCTAGAACGGCTTTCGAAATAGTGTAGCCACAGATTGGTAGGGCCCGACCGCCGGGCGGGCCGGTTGCCAAAACCGCCCATAAACGTCTCAATCCCGTTGTCGCCCCTTGCCCGCTCTTTATCCTCCCTTTCCCGACCGGGCCGCCCGGCGGTCGGCCCCTACCTATCAATTTCACCAAAACGGCTATAGTATTTCGTAAATTGCTCTAGAGCGGTCCAAGAAAAGTGTAGCCGCACGAGGCGAACCAGGAGGCCGCCGCGAAACGAATCATCCAGTACTTGACCAACCAAAAACCACCGCCCTCCCTGAAGAGTGCCCTTTCTATTTGACAAACTGGGCCGCATGCTCTGCTTGGGAACAGGGCATGCCTTACCCCCAAAAAAGCCTATACATCATTTAGAATCGCTCTAGAGGCCGAGGGCGAAGAGGGGGATGCGGGTTTCGGCGGGGAGGAGGCCGGAGTGGTGGCCCTTGAAGTGGAAGACGCGGGAATAGGGGGCGGGGAACTGGAAGATGATGCCGGGTGCGGCCAGCAGGACGTAGTCGCCGACACGGGAGGTCAGGTCGGGATGGGGGCGTCCGGGGCCGAGGAGGCCGGAGGCCAGGTATTGCTCGCCGGTGAGGAGGGTGTGGGTGCCGGCGAGGGGCGGGGCGTTGAGGAGGGCCAGGGCGTCGTGGACGCGGCCGGGGCGGAGGTAGAGGTGGACGCAGCGGGCATCGCCGGAGGGGAGGGTGGCGAAGGTGGCGTAGAGGCCGGGAATCTTGGAGAGGTCGAGGAGGCGCTCGACGGGTGTCAGGCCGTGGTCGGCGATGACCAGAAGCAGGGGCGGCTCGGGGAGGTGGGCGAAGGCGTCGGCGAGGTCGGCCAGGAGGCGATCGAGCTCCTTGAGGTGGGCGACGGCCGGGCGGGAGAGGGGGCCAGAGGCATGGCAGACGGAGTCGTAGTGGTCCCAGTAGGCATAGGTGTAGGATTGGGGACGTTCGCGGGCGATGGCGACAAGGTGGTTGCGGAGTTCGGGGAGGGTGGAATAGGCGCGGCGGGTCGTCCACCAGGGCTGGGCGCGGGTGGTGGGGGAGTCGGGGATGCCGGCAACGGAGACGAGGTGGCGGGCGCGGGAGATGGTGGCGAGAGGGCAGGGGAGGCGCAGGTAGGCGGCAAGAGGGAACTCGTCGGGGGCCATCGGGGCGCCTGTGCGCGTGCGGTAGGGAAGGAGCGGGCCGGAGATGCCGAGGTCGGGGAAGTGCAGATGCCAGCCGAGGATGCCGTGTTCGGCGGGGGAGGTGCCGGTCGCCACGGTCGTGACGACGGCGGCGGTGGTGGCGGGGGAGACCGTGTCGATCACGGCCAGGGGCTGGTGGGAGGCGAAGAAGGGGGAGTCGCGGCGGCGGGAGGGGGAGGCGAGGTAGTGGTCGAGCTGTCCGGCCCCCATGCCGTCGAGGAGGAGCAGTATGACGTGGCGGTGGCCCTTGACGGCGGCGGACGGGAGGGCGCGAAGGGGGGCGTGGGCGCAGTGGCCGCCCTGCCCCCGGATGAGGGATGACATGAGGTTGAGAAGCGAGCCGCCGCGGTAGTCGGGGACGGGAATGGGAACGGGGCTGGGCGGCGGGGGGAGATGTGGAGCGGTCATGGCGAGAGGAGTTTGCGTGAAGGGGGGGGCGGAGGCAAGGCGAAAGAGGGCAGAAACGGCACGACGGCGCAAAAAAAGCCGGGTCGCGAACGGCCCGGCGGGGAGCGGAGAGGGCGTCAGCCGATGGCGGCGTCGAGCTTGGCCAGGAGGTCGGGGACGGAGATGCGTTCCTGGGTCATGGAGTCGCGGTCGCGGAGGGTGACGGTGCCATCTTCGAGGGTCTGGAAGTCGACGGTGACGCAGTAGGGGGTGCCGGCTTCGTCCATGCGGCGGTAGCGGCGTCCGATGGCGCCGGATTCGTCCCAGAAGCAGTTCCAGCGGCGCTGGAGGGCGGCGAAGATTTCGCGGGCCTTGGCGTAGAGCTCGGGGCGGTTCTTCACCAGAGGGAGGACGGCGGCCTTGATGGGCGCGACGGAGGGATGGAAGCGCAGGACGGTGCGGGTGTCGGTCTTGCCCTTGTCGTCGGTGAGGGTTTCCTCGTCGTAGGCGTTGCAGAGCAACGCGAGGGCAAGGCGGTCGGCGCCGGCGGAGGGTTCGATGACGTGCGGGATGTACTTGCCCTGGAAGAGCTTGTCGAGGAACGCGCGGGCGGCCTCTTCGGTCTTGCCGCGGGCGGTCCAGGCGGCGACGGTCTTTTGGCTGAAGGCCTCGAGTTCTTCGGGGGTCTTGGCCTTGACGGCGTTCTTGAGGGCCTCGTCGAAGACTTCCTGCGACTTGCCGGAGTGGGTCTGGTGCTGCGTGAGGTCGAAGTCGGAGCGGGCGGCGATGCCTTCGAGCTCCTGGACGCCGAAGGGGAAGGCGTATTCGATGTCTACGCACGCACGGGCGTAGTGGGCGAGCTCGTCGCCCTTCTGCCAGTAGAGGTGGAGGGATTCCTCGGGGAGGCCGATGGCGCGGTAGAACGCGAGGCGCTGCTCGACCCAGTAGCGGTGCCAGACCTCCCAGCCCCAGTCGGGCTGCGGGGCGCCGGAGAGGTCGGGGTTGTCGGCGAGCGTGGCGACGTGCCCGCAGAGCAGCTCGACGGCTTCGTCGGGGGCGATGAAGAACTCGAGCTCCATCTGCTCGAACTCGCGGGAGCGGAACGTGTAGTTGCGCGGGTTGATTTCGTTGCGGAACGACTTGCCCATCTGCGCGATGCCGAAGGGGACCTTCTGGCGCGAGGTGGCGGCGATGTTCGTGAACTGCGCGAAGATGGCCTGCGCGGTTTCGGGACGGAGCCAGGCGACGGCGGAATCGTCCTCGACGGGGCCGACGTAGGTCTTGAACATGAGGTTGAACGCGCGGGGCTGCGTCAGGTTCTTCGAGCCGCAGGCGGGGCAGACCACGCCCTCGGGGAGGGCGAAATTCGAGCCTTCCTTGAGGAGGGCCTTGCCCTGCTCCTCGCAGAGCTGGTCGGCGCGGAAGCGCTTGCGGCAGTCCTTGCAGTCGACCATCGGGTCGGCGAAGCCGGCGGCGTGGCCGGAGGCCTTCCAGATGTCGGGGTGCATGATAATGGTGGCGTCGAGTCCGACGACGTCCTCGCGGGTGCGGACCATGGCTTTCCACCAGGCCTCCTTGAGGTTGCGCTTGAGCTCGCAGCCGAGGGGGCCGTAGTCCCAGAAGCCGTTGATGCCGCCGTAGAGTTCGGAGGACTGGAAAATGAATCCGCGCCGCTTGCAAAGGGAGGCAAGGGTCTCCATCGATAGTTTCTTTTCGTTCATGGCGGGCGCACTCTACTCCAAAGGAGAAGGGAGGGCAAGCCGGGAAACACGGCGCAGGCGCCTAGAAGACGTGGAGGAGGAGCATGTAGAGGGCGGTGGAGGCGATGATGGAGAGAAGGGGATTGCGGCGCCAAAACTGGAGGAGGACGGCCAGGGTGCCGGCCAGCAGCTCGGGGGCGGCATAAGGGTAGGCCAGCGGCGGGCGTTCGGCGAAGTAGGTTGCAAAGCAGTAGACGACCAGCATGGCGATGGAGGCGGGGGCGAGGACGCGGCCTAGGTAGGGGATGAACGCGGGCGGCGGGCGGCGGGCGTGGCCGAAGAGCAGGAAGGGGACGGAGCGGAGAAGGATGGTGACGGCACCGGCCGTGGCGGTCAGGACCAGGACGTAGTTTTCGGAGGGCGTGAAGGTCATGGGCGGACCTCCGGCGTGGACTTACCCGGGGCTTGGGGGCGGGCGGCGGGGGCGAGGAGCGGCCGCAGCAGCAGGAAGAGCGGAATGAGAACAGCAATCGTGGGGACGAGCATCCGGCTGGCACCAAGGCCAAGCGCGGCGAGGCCAGAGACGACAAGCGCGATAACGGCGGGGATGCGCGCGAAGGGATCGGACCGGAGCTGGTCGGTCAGGATGACGAGGAAGAGGGCGGTCATGGCGAAGTCGATGCCGCGCGTGTCGAAGGGGAGGGCCGCCCCGGCGAGCGCCCCCAAGGTGACGCCACCAATCCAGTAGAGGTGGTCGAAGAGGGTGAGCAGCAGACAGTAGCGGAGGTGGGCGGGGCCGGGGGGATAGGGGGCGGCCGTTTCGAGGGCATAGGTTTCGTCGGTGAGACCCCAGACGAGGTAGGCCTTGGCCCAGAAGGGGGCTCGGCGGAGGGGGCCGAGGAGCGCGAGGCCGTACATGGCGTAGCGAAGGTTGAGGGCGAGCGTGAGCAGGGCGACGGTGGCCAGGGGAACGAGCTTTTGAATCCAGTCGACAAACAGGAACTGGAGGGCACCCGAGATGCAGACACCCGAGGTCAGGGTGGCCCAGAAGGGGGTGGCCGGGAGATCCGTCTTGACCGCCAGAAGCACGCCCGCCGCGAAGCCCATGGACAGGTAGCCCATGAGGACAGGTAGCGAGGCCACGAAGGCGGCGCGGGCGATGGATGGCTTTTCAGGGGTGGGCATGCGGACGTTTCCCAGACAATGGAAGCATGTTTCGGTACTTTTTCCAGACAATGGAAGTGTGTTTCGACACTTTTTCCAGACAATGGAAGCATGTTTCCGGAGGGATGCGGGGGCGGATTGTAGCGGGGGAGGGGGGTGGTGTCGAGACAATTGGAGCCCGGGGAAAATTGGCACATTGTCCCCGACAGTTGGGACCAACCGTGATTGAGTCCCCCTCCGCGCCAGAGAGGAGAGCAGCTACTCAGCAGAGGGGGGGATGGCGAGGCAGGATGGGCAGAACGGGGAGGTGTTGGGCGGGTCGTAGTCGCGGAAGCGGCGCTGGCAGCGGGGGCAGGTCCGGAGGACGTAGCCGAAGTCGTCGGTGTGGGTTTTGATGCGCCAGCATTCCTCGCAGTAGCCGGGCACGGGGAGGGGGATGCCGCAACGTTCGCAGCGAAAGGGGAAGGGGCAGACGTAGGGGGAGGGGGCGGCGGCATACTGGCAGTCGGCGCAATAGTGCTTGCCGCCGACGGCATAGCCGTAGCCCTGGATGGCGGCATGGCAGGTGTCGCAGCGGTAGACCACCACGCCGTTGGGCGGGCGACGAGGCGGCGGGCGAACCTGAATGGAGGGGGGCGGGAAGGCCAGCGCGACCAAAGTCGCCATCAGCAGGGCGGCGACACCAATGGCAAGACGGGGCAGGGCAGATTTCATGAGGATCTTGAGTGGTCAGGCTGGGGAAACGTGAATGTCCAATACGCCACCAACATACCACAAGGACGGGGTGGAAAAAAGGAAAAGCATGCGTGCGTCGATGTCGAAGGAATCGACGCGGGTTGCTTGACGGGGGGAGAGGGGCGGCGTATTCTTCGCGCGTCATTTCCCACGAGGTTCATCATGTCCGAATCCAATTCTGTTGCTTCCGCATCCGCTGCCGCTCCTTCGCCCGCCGACGAGGGGGCTGCTCTCCACATGCATTTCATCCGCGAGCTTATCGCGGCGGACAACGCGTCGGGCAAGTACGGGGGGAAGGTGGTCACCCGCTTTCCGCCGGAGCCGAACGGCTATCTCCACATTGGCCACGCGAAGGCGATTTGCCTGGACTTCGGCATGGCGCTGGAGAACGACGGCGCATGCCATCTGCGCATGGACGACACCAATCCCGCGCGCGAGGATGTCGAGTACACCAACGCCATCAAGGAGGACGTGCGCTGGCTGGGCTTCGACTGGGGCGAGCATTTCCACTATGCGTCGGACTACTTCGACAAGATGTACGAGCTGGCCTGCCAGCTGATCCGCGAGGGCAAGGCCTACGTCTGCGCGCTTTCTCCCGAGGAGTGGAAGACGCACCGCGGCGTCCCGACGGCCCCCGGCATCCCGTCGCCCTACCGCGACACGCCGCCCGAGGTCAACCTCGACCTCTTCCAGCGGATGCGCGCCGGCGAGTTCGCCGATGGTGAGCGGGTCCTGCGGGCGAAGATCGACATGGCCTCCCCCAACCTCCACATGCGCGATCCGGTCATCTACCGCATCCTCCACACGCCGCATCCCCACACCGGCGACAAGTGGTGCATCTATCCCATGTACGACTTCGCGCACCCCATCGAGGATGCGCTCGAAGGGGTCACGCATTCGCTCTGCACGCTCGAGTTCGAGGTTCACCGCCCGCTCTACGACTGGGTCATCGAGAACTGCCGCCTCTTCCCCAGCCAGCAGCGCGAATTCGCGCGCCTGTCGCTGACCTACACCGTCATGAGCAAGCGCAAGCTTCTGGAGCTGGTGCAGCGAAAGCTGGTGCGCGGCTGGGACGACCCCCGCATGCCGACGCTCTGCGGCCTGCGCCGCCGCGGCGTGCCGCCCGAGGCCATCCGCGACTTCTGCGAGACCGTGGGCATCACCAAGTACGACTCGCTGACCGACGTCGCCCTCCTCGAGCACGCCGTCCGCGACCGCCTGAACGCCACGGCCCGCCGCGCGATGGCCGTGCTCGACCCGCTGCCGGTGCATATCACCAATCCCGAAGCGCTACCCGCCGCCGCCACCGGCCCCGTCAATCCCGAGGATCCCGCCGCCGGCGAGCGCTCCATCCCCCTGGCCCCGACGCTCCTCATCGAGCGCGAGGACTTCTCCGAGGTGCCGCCGCCCAAGTACTTTCGCCTCAGCCCCGGCAAGGCCGTCCGCATCCGCTACGCCGGCTTCCTGACCTGCGAGGGCGTCGACCACGCCCCCGACGGCACCGTCTCCGCCCTCCGCTGCCGCTTCGACCCCATGGACGCGGGCCTGAAGGTGAAGGCCACCATCCACTGGCTGCCCGCCGATGCGCCCACGGCCACCGTGCGCCTCTACGACCGGCTCTTCAACGTGCCCGAGCCCGACGCCGACAAGGACGTCGACTTCACCACCCACCTCAATCCCGATTCGCTCAAGACCGTGACCGCCCACGTCGAGTCCAGTCTGCTGGACACGAAGCCCGGCGATCACTGGCAGTTCGAGCGCCTCGGCTACTTCGCCACCGACCCCGACTCCACCCCCACCGCCCCCGTCTTCAACCGCACCGTCACCCTCAAGGACCTCTGGAAGAAGTGACCCCATCCAGGAAACTAGAAATCTCTAGGAAGTCTAGAAATCTCTAGGAAACTTTCCATGCCTCCCTTCTCTCTTCCCGACTTCCTTGCCGACACCCGCGTGTGGGTCGAATCCGCCCTCGACGCCCTCGTCCCCCCCCTTGGTGCCCGTCCCGCCAGGTTGCACGCCGCGATGCGCCACTCGCTGTTCGCGGGCGGCAAGCGGTTGCGCCCCGCCCTCTGCGTGGCGGCGGGACTCGCCTTTGGCGCACCGCTAGATGACCTGCGGTATCCGGCGGCGGCCATCGAGTGCCTCCACACCTATACGCTCATCCATGACGACCTCCCCTGCATGGACGACGACACCTTGCGCCGCGGACGCCCCACCTGTCACGTGGCCTTCGACTACCCCACTGCGCTCCTCGCCGGCGACGCCCTCCAGGCCCTGGCCTTCCAGCTCGCCGCCCAGACTCCCAAGAACGCGGCCAAGGTCGTTCTCGCCCTTGCCGCGGCGGCCTCTTCCCTTGGCGTCGTGGGGGGCCAGCAGGAAGACCTCGAATCCGAGAAGCTGACCTTCGCCACAGGCGACGTGGACGAACCCGCCGCCGACCTTACGCGGAAGGAAGCCCTCGAACGCCTCCATTACATCCAGCTCCACAAGACGGCAGACCTCTTCCGGGCCCCCCTTCACATGGGCGCGCTTGCCGCCGGTGCCAGCGATGCCGACCTGGTCCCCCTGACGGCCTACGCCGAAGCCCTGGGCGAGGCTTTTCAAGTCGCCGACGACATTCTCGACGCCACTGCCACCTCCGCCCAGATGGGCAAGTCCACTGGTGCCGATGCCGCCCACCACAAGCTGACGGCGGTCACCTTGCTCGGACTTGACGCCGCGCGGCAGCGTCTCGAAGAGCTCACTGTCCGGGCCGCTGACACCCTCTCCCCGCTCCAGGCCCAGCTTGCTCCGGAAGCCCTGGCGCCGTTGCGAGCATTTCCCATGGCACTCCTTCGCCGCACGCACTAGAGCAATTTCAGAAAAAGTGTAGCCGTTCTGGGAGGGCCGCGCTTCGTCGCGGCCGTGCGCAAGGCACGCCCATGGATTGTCCCTCTCGCGTCCTACGGACTGCGGCCCGGACGAAGCCGGGCCCTCCCAATGTGGCTACGGTATTTCTTAATCCGCTCTAGAGCGGAGACAAGGCATCTGTTGCCGTTTCGGGGGCATTGGCTTGGGCTGTCGGTCGCAGGAAACTGCGACCCTTCCGTTGTGTCCCAGCGCGGGAGGGACGCAATTCATTGCGTCCGCCCGGCTATCCTTTTCATGGAACCGCGCTAGTCGGCGACTGAGAGGAGCCAGAGTTGCCCGGCGGGGTCGAGGAAGGCGTCATCGTCAGGTGCGGCGGAGTCGGAGAGGACGCGGATGGAGCGGAGGTTGGAGAGGGAGGCGTCGGGGTCGGCGCTCACCCACTCCATGGACCAGGTGCCGGTCCGTCCGGTAGGCGAGACCATGGTGCCGGACATGAAGGTGTCGTCGTAGCGCGTTCCGCGATAGACAGCGCTCTGGCCGTCCCATTTCTCGCGCGTCTCGAAGCGGATGGTCTTTCCGTTGAGGTACCAGTCCCACTGGTAATTCTGGGGGGAGGTGTCGCGCATGCCGCCGTCGGCGTAGAGGCGGGCGCCATAGCTGCACGACGCCTCGCCTTCCCACTGGTAGAGGAAGCGCCAGGCGCCGACAACAGCGATGTTGGTGACGACGGAGAGTTGCACGCTAGCCGAGTCCGTGCCGTAGCCGTTCGAGACCTGGACGGTGTATTCGCCGGCGGTCGCGGAGCCGGCGCGGAGGGTGATGTAGGAGTCGCGGCGGCCGGTGTCCACGCCGTTGTGGTACCAGGCATAGCGGAGGGGCCAGGTGCCTTCGGCCATCGCGGACAGCATGACGGTCTCGCCGTTTTCGGCGGTGAGGTCCACTGGCGCGGTCACGATGCGGGGCGGGGTGTTGGTGCCTTCGAGGTGGAGTAGCTGCTTGCGCAGGGGGGAAAAGGTCTTGTGTGGCGGGGTGCCCCAGCTGTCGCTCCAGATGGTGGAGGCGAGGCCGATTTCGGCGTTGAGGCCGGCATAGGCGGTGAGCAGGTAGTAGAAGTCGGGGGCGGCGAGGTTCTGGCCCTGGACGCGGCCGACGGCGTTGCATTCGAGGTAGGGCTCGACCCAGCCGTAGGCGCCGACGAGGCTGTAGACCTTGATGGTGATGGTGGGCTTGAGGGAGACGCGGACACCAGCGCTGCCTTCGACCTCGTAGGTGAAGTTAGTCTGGGCGATGACCCAGCCGGGGTTGCCGCTGCCGACCTGCTGCCATGCATCGTCGCTGAGCTTCCAGTGGTAGTCGAGGGCGCGGGAGATGTCGATGATGGCGGCGACGCTGGCGTTGGTGGCCTGGGCCTGGAGGGAGAGCTCGGCAGGGATTTCGACGGAGAGGTCGACCCAGATGGGGATGGGGCCGATGGTGCCGCCGAAGGTCTTCTTGACGTCGGCGATGGTCTTGGTCCAGGTGTTGCTGTAGGCGGCGTTGGTCGTGGCGACGAGGGTGGGGTTAAGATGGACGTGGGCCTGGCCGTTGACGGCGAGGTCGCAGGTGTTGAACTTGCGTTTGAGGATGCCGAAGTCGGCCGCGACGGAGAAGCCGGCGCTGACGTCCCACTGGCCAAGGTCGCCGTCGAATTTGAGGGGGACGGCGGCGGGAATCTTGTTGTTGATCCAGTCAGAGGAGAGGACGCCGTTGGTGGAGAAGCTGCGGGAGGTGCTGCCGCCGATGCGGGGCTGGACGTGGCGGCGGCGCGACTGCGCGGAGATGGCCTCCTCCTCGCTGTTGTCCACCACGTCGTATTCGGTCCATTCGCCGTTGTCGCTGGAGAAGCTGCCGCCGACGAAGAAGTCGGCGAGGGTGGCTTCCTCGGTCCAGGCGGTGATGGTGTACTCGTCAAAGTCGGGGGCATCGATGGTAACGACGCGGCGGTAGAAAATCTGGTCGGCGGCGCTACTGGCCCAGAGCTGGTTGGTGGCGAGCAGCTTCCAGCCATCGCCGGTGAACCGGAAGGTGAGGTAGTTGTCGCCCTCGCCGCCGTCGCCGCCGACTTCCTCGACGCCGATGGTGCCGGTAAGGGCGGTGGAGCGGGCGGAGGACGTGCTCCGGGCGCTGGTGGTGGCGGTCTCGACGAGGTCGTCGACGGTCTGCATGCCACTGCCGATGACGACGAAGGGGATGAAGTCGTTGGTTTCGATGGTGGCGAGGTCGCTGGCAAGGGTGAGCAGGGAGGTCTCGCAGCGGCCGGGGTTGCCGAGGGTGTCATTGGCGACGGCCCAGACGGGGACGACGGCGCCGGGTTCGCCGAGGGCGCCACCGGCGTAGGCGAGGACGCCGTCCGCCCATGTCACGTCGGCATCCTCGCCATAGGCGTGCCAGGTGTCGCCCACCCAAATGCCGAGGCCGGCTGTGGAGACGCCGCTCTGGTCGGTGATGCCGATGCGGATTTCCGCGTCCGGGTCGACGGACACGGCGTCCTTGGCAGGACTGAGGAAGGTGAATTCGGGGCCGGTCTGGTCGATCTTCTCGATGCGGAAGAACTCGACGGTGTTGGTGACATCAATCCCTTGCTCCAGGGTCCAGCCGGTGTCGGTGGACAGATAGCCCGAGCGCTGCTCCCAGGGGGCATTGGTGTCGGCCAGGTCACTCTTGGCGACCACGCGATAGGTCGCGCCCTGCTCCGCCTGCCACTTGATGGTCACATGGTCCACGTCACCGGTTGCGCTGTCGATGGGCGCGCCATCGAAAGCCCATGCCGTCCAGGTCGCGATGCCTGTTGTCGCCGCCAGTGCCGCCAGGAAGATGTTCCGAAACTTCATTGCCCGCTCCTTTCTATTCCGCCACCAGCACGACCCAGAACTTCACGGGAGCGCCGTTGTTCCGCAGTGTCTCCCACTTCGCCTCCGACACGCGGCCCACAAAGCGGAAGCCGACGGTCAGGTCCGTCGATTCATAGACATCGTATTGCATTGAGGCGCGCGCGTTGGAGGGGGCTGCGACAGGCTCCCAGGTGGCGCGGTCGACGAGTTCGCCATCGTCGGACCGGGCGATGCCGGCCGAGGTGAACTGGACGCCGGGGTTCGCCGCCACCATGGCCGCGAACGTCGCGGGGTCGATGAGGGGATAGTCGCCTTCCGGGAGCGTCTCGGACGCGGTTCCGACCACGTCCAGGTCGAACACCGCCTCGGTCCAGAGGCCCTGGGCATCGGTGGCCCGGACGCGGACCTGGCGCGTGGCACCGTCGCTGGCCAGGAACACGCCGGCCGCGCGGAGGGTGGTGCCGCTGATCTCCACGAGGGCGTTGCCTTCGCTGCCTTCGCCATCGGCCAGGGCGTAGGCGATCTCGTCTCCTTCGTCCGCGTCTTCGGCGCTCAGCTGTCCGATATATTCGCCAACCGCATTGTTCTCGCGGACGCTCCGGCTGCTGAGCCGGATCGAGGCGGGGGCGCTGGCGGCGGCGGTCGTCCCGGAGGTCTCCACCCAGGCGGATGCATGGCCCCAGCGGTCCACGGAGCGGACGTGCACCCAGTAGGTCGTCTCCATTTCGAGGTGCCTGGCGATGGCGAAGGCGGTGGCCGACGACTCGACGGCGTCGGCGAGGGGCGCGGGCACGTCCTCGAGGGCGACCGCCGTTTCGGCACCGTAGTCCGGTGCGGGCTTGCCGACGCCGAGGAGAGTGACGTTGCGGATGCCGTTGCCGGAGACGCCGGTCTGCCAAACGCTGCCCGTGCCTTCCGCGTCCGGCACGCACAGCTCGAGCTTCACGCCATCGACCATCGCCTCCGCGGGCAAGTCGATGTGGAGATAATTGTTGTTGTTGATGTAGACGGAGTTGGTCGTGACCCGGCCCGCTTCCGTCCAGCCACCGCCCGGGAGCTGGTAGTACAGAACCATTGGCACGCCCTCCACGCCGTTGTTTTCGCCGCGCGTGCGCGCCACGAACCGCAGGGTCGCGCTTTCGCAGCCGGAGAGGTCGAGCGCCTGCGACTGGATGCCCGGCGCGGGCGCCACCACCAGCCCGTGGTAGTCCCATTCGGTGTTGGTCGTCGCGCAGAGCCAGTCGCTGGACACGACCGCGTGGTTCGCGCTGTAGCGCCAGCCGCTCGCGTTCGCCGCGCCGCTCAGGTTGACGTTCGGGATCGTGGCGAGCGTGGACTGCACGCCCGCCGCCACCACCGGCGTGAGCTCCACCTCGAAGTGGTCCACCAGGCCCGGATCGGTCCACGTCGCCGTCAGCTCGGTCGAGCTGACCGTCGCGACGGAGAGCCCCGTCGGGACGGGTACGGTGTCCTCGGTCTTGCGGTGGCCGTAGCCGACATCGACCCACTCGCCGCCGACAAATGCGCGAACGTGCCACCAATACGGAGTATCCGCGGGCAGGTTCTGGACCTGGATGTTCGTCACGTTGACGGTCCGCGGATAGCCTTCCAGATGCACGTTCGCGTCCGCGAACTCGCCCTGCCCGTAGAGGCTGGCCGTCGCCGTCGTGACGTACGGCCCGCGCTGCCAGCTGTCGCGCTTGGCATTCGGGGCTTCCAGCTTGAACGCCACCGTCGCCGCGCCTTCCGGCATGAAGATCAGGTCGCCCCAGTAGTTCGTTTCGCCGCCGTCCTTGGGCGCCGTCGACTGGTTGTAGTCGATGAACTGCCACTCGCCGCCGTCCACGCGGTAGTACGCGTCCACCCGCGACACCGCCGCCGTGCCGCCGCCGTTCCAGTTCCCGATCTGGAAGTCGATGGCGACCGCCGACGCGCCCAGCAGCGGCAGGTCCTTCGTGACCAGCGCCATGCCGTTCGTGCCGAACAGGGCGTGTGCGTTGGTGGAACCGTAGGTGAACCAGCACGGCGACGTCTTCACGCTGCCGCTGGTCGTCGTCGTCGCCTCGCCCGGCGCTTCGTACCGCCAGTAATGCCCCGCGAGGAACTGGTTCGTGCCGAGCGACCGGTTGGGCGTCGTGTAGATGGAATCCGTGGACCCCGCCGACACGTCCACCTCGTAATAGTCCGCGCCCGGCACCGCCGCCCACGACAGGTTCAGCCAGGCGTCGCCGGTTTCCTGCGCGGGCGTCCGCTCGTCCACGTCGACGACGTCGATGGTGAACGCTTCCTCGCAGAACCCGCCGTGGGCGTCGCTCGCGCGGATGCGGCAGAAGTGCTGCGGATACTGCTCGTAGTCGAACACCTGCGCCGTCTTGAGCTTGTTGCCGTCGATGGTGAAGCACGCGTTGCCCGTGTCCCCGTAGCCCGCCACCAACGCAAAGGTCAGCGTGTCGCCCGCGTCCTCGTCGTGGGCGCTCAGCGTGCCCACCACCGTACCGATGGGCGCATTCTCCTTCACGCTCGTGTTGCTGAGCGAGAGACCGCTCGGCGCGTGGTTGCTCTCCGACGCCGTCAGATAGGTGCCGCTCACCTGCCGCGTCACGGCCTTCGTCGCCGTGAACGTCACGTCCTTGGGCGTGGTGTAGCCGCTGACGCTCTTGAAATTGACCGTGTAGCTGCGGCCAGGAACCAGCGCGGGCAGGCGGACGGTCGTGCGCTGCCACGGGCTGGTCTCGCCCGTCACGTTGTCGATCAGCCGCCACGCCGCACCCGCCGACACCGCGGCCGCCGGCTGGCAGTAGCCGCTCACCTGGGTGAGGAGCACCGCCTTGACCGCGTCCATCGTCACCGGCACGTCGAGGTAGCTCGCGTGGTCCACCTGCTGGCCGTCCATCTCGTTGAGGTTGAACTTCGCGGCGGTCGGGTGCCCGTTCTTGTCGCTGGGGAGCGCGCACTTGAGCGAGTCGCTCATCAGGGCGGAAATCAGCGGGACCAGCCCGTCGTTGTCGCCCACGCCCGTGCCGTCCGCGTAGCTCATGGAGCGGTAGATCTTTGTCGCCACCCAGAGGCCGAGGTGGTCGGTGCTGACCTCGCTCGCGGCCGCCTTCGTCCAGCTCGGGCGGAGGTTGTCGCCGATCTTGTTCGTCGAGCTGCCGCCGAACAGCACGCACTTGTTGTCCGCCGACTTGCTGCGCATCCCGGTCCAGCCCGTGAAGGGGTTCCGCAGGCTCTTCCGCATCAGCTCCGTGTCGTACGAGTCGCCCATTTCGTTGATGGCGGCCGTCGTCAGCGCCTCCTTCGGGATCTCGTTCGTCGCGTACCACGCCAGGTCGAAGCAGCCCGCCGTGTTGTTGTGCAGGTCGAATGTGTTGTAGATGCCCGACACGAACCAGCTGTTGTCGTCCGGCCCCGAGTACTTGATCCACGTCGGGTTCGCCCCCTGCGCGCCGAGGTGCGGGCTGCCCAGCGTCACCAGACGGTGCACCCGCGCCGCGAACTGCGTGTTCACGTTCATCGCGTAGCGGCTCACCAGCCCGCCCATGCTGTGGGCCATCACGACCACCTGTCGGCCCTCCCACTCCGGATGCCGCGCGTACCAGTTGTTGACGAAATTCGCCAGCCGCACCCCGTTCGTGCTGATGAAGTCGCGCGTGTCGTACACGTAGCGGTACACCCGGTACATGCTGCTCAGCGGCGCCTGGTTGAAGTAGCCCAGCGGCGCGTTCGTGTCCGCGTTCATCCACCCGTACCAGTAGTTCAGCGTGTTCGGCTTCCCGTCGCCGCCCATGCCGTGGACCAGGATGATCGGGATGCGGTCGTCCGTCAGCGCCACCGTCCCGCTCGACGCCCCCCGGAAGCCCGGGTCGTTCGTGCTGGCGTTGTCGTAGTAGAAATTGTTCTTCTGCGCGTGGTAGCTCGGCATCATGCGGTCCTTGCTCACGTGCAGATAGGCCCCGTCGTTCTGGCCGCTCGTCGCCGTGTAGTCCTTGCCGTCCTGTGTGTAGATCACCTTGAAGTAGTATTCCGGGTCCCCGCTCGCATCGTCCTCCCAGCGGCCCGTCCACGACCGGCTGAAATACAGCGTCCCGTCCGGCGACTGCCGCACCGTCGAGCTGAGCGTCGCGATCAGGTCGTCGCCCGCCAGGTCGTCCTCGTAGATCTGGATTGTCAGCGTCCTGCCCACCGCGATGTTCGCGACCTCGCCGTACATCATCACCGGGTCCCCGCCCGAGACGTACAGCGGCTCCTGCCACTTCAGCCCGCTGAAGCTGGGCGTCCCGATGACCGTGAACTTCACGCTCTTCGTGTTGTTCCCCTCGTTACTCTCGGCAATCTCGCCCTCCGCGTCCGCCACGCACGTGATGTAGTAGATGCCCGGCGCCGTTCCCGCGGGGATGGTCCAGCTGAGCGTGTCCTCCTCCTCCTCGTACTTGTCGATGCCGTTGACCTCGTTGTAGTTGGGCGTCGCGCCGCTGCCGATCTTCTGCGCCTTTGGATTCGAGGCGGTGCCCCAGTAGTAGTACACGTCGCAGTACTTCCACCAGCCAGTCGCGTCCCCGTTGTTGCGGGTGACGCTGTTGATGGTGATTTTGTCCCCCGGGTACGCCCGGTTCGTCGAGAGCGCCACCGACGAAATCACTAGATCCGGCGCCGCCATTGCCGCCGCCGCCACGCCCCACGCTGCCACCGCCAGAACCTTCGCGAACCTCTTCATCGTCAAACCTCCGTCAACCAAACCATCCACGCCTCTTCACTGCCCACTATCCACTGATCACTCCGCCGCGCGGACCGCCGCCTTCCGCTGCGTCTGCCGCACCTGCGCCTCCGCGGCACCCCAGCGGGCCTTCGCTGCCGCCGCCGCGTCCGCATCCGCCTCGTCGGCGGCCTTCTGCAAATACTCGGGCAACGCATCCCGCTCCGCTGCGACGGCCGCCTTCCGCGCCGCCGCCGCCTTCTTGAGCGCCGCGGCCTTTCCGGGCCCGCGAGCTCCGGCCGGTGCCCCCGCCCCGTACCGGATGTCCCCCGCCCCCAGCCGTACCGCCTCTCCCCTCCAGCCGTCCAGCGTCCCCTCCTGATACCAGTCCGCGAGCCCACGGAAATGCCGGAAAACCAGCGAATCCGTGTCATTGGCCCCCGTCACGATGGTCGCCGTCGAAACATACAGCTCCGACTCCCCGTCATCCCCGGCCTCCCCATCCGCAACCGCAACCCGTACCGCCCCCTCCTCCGCATACGCCGACCCCTCCAGCGCGAACACGAACCCCCACGCCGCGACACCGCCCTCCCCGTCCCTGACCGCCACCGCATCCGCCGGAACCCACCCCTCGCCCGGGAACACCGTTTCAACCCCCTCCTCCGCAACGCGTTGCGCCACCTCCTGCCCGACAGGAGCCCCCCACGCCGCCCCGCACGCCAACGTCGCCACCACACAAGCCATCGCCCACGTCATTGTCTTTCTCATGCCAACCTCCTGGACCGAATGCCGGTCCATACTTCTGCTGTACTCCCAATTATACCTTGCCCCTTTTCCCCCGCAATTCTTTTTCGCACCCTTTTCAACCTTTTTTACCCCCTTTTTCAGCATTTGGGGCGGCTTCTGGCGGGCTTGAGGCCAACGGGAAAGGCGAAAAACTGCGCATGGCCGGGCCGGGGACGGCCGATGGTCGACGGTGGACGGCCAGCGACGGCGGAGGCGAAGCTGGGCAAAAATGGGCAAAAAGCCCAATGTTTTACCGTAGTATCACCGCGATTCAAAAGCCCAGGGAGAGGCGTGCCGAGGGCTGTAGCGAGGGGCGGGAGGGGGCTACGGGTCGGGGACGACGAAGGTGGCATCGTCGAGGAGCATAGCGACGTCGGGGGGGACGTCGGCCGGGTTGCGCGGGGCGGGATGCTGGCCCCAGTCGGCGGCGGACAGATGGGAGAGGAAGTCGCGATCGCCGGAGTGGACGAGGTCGATGCGCAGCCCCTTGATGTTGATGGAGGGCGGCACGACGACCGTCTCGGCATAGCCGCGCCAGTGCATGACGGAGCGGGCGTCTTCGGGGCCCAGGACAGGATTCATGCCGATTTCGGGGAGGGCGAGGGTGCGGATGGTGAGGTCGATGCCA
Organism: Kiritimatiellia bacterium; assembly: GCA_017458625.1. Lineage (GTDB taxonomy): Bacteria > Verrucomicrobiota > Kiritimatiellia > CAIQIC01 > Lenti-01 > RGIG3636. The sequence continues at coordinate 8,757 of JAFTAH010000153.1, read as the reverse complement.
GTTGCGCTGGCCAGCAACGTGTCATCGGCTGTGCGCCAGAAGACGCGGGCGTTCTGGAGCCGGAAGAGGGGCAGGACGGGCTGGGGGGAGGCGTCAGGAGCGGGGGCGGCAGTCTTCTCGGCGGGGGCCGGGGCGACGGCCGTTTCGTCCTCTGGTGCGGCGGGGATGGGAATTCCCGCATAGCCGGCGGCCTGGCGACCGAGCTGGGCGAGAAACGCGGGGCGGATGGAGCCGTCGGCGGCCCGGGTGAGGTTGAGCTGGACGTTTTCAGCCCAGATGGACTTGACATGGGATTCGCCGGCCGGGGGAAAGAGCCGCCAGCGGATACGCAGGATGCCGATGGTCAGGCCGGAGTCGCCATCGACGCTGATGACATCGCGGATCCTGAGGTTGAGGGCCTCCGTGGCGCGGACGCGGCCATCAATGCGGACGGGCATGCCGGCGAAGTCCGAGAGGTAGGCCTCCAGCCGGTGGCGCATCCAGTCGGTGCGGGAGACGACCTGGGCCACGACGTAGAAGAGGGCGGCAACGGCGGCCACGAGCGCCAGTAGGCGGAGCAGCATCGTCCAGAAGAGGAGGTGCCGGTCGGCGCGCGTCAGGCGGGGGATGCCGGAGGGGGCCGGCTTGGTCATGGGGCGGACGCGCTGGAAGGGGAGGCGCATGTCAGGCCTGCCAGCGTTCGCGGACAATGGACTGGCCCAGCGGATTCCGGGAACGGACGCGGGGGGCGCTTTCCGGGGAAGGATAGCCGAGGGGGGTCATGGCGACGATTTCCCAGCCATCGGGGAGGGCGAGGACCGAGGCGGCGGTGGCGGGGTCGAAGGCCCCGATCCAGCAGGTGCCCAGTCCGGCGGCGGCGGCGGCGAGGGTGAGGTGGTCCATCGCGATGGCGCCGTCGACGTAGGCGTAGTTCTTGCCGTCGTAGGGGCGGGTCCAGGCGGAGGCCGGGGCGACGCAGACGGCGACGATGGTCGGGGCGGTCCAGAACCATTCGCGGTCGTAGGCCATGCCCAGCGTGCGGCGGCGGGCGGGGTCGGAGACGACCACGAAGCACCAGGGCTGGCGGTTGCAGGCGGACGGGGCGAGGCTGGCGGCGCGCAACACATCCTGAAGGATGTCGGCAGGCACGGGGTCGGGACGGTAGGCGCGGACGGAGCAGCGACGTTCGGCGAGGGCGAGGAAGTCGGCAAGATTCATGGGCAGGAGTTTCCAGGAAGGAGGGGAGGGGAGGGGAACGTTGGCGAGCGACGGCGGCCTCACCGGCGCGTGCCGGAGAAGGAGCCGGAGAAGGCGCCGGGCCTGGAAGCCTCGGAGCTGGTGCCGCTGATGGACATGGAGCAGGAGCTGGAGCCGCTGAAGGAGCCGGAAACCGAGAGATAGGCCGAAGGGAACGAGCCCGACTCCGGCACCGATTTCGCGGCGGAGAAGACGTTCCCGGAAAGCGTGCCCGTCAAGACTTCGCTGCCCCAGATGCCGACGATCTCGACGCTGGAACCGTCGACGTAGACGTTGGCATTTCCGTTCCTGCAATCCGAGGACGAGGTGGCGACGGTCGAGTTGGTTGTTGACGTGGTGGTGGTAGCGGAGGGCGCCTCGAAGCACAGGTTGTAGGAGCCGCCGAAGTTGCCGTTGGTGACGGTCGTCGAGCCGCCGCCGGAGGGGGTGTTGCCGCCGCTGTGGTGGCCGCCGCCCGAATCAGAAAGCGCGAGGGCCCCGCCCACCGCCACGGCACCGCCCGCGATGATGCCGGCGGCAATCCAGTACTTCTTGGAGTTGTCAATCTTGGGCTCGTGTGAGGTCCCCGTGCCGACGCCGCGCTGGGCGGAAGGATCGACCTTGGGCAAGGCGGTGGCCTGCTTCTGGGTGGCCAGGTCGGCGGCGCTGGGCGTGACCGCGGGCGCGGCAGTCGCCGCCAGCACGCGGACGGTCTGCCACCCGGTCTCGCTCGTTTCGCCGTCGGCATTCTCGGCCTGGAGGTAGTAGAACAGCTGCTCGCCCGGTCCGACGAGGTGGCCCGGGATGGTGCCGAACCACTGCCCGGCGCCGGAGGAGGTCATTTCCGACCGGAAGGGCGTCGAGCCCTTGGAAATGGCGTAGTAGAGGGCCACGGAGGACACCCGCACCGACGCATCGGTGACCGTGGCCCGAATGCCGAGGGCCCGTCCCTTCTGGGCAACCGTCACGGGCTCATGCTGAATGCGCGGCACGGCCCAGGCCTGGGCGCATAGCATCACCAAGGCCAGTCCGGCCCCTAAGAACCGCATCGTCGTCCTAGTCATCGCCAGTCACCTTTCCAAATGTCAATTTGTCAACCCACGTCCCCCGCCCGGGGGGCCTCGGAAACAGGGTTCCATTGTCTGTTCAAATAAGCGGCAGCCCAAGCCCTTTGGGGGCAGGGCGCTCGCAAATTTGGAGCTTGTCCGCAGGACAAGAAACGAGCGGAGGCTTGCCGACGCGGAGTGGTCCAAAATCTGCCGAAACATGGTTCCATTGTCTGGAAAAACGCCGAAACAGGCTTCCATTCAATGGAAACCTGTTCCAGCGACGTCAGGCCGGGCGGCCTTACTTCACCCCGGTCTTCACGGCTGCGGGGGCCGGAGTTTCAATGTCTACCGCATCGACGGGGGCGGGGGCCGCGTCGTCCTCGAGTTCGTCGAAGGGGCCGCCGAAGTCGTCGTTGAAGTCGAAGTTCTCGTCATCCTCCGTCGTCTCGCCGGCGATGGCCCCCTGCATCTCGTTGCCGAACGCGTTCATGCTATATTCGATGATGGCGTGGAGCTCGTCCAGGGAGACGCCGATCGACTGGGACATGAGCGTGGGGGAGGGCACGTGGGTGGCATAGGAGATGGTGCCCGGCACGTCGATGCCGTCGACCATGGTCTGGACGTCCTCGACCTCCACGCCTAGGCGGGCCAGGAAGCGGAGGGAGGCCTTGAAGAGGGCGATGGTCTGGACATAGCCGGCGTTGACGGCATCGGAGCAGTCGATGGGGAGCGCCTTCTGGAAGAGGGCGGTGTCGGGAACCACGACCGAATTGGTGACGTTCAGGCGGGTAAGGATGGCGGCCATGCCGAGCTCGGTGTCGTCGCCGCCGTCGCCGATGATGATGGCGTCATCCAGCCAGGCCACGTCGAAAGAGCTGATGGTGCGGGGGAGGTCGCCGCCGAGCTCCTGGTTTTCGTCGCAGTCGGTGAGGATGACCTTCCAGCTGTCGAAGGGCACGCCGTCGATGTCGCCGGAGCCGGCCTTCTCGAAGACGATGGGCAGGGGGGCCTTGCGGGCGGGGCCGAAGGTCTTCTGGTCCGAAAGCTTGGCGGCGAGGTGGAAGAAGCGCTTGGGGAGGCTCTGGAAGAAGGCATCTGCCTTGGGACCGCGCATGCTGTCGTCCGCCAGCTCCAGATAGCAGGCGAAGGGCAGCTCCTTGCCGGGGACGCCCGGGAAGATGGCCATGCCGGCGTTGGGGCCGAAGGGTTCTTCAAGGTCGAAGATGAGGCGGGCGAACTCCGCCAGCTTGGCGCCGAGCACGGGGTCGGAGGTCCCGTGGGTGCAGACATCGAGGACATCCAGCTTGAAGATGTTCATGGCCTCGGAGTCCGGCTCGTAGGTGCGGATGACGGTGGCGGCGATGGAGCCGGGCAGCCAGACGGAGGAGGTGGCGTGCGTAGGGGCGCCCATCAGGCCCTCGTTGCGCAGGGCCATGTTGCTGCCGGGGCGGAACTTGCTGACAAAGTTGAGCAAGAAGGCTCCTTTCTTGACCTCCAGGCCCATCGCCATGGCCTGAACGTCGCGGATCCGGTTGATGGCGGCATCGAAGTCCTGCGGCTGGCGGTTTGCGGGCTTCCTGGAGTTCTGCCAGCGGAGCAGCTCGATGTAGGTGTCCACGTTCATCGAGGCGGCGATCTGGCCGGTCGCCGGCAGCTGGAGCGGGAGTCCCTGGAGCAGCTTGTAGAGTTCGGCGGGACGAATGCCCGCGCGGGCTTCATTCGGGAGCAGGACGACCTGGTTGGGGGCGCGCGGCATGAAGAACAGACGGCCCGTGTCCGGCTGCTGGGGCTCGAACACCACCGTTCCCGGCGGCAGCGCCTGGGCTACCGCAGGCGGGATGTTCAGGGCCGGCCAGGCCTGCTTCAGGGAGTTCATGAGCTGCTCCGGCCCCCCTGCGGGGACCAGGACCAGCGCGAAGCCGGTCTTGTCGCCCTTCTGGAAGACCACCAGCCGCTGCTGGGCCGCCGTATCCAGCAGGCTCAGCGGATCGACGCCGAGCGCCATCGAGCCGAACCCGGAAAGCTGCTGCCGTGCCGTGCCCTTGGGCATCAGGCTCGGTCCCGCGACCTCTTCCGCGGCGGAGAGGAGGCTGTCCAGGCCCCGGATGTCCACGACGGCCAAGGCCTTGACCTCCGGGGCGGCCACCTTTGCCGCCACCGCGTTCGCCGCGGCCGACGCCTTCGCCACGGCCGCAGGCGACACCGCGCCAGTCGTCCCCGTCCCCCAGGCCTGCCCGGCAAGGGCAACCATCAATCCGGCCATCAACAAGTTCTTCATCGATTTCATGTGCTGACTCCTTTCGAAACGTTCTAGTCAGTTGACGCGGGGACAATACGCTTTCTCCCTCCTGACTGCAAGCTCATTCTCCGCCACAGGGGGGCACGCGAGGAGAGAAGTGCTGTCGGCATAAGGGGTTATGGCGCCCAGGAACATGGGGCTCCCGCCTCAGACGGGGGACGGAGCTCAGGCGGGGGGACGGATGAGGGAGAAGGAGGAGATGAGGAGTGCGCGGTCGCGGCGGACAAAGCCGATGAAGAGCTGGAAAGAGTCGTCGAGGGGCTCCTCGAGGGAGGTCGGGGCGAGGACCGTCACGAGGAGGGCATGGCAGAAGTCGGCGGAATGGGCGTAGGGGCTGCCTTCGACGAGCTGGGCGGAATGGACCTGGATGTCCACGGAATCGAAGCGGTTGCGGAAGGCATAGGCCTGCTGGACGAATTCGCTTCGGGAAAGGGTGAAGGGAGGAAGGCCGTCGTCGGGAGCGGAGCAGGTGATGGTTTCGGCGAGGAGGTCTTGGAGGGCGTTGGCCTTGAGGGCGGCGGCGAGGGGCGATTCGCCGGGGGCCTTTTCGGCGCAGGCAATGGCCTTTTTCGTAAGGCGGGCGATGCGGCGGGCAGGGCGGTTCCATTCGATCCAGAGGCCCAGCGCGGAGGCGAGGAGGAGCAGGAGGATGGTGGCGAGAATGGCGGGACGTTTCATGGGGGGGGGGGCTGGGGGTCGTGCGCGAGGATGTCGAGGAAGTATTCTTCGAGGGACTTGCGGGGATGGGAGAGGTGGAGGGAGGCAGGGGGGAGGCCAAGGGCGGTGGCGACGGCCTGGAGGGCGGCCTGGGAGGCGTCGGGCGAAGCGGGGGTGGGGAAGGAGAGGGTGGTTTCGGTGGCTCGCTGGAGGAGGTCGTCGAGGGGGCCCTCGGCGAGGAGGTGGCCGTGATGGAGGATGGCGACGCGGCGGCAGGTGTCCTGGACATCGGCGAGAAGATGGGAGGTCGTCAGGATGGTCTTGCCCCGGGCGGCGAGGTCGAGCATGAGGTCCTTGACCTGGCGGGTGGCGATGGGGTCGAGGCCGGAGGGGGGCTCGTCGAGGATGAGGAGGTCGGGGTCGCCCAGAAGAGCGACGGCCAGGCCGACGCGGCGGGCCATGCCTTTGGAGAAGGCCCCGACGGGGCGGCGGGCGGCGGCCTGGAGGTCGAGCGAGGCCAGCAGCTCGTCGGCGCGGGATTTGGCGAGCGGACGGGGCAGGGAGAGGAGGCGGGCGTGGAAGGAGAGAATCTCGAGCGGCGTGAGGGTCGGGTAGAGGCGGGTTTCCTCGGGCAGGTAGCCGATGCGGCGGCGGGCGGCGGGGGAGGTGGGGGGAAGACCGAGGACCGACAGCTCGCCAGAGGTCGGGAAGAGGAGGCCCAGAATCATCTTGAGGGTGGTGGACTTGCCGGAGCCGTTGGGACCGAGCAGGCCGTAGATGGCGCCGGAGGGGACGGAGAGCGTGAGGGCGCAGACGGCCTTTACCCGGGGGCGACGCCAGAAGTCGCGGAAGGTCTTGGAGAGGTTCGTGGCGACGATGGCGGGGGTGGGCGACTCGGAAATGGCGGATGCAGGCATGTTGGTGACGGGATGAGAGTTCACACAGGGGTTTTTACCATTCCTTCCCCTCAGTGCCTAGCTCAAAATGGGTTTCCCGGGGAGCACAGGCACATCTGCGTTGTTTGCAAGGAGGTGTTTCCCGGCCCTTGCGTGTTTTCACGCGAAGCGCGGGGTGGGGCGAGGCGTCCCTGCCGAGCCGTCCTTTCCTGTTTTCCACCCTCTTCATGGCCGCGGGCGAGAGCGGCCTGCCTGAGGTAGGCGAGACCCCGGCAGACGTTTCACCCGAACCCGAACCTGCACTCCTGTCCGCAAGAGATTCGACAGAGACGACAGAGACGACGGAGACGACCGAGACAGCAGAGACGGAAGGGATTGGAGGCGCGGTTTGAGCGAAGCGTCGAGGGGGAGGGGGGCGGCCGACGGGACGGCAGCGGGAGGACGGTCAAGGGGCGGGGTGGGGGATGTAGGTGAGGGTGTTGGAGAGGGTGTCGGGGGATTCGGGGGTGACGGTTTCGAGTTCGGCGTAGCCGAGGCCGGTGTTGGAGTAGATTTCGGTGTGGGCGGGGGGGGAGGCGTGGACGGTGAGGATGCCGCCGGGGGTGGTGGCGAAGAGGGTGGTGGCGGGCGTGGAGAATTTGACTTCGGAGGAGGGGGGAGGGGTGTAGGTGGCGATGGCGGGGTGGGAATCGACGGGTTCCTCGACGGAGTAGGCGTCGGGGTCGAGGGAGCCGGCCATGACGGTGGGGCCGACCCCGCCTTCAGGGACCGGGAAGGTGATTTGGGTGGGGGCGACGGCTTGGGAGATGTGCCAGAGGACGAGGGGAAGCGGGGATTCGTCGACGGCGGGGGAGCGTTTGGAAACGAGGTCCTGTTCGCAACGAAGGTGGGTGGAGTCGGGGGCGAGGATGAAGTGGCGGCAGAGGAAGGCGGTTACGGGCGGGGGGTAGTGGCGGGTGAGGACGACATGCCGGGTGCCGTCCTCGTCAACCCAGGCTTTGGCGGCGGAGGGGGCGTCGGCGAGGGGGGGCGGTGGGGGCCAGTCGCGGCCGTAGGGGGCGCCGTCGACGGGGAGGGAGGGCCAGTCGGACTGGGGGACGGGCCAGACCCAGTCGCCGCCGATATTGAAGAAATCGGGGGCGGTGGAGGGGTCGGGGGGCGTGGCACCGGCTTCGGCGAGGGCGGGGTCGAGGCGGAGGAGGTTGGGGGCGTCGGCGGAGGGGGCGAGGAAGGCGAGGCGGGAGATGGCGGGGACGACGACGGCGTGGAGATGGGCGTTGGAGAGGACGTAGGCCTCGGGGTAGCCCATGAAGGGGGTGGGGGAGAGGGGGGTGGTTTGGCGGGCCGACGGCCCGCCATCAGGAGAGGGGGAGGGGTTGGCAATGGACGGGGGCTTTGCCCCCGAACCCCCGACCGCAGGCGAGCCGCCTGCGCCCCCAGAGGGGGAGACGACGGCGCTACCGGAGGGCGAGATGGAGCCGTGTTTGATGGCTTTGAGGAGGGAGGCGGGGGCGCGGAGGCGGGTGACGAGGGAGGCGTCGGAGGCGATGTAGGCGAAGAGGTCGATGGGGCAGGGGGTGGGGAGGGGTTCGTCCTTGAATTGGAGTTTCCAGGGGAGGAGGTCGAGGATGGCGGGGAGGTCGAGGTGGGCGACGACGAGGGCGGGGCCGTCGGGGTAGGGGTAGGCGGCGCGGAAGGCGGGGGACTGCTCGAATTGGAGGGTTGACAACCCGCCATCGAGGGTGGCGTCGATGGCGGCGTGGAGGAGGGCGGAGTCGGGGTCGTTGACGGCGACGAGGAGGCCGTCGGGGAGCCAGGCGAGGGAGACGGGAACGTTGGCGGAGGAGGGGGCGTTGGCCAGGAGGGCGCAAGCGGCGAGATTGGGGCCGAAGAGGTTGTCGAGGAGGTCAGCGAGGGCGTCGGGGGAGGCGAAGGAGAGGGTGTCGACGGCGATGTCGCGGTAGGGGTCGGGGGAGGCGATGGAGAGGGCGTCGGAGTGGCGGGCGAGGCGGGCGTGGAGGGCGGAGCGGGCGTCGGGGAGGTCGTTGAGACCGAAGAAGGCGAGGGCGCGGGGGAGGGCGGAGGGGGGGGCAGGGGGGTAGAGGGTGGCGGAGAAGGGTTGGTTTTCGAGGTAGCGGTCGAAGGCGCGCTCGGGGCCGGCGAGGGGGCCGGGGGGGAGGGAGGGGGCGGGGCCTGCGGCGAAGGAGGCGATGGCGCCGGGGAGGTTCACGCAGGCGGTGGCGGCGGGGATGGGGCCGCAGGAGGCGAGCAGGTCGGCGAGTTTTGAGGTGGGGAGGGGGGTGAGGACGGCTTGGAGGGCGAGGGTGTCGGCGTCAATGCCCAAGCCGGCGGTGACGGTGTCGACGTGGCGGCGGAAGAGGGAGATGACGTCGGGGGTGAGGAAGGGGATGCCGTCGGAGTGGTAGCGGTCGAGGTTGCGCTCGCGGGCGCGGCGGGAGCGGGAGGGTTTGAGGAAGTCGGGGCGGTATTGCTTGACGATGTCGCCTTCGGCGGGGAGGAGGGCGGGGATGGAGGGGTAGAGGTCGAGGGCGGCGCGGAGGGCGTCGGGGTCTTTGGAGAAGGCGGTTTTGCGGTCGGCGGAGGCGATGTAGTAGCGGAAGGGGGCGGTGGGGGGGACGAA
>JAFTAH010000152.1 GCA_017458625.1 Kiritimatiellia bacterium | reverse complement strand
GTTGGTGGACAGCTCGATATTGCGTCCGGCAGTGAGGTTCGCGACTCCTGCAACGGACTTGCCGCCGTACTTGAGCTTGCCGTCCACGACGGCGAGCTCGTTGGTTGCGCCTGCGAGCTGGATGGAGCCGACATTGGTCGCGGAGAAAGATGCGAAGTCGGCGTTGATGGTTAGTGGGAAGCCGGAGGCGGAGGGAATTGCGTTGGAAGTAGCGCGAATTGCGGCCAAAAGATACTCGAATTCGGCGGACAAGGCGTCGTCCATGTCTCGCATCGCAGCATTGATGTCGTTGGTGGTAGTCAGCCTGGCGCCATCGAAGGAGGGGGGATAGTCCGAAAAATCCCACGCCCCATAAAAGGTGCCATTTTCGAGATCGACACGGTGGTCGGTCCAGGTGATGTACTTCAAGCCTTCGTTGAGCCATGCGTTGATACCATAGGCGAAGAGGAGGGTGCCAAGTTCGTCTGACTGGTTGAGCTGCTCAAGCGTGACACGATGGGGATTATTGGTGTCGGAAACATGGGCGGAGAGGGTGGAACTTAGGGCATTGCTTGCAGCTTGGATTGCTGGAAGGGCAAGCGGGTCTGACTCGGCCGTCAGTGCGCCCAGCTGCGCCGCGGTCACGTTGTGGGGGTTGTTCGTGTCCGAAATATGAGCAGAGAGGGCAGCAGAGAGGACGGCATTAGTCTCGCGGAGGAGATCGAGGAAGTAATCGGGGAAGGACTTGAAAGGCGAGGAGGTCGGGGCGGACCAGAGGGCGGAATTGCGGATGGAAATATCGTCCTGGCCAAGTACCCAGCGATTGGAAGCATCGTAGACGGAGAGGATAAACGTCCGCTCCGCGGTGACCGGGAGGCCTGCGAAGCGGGCGAACAGGTTTGTGGTGTCCAGCGGGAGATAGCCGATGGCGTTGGTGACGGTCGAGGAGACGACGGACGGGACGGAAGATGTCCCGCTCCACGACCAGTTGGTCCAAACTGACGTTTGGATGTCCGCGACGAAGTTGGAGGCACCAGCTAGGATTTCACCGTTGCGGCGGTCATGGAGCGAGACGAAGAGGTCGGCGGGCTGGCTGTCGCCGAGGTTTCGGACGAGAACGAGGGCGTTTTCGCCCAGGGCGAGAGTGTTTGTGGATGCGATGTCTTTGCTGCCCACGTCCACGGTGACGCGGGCGGTGGCCGCGAGGGCCTGGACGCCCGTCATGGCGCAGGACGCGAGGAGGAGGAGGGTGCAGGCGGAGAGGCGGATGGATTTCATGCTCTACTCTTCGATGGAGGGGAGGACGTGATAGTGCCGGAGCTCCGGCATGGCGATGGCGTTGTGGCGTCCGAGGGCGCGCTGGTAGCGCCAGAGGGAGGCCTGCGCCAGCTGCGGGTCCGCCCAGGGCATTCGCGTCTCGCCGGCGGCGTAGGCCGTCGCCAGCTCCGTCACGAGGTCGGAGATGCGGTTCAGCAGCGGCTCCGGCGCCTCTTCGAGGATGCGACCCGCCAGCCTTGGCACGAGGGCGACGCGGACGCGGACGGACGAATAGCCGCGGGAGAGAGATCGCGGGTCTTCGAGGACCGGTCCGCGCAGCCGGAACGCCTCGGCTGGCAGGGGCATGACAGAGCCGCGCGGCGTGACGCCCTCCACCCCCAGCAGCGCGAAAATGTCCGCGTCGAAGGGGATTTCGGAGAGCGTCAGCAGGGCGGGACCGCGAGCGGGGGCCTCCTGGCCGTCCGGGACCGTCGCCGTCAGGTCGCACGTCCACGCCTTGGTGTCGCGGCAGACCTCCGCGAGCGCGCGCCGCACGTGGACGCGCGCCGCAGGTTCCGGGATGCCGCGCAGGCGGGCGCGGACGAGCTCGACGATTTCGTTCCGGGCGGCCATCTTCGGAGGCCCCTACTTGCGCTTGCCGCGCGCGGCGGCCTTCGCCCCGGCGAGCCGCGCGGCCATCTCGGCCTCGGCGGCCGGGTCGGCGGGGTTGTCCGGGTCGATGTCGGAGGGCAGGACGACGCCGGCGGCGGACGGCGCGGGGGCCAGTCCGGGATCCGGCACCTTCAGCAGGGGCGTCTCGTTCTTCGCGGCGACGAGCGGCCGGTCGGCCGCCCCCGTCTCCTTGGACCATTCGACGTATGCGCCGGGGTGCTTGGCGATGAGCGTTTCGCTGTAGGGCATGATGCGCCCGTCCTTCTTGCGCATCATTGCGCGGTTGATGGTTTTTGCTGCCATGGTGTCGTTCCTTTCCTGGGCTATTCCGCGAGGCGGTAGAGCAGGCTGTGCACGGTCACGACGCCGCTGGTCGGTGCGGCGGAGAACGTCGCGCCGATCTTGACATCTTCCGTGTCCAGGACGGTCCCTGCCACGGCGACAGCCGAGCTCACCGAGCCGGTGACGCTGCCGATGCTCGACCAGACGTTGGTGGAAGCCGGCATCTTCTTGACCGCCACGGCGGTCGCGAAGTCGCCGGTCACCCACGTGTTCACGAGGATGCAGTCGGCGGGCTTGACGAACAGCACGGCGGTGTCGTCGGCGGCAACGGTCGTCTTCTCGAAGTCGATGGTCGTCGAGACGACGAACGCCTTGTCGGCGGACTTGATGCCGACGCCAGTCGCGCCGTCGGTGAGGTCGATTTCGGCGGCCACGACCGCGATGGATGCGACGACGGCGGCGGCGAGAGCCAGGACAAACAGTTTCTTTTTCATGATGTGATTCCTATGGGGTGTGGTGTGGTGTCGGAAGAGGGACCGGGCGGAGGAGGCGGAGATGCGGGATGGGAGGCGCCTCCCCGCGCCCGGTCTGTCAGCTTATTGCTCCGTGGTGATGGTCGGCATGGACAGCTTGACGTACCCGATGGCGATGGCCTCGGGCCGAATCACGTTCCAGTCGTAGACGTAGACGCCGCTGGAGAGCGTGCCGAACGTCTTTTCCAGTTCGCGGTTCGCGCGGGTCTGCAGGTTCTTCGCGAAGAACGCCAGGCCGTCCGCGCGGAGGGCGAGGATCGGGAACACGCCGGACGCGGGCGAGGGCAGCAGCGTCGAGGTGTACAGGTCGCCGATACCTTCATAGCTCTTGCGGAACAGGCGGGTCTGCAGCGAGGACTTCACGCCGGACTGGCTGGAGTCGATCACCGGGGCCGACTGGCGGAACAGCAGGGACGCGGCGGGCGGCATCACGACGGACAGCGTGCCGTTGCGGTCCGTCAGGTTCACCTCGTCGAACAGCGTGCCGAACTGCATGAAGTAGCTGACTGCGTTGTCCTTGGAGAGGATGACCGGATGGTCGATGGTGCCCAGCACGAGCTGGTGCGTCTGGAAGCCGGCGGTGTTGCCGACGTTGTTCGCGTCCGGGAAGTTCGCCCACTCGCCGAAGCACTCGGTCTCCATGTCCACCGCCTCGGTGTCGCCGGCGGCGGAGAGCTCGATGCTGGTGAGATTCTTGTGCGGCGAGGCCGTGGCGTCGATGAGGTCGTGGAACTTGTTCCAGGTGTTGGCCCGGTTGATGGTCAGCTCGAAGCCGTCGCCGATGGAGGGATCGATCTCGATCTCGCCCCCTTTGACGTACTTCTGGGTGTGGATGACGGGCGCGCGCTGCACGTGGACGGTCGCGCCGATGTTCTTGACCGCCATCGCCTCCTCGCGTTTGTACTTGGAGGTGGTGATCTGGGGCAGGCACGTCGCCGCGTAGATGCGGGCGTCGATGAGAGGAGCATACAGATGCTCCGGGATGAGCTTGCCAACCCAGTTGGGGTGGCCGGCTGCACGTTCGATAGCAGGCATGATTTATCTCCGATGTTCGGGGGTTGTTGGTTGACTGGGAACGGCCGTCGGCCTATCCGACGATGTTCCCGCTTGCGGCCTGCTCCACGACCCAGGCCTGGGCACGTTGATAGACCTCTTCTCCCTTGGTGGCCGCCTTCTTCAGGTAGGCTTGCACCTGCTCCATCGTCATCTTCTGCTGACGAGGGGCGGTGGCGCCTGCGGAGGCGGACGGGAGCTTCGGCATCACGACGGCGGGCTGGGCCTTCGGAGCGGGCGTGGTTGTGGTTGCGGTTGACTTGGTTTTGTCGGCGGAAGGCGACGTGTCGGACAGATAGCCCTTGTAGCAGGAGGAAATGACTTCCTTTGCAACATCGAGCGCGCCGGGGATTCCCAGCTTGCAGCGGCGGATGGCGTCATCGACGACCTCGCGGCGGGTGGACGCCGTTCCCGGCATCCGGCCATCGAGGTACTCCTTGAAACCATTGGTTTCCGCGTTGGCGTCCAGGTCGGAGGCGGACGGAACTTCGGCGTCCACGGCGGCGAAGAGCTCCGCGACGCGTCGCTCCTCGGCAACCGAGCTCTGCGCGGCGGCCAGGGCCGCGTTGACCAGCGGGGCGGCAAAATGCGCCACGCTGCGACGGCGTTCCCGGACCTCCCGGTCGATGTCCTCGGTCGTGTAGTCGTCCTTCCAGTTCGCGCCGCCGACGGCAATCCGGTCCTCGTCCGTGATGGGCGCGTCCGGGTCGAACGTCGGCTGCTTCTGACGGGTCTTCCCCAGCTGCTCCTCCAGTTCCGCGGTGCGGGCGAGCAGGGCCTGCTTCTCGCTTCCGAATCGTCCGGCGGCCTCGCGCATCGCCTCCTTCCGCGCTTCTTCGCGGGCGGCGGCGATCCGTTCCTCCACCGTGGGCTCCTTCGGCGCGGCGGGCGGCGGCTCGGCGGGCTTGTCCGCCGGGGGATTCGCATCCGCCGGGGGCGTTCCGTCGTCGGGCTTGCCGTCGTCATCCGGCGGCTGGCCCTCTACGGCATCCCGTTCGAGGTCCGCCAGGGCCTTCTCCAGGGCGGCGTCGGAAGCGGCATCGAGGGCGTCCTGGGTGACCAGGCCTCCGTCGTTGTCGAGCTGCGGCGCGCCGTCGAGAATTCCCTGCGTGGGGTCCGTACCTTTGGTGTCTGTGGGGCTTTGGGTCTTGTCTTCCATGTCTCTTCCTTTAGGCGCGCCGGCGATGGCCGGAACGCCGCATCCCCGCGCTATGTGCCCTCGGAAAACAGCGCGGAGAAGACGCCTCCGAAGGGGTCTGCCTACTTACGTCCAGGTCACCGGCAGGTGTGGCGGGACGTTCCCGGATGCGTTTGCGGCCCAGGTCTCCTCCGGTCGAGGCGGGGCCGTTTTTCCTGCGGCGGGGCCGTGGGGCCCGGTCGCAAAAATGGATGTGGTCATTCGTCCCATGGCGGAGCCTCCTTCTCCTCCTCGGGCTGCTTCTCCTCCTTGATGACGCCATCGGCGTCGGCGATCATCCCCAGCAGGTCGTCGAAGGCGAGCGACGAGCCCAGAGAGCGGTCCGACTGCTGGCCCTCCGCCCCGCACGCGGCCCGATACGCCTTTCGCCGCCACCCCTCCAGGCGAGAGACGAGGACGGCGAACTCTCCCGGCCGCGCGGCCCGGAGCGCGACGATTGCGCGTTCCAGCTCCGCGTCGTTTGCCAGATAAGGGTTGAAATTCGTGCTCATGCCGCTCCTCCCGTGCCGCCGACCGTCCCCAGCGCACCGAACGTGGACGCCTCGATGCGGCTACGGCGTTCCGCGGCCTCCGCCGCGTTCTTCCGCTGTGCTAGGCGCAGCAGGCTCACCAGCTTCGTCTCCTCGAGCAGCAGCTTGCGCCGTTCCAGGTCCTCTCGGGCGGCCTGCGCCCGGTCCGCCGTCTGCGCGCGGAGAAGCGCCGCCTGCGCCTGGATCATTCGCGGATCCTCCTGCGGCGGGGGCGGCTCCGCGGGGGCTTCCGCGCCCTCTTCCGGCGGCAGCTCCGCGCCCTGCTGCGGCGGAACGTCCTCCAGCGGCGGCGCGCCGGGCGGAATGCCGGCCTCCTCGCCGCCTTCCGGCGGAACCTCCGCGCCCTGCGGCGGGACGGCGGAAGCCGCCGCCTCCTGCTCCATGCGCTCCTTCTCCTGGCGGAGCTCGTCGTCCGTCAGCATGTAGTCCGCGGGATCCTCCCGCCGCGTCTCGAAAACCTTCCGGGCCAGCCGCACGAAAGCCTCTGGCCGGATGGCAATGCCCATCTCCTCCTTGTAGGTCTTGAGCAGCTCCATGTCCGCCACGTAAACGTCCGACGCCGCGCTTTCCAAATACAGCTTAATCGGCCCCTGCACCGTGACTTTCTGGTCGCCCCAGCAATCCCGCGGCCCGAACACCATGATGAACCGCGCCATCGCCGTAAAGAAGCTCCGCAGGCACTTCTCCATATGCACGACGCCTAGCTTCAGCCGCGTCGCCTGGTCCTCCCGCAGCAGCTGCAGGCCGCCCAGCGTCTGCGCCGGGCCGACCTGCCGGTTGCTGCCGTAGGCCTGCGGGAACACGCCCGTGATGTCGTCCGCGTCCTGGTCCGTCTGCTTGATGGCGGCGAGGATCGCGCCCGTGTTGTTCGGCGTCTCCAGATACGAGACGGCGGGCTGGTTGTCGCCGGGAATCACGCTGCTACGCACGAGGAACACCTGACCGGGGAACGCCGTCCCCGCGGCCTCCGGATTCTGCAACCGCTCGCTGTTTACCACGCGGGCCGGCTGCGCGCTCATGTCGCTGTTCGTGTTCAGCGCCCGGCGGTTGGAGTTCCGGTTCGCCTGCGGCCCGGCCATCAGCGACGAAATCCCTTCCCCGAAGATGGTCCCCGGCTTCTTCTCGAAGCTGCAAAGGTGGACTTGCGGACGTCCACTCCTGTCCCAGTTCTCCACGCAGGTGATGATGATGCCGTTGAGCATGAGACCGTAGTACGGGATGCGCTCGTCCGGCTGCTCCCCCTCCTCCAGCTCCCGGCGGCAGGCCCCGGCGGCCTCCTTCCGCGTCATGCGGTGCCACCAGTACACCAGCTCGTGCCCCTTGTCCGGGTTGAAAACGTCGCCGGTCTTGCCCTGGTTGTTCTCGCTTTCGGCAATCTGCTGGTCCACGTCGCCGTCCCCGATCTTGCCGTGCGCCGCATACGCCTTCTCGAACGCGCCGGGAATCACCCCGCTCATCCGCCCGAGCTCCAGCGCCGCGTCGTCGGGGATGAGGCGACGGTAGAAGAAGTCCCCGTCGCCAGCTTCCGCGCTCATGGCGGCCGGATAGATGCCGAACGGGTCCATGCGCTCGAACCCGACCTGCATGTCATCCTCCCACGTCACGCCGTCCGCCGTCCATTTCTCGCGCATCGTCGTGTACGGAATCGGCCCCATGATGCCCGCGACCGGATAGGTTACAAAATCGTAAATGAAATCCGCGAGGACGCCTTGCCAGTCGCCTTCTTCCATGTAGTCCGAAATCTGCTTCTCCATCCGCGCGGCGCTCGCATCGGCCTTCTCCTTGACCCTCCGCTCGTAGCGCGCCTTCGCGTCGTTCCAGCGCTCCAGGAACAGCGCCTCCACATCCTCCCCGCCCATCGGCGACTGCTGCGCCTCCTCCCCGATCTCCCGCGCCAGCTCCATCGCGATCTCCTCCTCCTGCTCCGGAGTGAGGTCGGGGATCGGAGTAGCCTCCACGTGCCACGGATGGCCGCGGCTCAAAAGCAGCATCTCCACCAGCTTACCTTCCGCCGCCGCGCACTTCGCTTCCGTGATGCGGTCGAACGCGCGGCTCCCGCCCTGCCTGGTCAGCTTCGCCAGCTTCTCGGGAGAGTACTGTCCCAGACGCCGCCGCTGGTCCGCCAGCATCGACGCCTCGATCTCCTTTCGCGAATCCTGCGCCGCACGGAACCGGCCCGCCAGGTCCGCGCTGATCGCGTCCGCCGCCAGCTCGTCCGGCGTCGGTGCTGCGTCCGACCCGTCCAGTGCCGGCGCTCCCGCCAGAACCAGCGGATCCTCCGGCTCTTTCGCAACCGGCGCGACTATTGCCATCAAATCTGCCATCGTCAAACCCTTGTCGTGCACGACCCTCACATCCCCACACGCCGCGTCAAGTCTTTTTTTCACTTTTTTCTCGGAAGGCCATTTTTCGCCTTTCCATATTACGCGCGTTTCGCGCCCGCGAATCCAAAGGCGTACAAAAATACCCCCTTTTTGGACTTTCAAAAATGCGGATTTGTCAATACAGCATTGACGAAAATGCACGTCGCCCATTTCTTTACGCTGGCATTTTTTGGACGTTTTTGGCCCTTTTCGCGCGTTTTCCCCACCATTTCATCCCCTTGACCCCCATCAAATCGTTCTTTGCCTGTTTTGTTCCACCCTTTTCGGGCCGGCGACGGAACAAGGGAGTTCAACAACCGTTCAACGGTAGTTCGGCACCAATTCACAACCCCGGCAGCGTCGCCCCGGCCGCGCGGAGGCGTCTCCGCTCGCGCAGCTCCTCGGAGCGGTACTCCTTCAGCTTCTCGACGATCCAGTCGAAGAAGTCCTCGCGCAGCAGAAACCCCGACGCCGGACACCAGCGATACGCCTTCCCGTTCAGTCGCATCCCGCCGAACGCGGAAAGAATGCTGATGCCTAAGCGCTGCGCCGTCGCCCGCCCAATCACATACGGCGGATATGCCGTCCGCATGTCCTCCACGCCGTGCTCCGCCTCCCAGCGGTGCTGCCATTCCCGGACCTCCGTGCCGTCCATCCCCTCAACGTAGGCCTCCCGCAGCTCTCCGATGGACGCCTGATGCCTCACCGCCTCCTCCTCGCGTTCCGGCGGTCGATGCCCTCGATCTGGACGCAATCGCACATCTCGGCCAGACGCGACGCCTGCGGGCCAGCCCAGGCCGCCACCGCGTCCTTGCCGTCGAGGTTACCCGTCAGAATCGTCAGCGTCCCATGCCGCACCAGCTGCTCGTGCCGCATCCGGATGATCTCGGCCCCGTCCAGGCTCCTCCCGAAATGCGCCGACGAGCCGATGTTCCCGATGTCGTCGATCACCAGGTGCGTTTCCTCCACCTCGGTGAAGTCGTCCCATCCCCAGCGGTCGAGGATGTTGAGCGCCCACGCCGGACGCTCCGCGTACCGCCGCGCCAGCTCCGCCGCCGACTTCCAGCGAATCCCGCACATCCGCGTCGCCACAGCCTCGGCCAGCGTGCTCTTTCCCACGCCTGGCGGCCCGAACAGGTACACCCCGCGCCTCGGCAGGTCGCATTCCCCTCGCTTCGCCGCGCAGAACGTCGCCGCAAACCGCAGCATCGCATCCACCGCCTCGCTGTTCCCATCCGTCAGCTCGTACCCCATCCGACGTAGCGCCGCGCGCCCCTTCCGAAGCCGCTCCTCCATCACCGCCGGCGCCAATTCCCGACGCCGTGGATCCGTCTTCAGCGACAGCCCCGCTGCCAGTAATGTCCTCGTCTCATGCATCTTCCAGCTGCTCCTCAAAACTCCGCTTGGGCTCGCGCAGGCCAAAATATCCCGCCGCACGGTCCAGCTCAGTAGTCCAGTTGTTCAACAGCGTCTTGATGTCCTTCCGGCGATATTTGTACCCGCTCCGATACAGCCTCTCGATCTCCGCAAGCTCCTCCTCCACCCCAGGACGCTTCGCAATCTCGCCAAGCGCCTTCCTCTCCGCGTCGTTCCACCGCGTCGTCGGACGCCGCCGGAACAGCACCGACAGCCGGTCTTGCAGCATCTGGCGCACCGTCGCCACCGACGGCTCCGACGCCCCCGCCCCGACCTCGCCAATCCCCGGAAGGGAGGAAGGGGGACTATTCAAGGGGGAGATAGAGAGATTCTTAGAGTTTTCGCTCAATAAAGACCCCGCGCGCGTGAGATTTTCGGCCTTTTTGGGCGTTTCCACGCTGTGCGTCACGCTGTGCGTATCGCTCTGCGTCACGCTGTGCGCTACGCTGTGCGTGTCGCTCTGCATGTCGCTCTGCGTCACGCTGTGCGTCACGCTGTGCGCATCGCTGTGCGTCACGCTCTGCGTCACGCTGTGCGCATCGCTGTGCGTCACGCTCTGCGTCACGCTGTGCGCATCGCTCTGCGTCACGCTGTGCGCGTCGCTAGGAGTTGTGCCCTTAGCGCAAAATCCCCTTCGCCTTTTGTTCGCGGCCTCGGCCCCTCGCAGGTGCGCCCGCTGCAACGCAGCGGCCTTCCCGACAGCCTCCCGCACCCACGCCGGATCGTCCGCCTTCGCCTCTCCGCAGCTCATCGCCCGCAGCAGCTTCGAGAACTGCCGTCCCTTCTCCACGTTCGACGCGTCCGCCAGAATCTGGGCCACATCGATCTCGATTGTCACCTTCCGCAGCTTCATCTCTCTCCTCTCTCTCTCCAACCCCCAGAACCCTTCAACCTTTCAACTGTTCAACCCTTCAACCGTTCAACCTTTCAACCCTTCCCCTCGTCCGTCCCGTCGGCCCCGTCCTCCCCGTCGCCGGCTTCCTCGTCCACGCTCACGCGGTCCTCCGCGAACCGTTCGAGCTCCTTCCGCGTGAACTGCCAGTTGTTGTCATGGCAGCCCCGCTTCTTCCTCACATAACCCCTCCGCACGTAGCTCCTGAAATAGGCCTCGCCCATCCCCACGAACTCCGCAGCCTCCTTCGTCGAAAACGTCAGCTTGCTCACAGCTCCTCCGCATTTCCGGCCGCCAGCTCCTGCCCCACCGAATACACGCCGCCAGGCAGCTCGCGTAGATACGCCTCAAGCTGCGCCAGGCTCGCATGGCCGCTCCACGCCTGCGTCTTCCGCAGCGCGTCGGCGTCGCCCTTCTCCACCCAGTGCTCGTAGACCACTGCCAGCGCCGTCTTCTTGAAACTATGCGTCCCGTGGCGGTCCTGCGGCACCCCGGCCATCGCGCACCGCCGCTTGACCATCCTCCACGCCGCTTTCCGACCCAGCGCCACCCGCGCCCCCTCCTTCGGAAACGCCGGATCATCCCTCCGCCAGCACCCCCACGCCTCGCACTCCTTCAGCCACGCCGCCAGAATCCCCACCAGGTGCTCCCCGATGTCCAGACGACTCGCCTTCTGCGTTTTCGTGAACCGCCCCGGCATCTCGATATGCCGCCGCACCTTCCCGTCCTGGTCCAGGAGGTCCCGCCGCCGCAGCGCCAGCATCTCGCTGATCCGCCACCGGCTGCAAACACCAAGCGCGAACAGCGCACGGTCCCGCTTGTCCAGGCTCGTGCCCCCCGCGAACGTCGCCCCGATCGCCCGCAGCTCCTCCCGCGTGAACGGCACCATCGAACTCATCGATTATCCTCCTTCTTCTCCTGTGGCGGATACCGCCGGTCCTCCGCCGCCAGCCAGTCCGCCATCCACGCCTTCGCACGTTGCCGCGCATTCCGACGGTTCATCGCCCGCCCCTCATGCAGCACCTCCGTCCCCAGATACACCCACCAGCGCCGCCCATTCCTCGATGTCCCGTACCGCAGCCCCACGGGCCTATTCTTATTCACCGGCATATCTACTCCTTTCCCTTCTTCGACCAGGGCACTGACGGATCCGCAGATGCTCCGGAAACTTCTCGATGTCCGTCACGCACCTCCCGCCGATGTCGAGCTGCTTCACGAACACCGGCACCCCCGCATTCCGACACTCCTCCACGATGCTCTCCACCCACTCCACCTTGCACGGCCGCCGCCGCGGCCCGCTCTCGCAGCCCACCACGACCCAGCCGAAAAGTCTCGTCCAGGGAGCAAGGCATATCGGCCCAAGAAGCGGCTCGCAGGACAGCCACCATCTTGCCTTCTTTATGTCGGCGCACGACGATGCCAGCGCATACATGCGTTTCTCGAACCATCCCGAGCTCTCCGCCGTGACGCCGAAATAGGCGTTTGGACATTCCGTGTAGTCGGAGACGCAATCTCCCAATCTGCCAGCGCGCTTTGTGAGCCAAAGATAGGTGGCAGGATTGGGCTCGGGGCCGCACTTTCCATGGGTCCACATTTCTGAGAACCAGTCGAAAATTTGCATGGTCCGCACCCACTCCCCGAACAAGTCGGTCATGTTGCCGCAGAATATCACGCCGTGCTTCGGAATCTTGCTCTTTGGCTTGAATGTGGGGGTGAAATCCGGGCTACAGATTCCCGTCAAATTCCACCGCCCCGTGACCAACGCCCTTGCATAGCAATTGGCACACCCAGGAGACACGGGCTTGCACCCGATCACCGGATTCCAAGGCTTGTCCCAGTACTTCGCCCTCGGCCACTGAATCAGCTGGCTCATCGTATGCCTCTTGCGTCTTTCTCTTCCTGAACCCTCGCCCAATACCCGGCATGTCTCCCCGCCACCCAAGCCAGCACAATCACCACCCCCGTAATCGCGCCACACGCCGCCATCGCCACCACATCGCTCACGCTCACGCTGTCGCCTCGCTTCCTTCCCTACGGGTTTTGCCCGCGGCCGCTCCGTCGGCCGCCCATGTCGTCCACCAGCTCCACCCGGCCCCCGAGCCGAATCACAAAATGAGGCCATGTTGGCTCCCCCCATTCGGGATGCCTCTGCTCGTCCGTGTAGGCGTAGCTCATCATGCCGGCTGCCGTAGACAACCCAAGACACCAGAACGCCATACGCGGAGCGTTCTTCACGTGTCCACGGCGGAACTCGACCACAGGCGCCGAGGCCGCGTTGACGTTCAGGTGCCAGTTGTGAAACCGCTTCAGCCAGTAGTCCTTCGCATCCCGATACTCCTCCTTCTTCTCCCCGCGTTCGATCATGTCGTACCACTCCCCCTTCAGCACCAGCGACAACACCGCGCACTCACTTCTCGTCATTGTCTTCACGGCCGGCCTCCTTCCTCGTCTCCAGATTCCACAATCTTGCCAGCCCAAGTATGCTTCATGCTCCGCCACCTGATAAAAAGCGGGCCAATGGCAACATATTGCCAAACCGGGCAGAATGCCATTTCGAGGAACTTCCATCGAATTTCTATTTCGACGGCAACCCCGTATTTGCGCGTTTTCTCCTCACAAATAACGTGTCCCGGATAGCAATACCTGCGGCAGGTCTCAAGCGACTTCCCGCTCAACGACACACCCTTGAGGTCTGCGGTGTAAACTCCGTAAGACATCACTCTCCCCCTTCCTTCTTCTCCGTCCAGTTCTCGCAGAAGTGCATCACCGTCCGGGTCGGTTCGTCGCACAGATTCCTTGGCGAACCGCAGTTCGCGCACATGCGACCGATCACGGGCTGGCCCACCTTCACCGCTCCGCCGGCTTCGAGGAGGAGGGCGAGATCTAGCGCCAACATCGCGCGCGTCACGGCAGCATCCGCCTTCGCGGCGTCAACCGCCGTCGAAAACTCATACCTCACCTCGCCCTCCAGCCCAGCGACGACCAGGACGTTCGGGTCCGCCTCGTCAATGTGGCATCCAATCGACCTCATTCCACCCATCACTCGCCTCCTTCCTGTGCCCGTTTGTTCCAGGCAA
Organism: Kiritimatiellia bacterium; assembly: GCA_017458625.1. Lineage (GTDB taxonomy): Bacteria > Verrucomicrobiota > Kiritimatiellia > CAIQIC01 > Lenti-01 > RGIG3636. The sequence continues at coordinate 39,669 of JAFTAH010000152.1, read as the reverse complement.
ACAAGACCATCCTGATGGATTCCTCGAACGACCCGCCCTGCAAATCCTCCGTGCACCGTTCAATATTGAGTCCACAGCTCATGCACTTTATACCGGCCGTATAGTAGGAGCCTCTCTTGACCGCATATATCCAGACATTGCGTGTGTGGTAGTCCTCATGCTTCGCGCCACACAGCGGGCATGGATTCACCCTCTCTGCTTTCACCTCCCGGAAGCCCAACTCATCCTTCTCGCCGATCGTGAAAACATAATCGCTCATCATCCCACTCCCTTCTCGCCGTCGCCGTTTTGCCGGGCGGCCGCCGTGCCGCCCTCCTCCGCCAGCAGCCCCCTCGTTGCTGTGATCTGCTTGCGCACCGAGCTCTTCTTGATCCCCTGCGCCATCGACAGCGCATCCATCGCGTCGGCGATCTCCTGCGCGGACGGCTTAGTGCCGTCGGGAGCACTGGGGACAAGGAGGTCGTTCGCTTCCAGGAAGGCCCGGAAGAAAAGCCTCAGCTGCCTCTCGTAATCACGTGCCAGGATGTCGAACTTCGCCCGGAGCTCCGTCCATTGCGCCGCGGTGCAGCGCACGAAGTAATAGGCGACCTTCCCGCCCTGCCTGCGCAAATAGATATTGCAATGCGGCGCATCCAGGGACCCATGCCACTCGATCCTCCCCAGGCCGACAAGCTGACGGATCAGGTCCAGCCGCCACCCCCTCTTGAACTCGAGCACGTAATCGGTCTCCTTCTCCTCGTTCAGATTGTCCAGGTCGATTCCATACTTCTCCGCGACCCTTTCCATGGCGGCCTTCGCATTCTCCCGCTCCCCGGCCGCCCCGAAATCCGCCAGGGCCTTCAGCTTCCCCAGCCGCGCCAGAATCCTCTCCCGGTCATCCTTCAAGCTCATCCTTCTTCTCCTTCCTTGTTCTCGATCCGGTTCAAGAGACCGTCGTCACAGAGCTTTTCGATTTCGGCCGCCTTTCCGTGCATGTATCTGGCCGACACGGCGCCGAGGATTTCCTGGGCGATCGCCTTGATTTTGGTCAGCGCCTCGAAGCACGAAACAAGGTAGTCGGAAGTCGCGTCCTTGTCTTGTTTCAGACCCTCGACTTCGCCGCGCATCTCCTTGATTTCGTCGGCCATCTGCCGGCTCTGCGCCTCATGCGCGTTCAACTGCTCGAACGCATAGTCGAGCTCCTTCACCCGCGCCTCGTACTCCTTCAACGACAGCACCACGATGCCGCTTCCGAGGAGGCTCCCGGATACGTTCATTCCGGCCATCCCTCGCCTCCTTTCCTCAGCGTGCAGGCAAAATCGCTTATGGCCTTGCCCAGCTCGCGCAAGTCGTGGTAGTCCTCCACCAGTTGATGCAGGGCGGCGTCCGCCGTCAGCCGTCCGCTTCCGACGCTTCTGATGATGTTGTAGATTCTGGTGCCGGAGCGGTGGGCGCGCGACGAAAAGTCCAGGCACTCGCGCCATTTCGCGATATCAAGCGCATGCGCCTCACGCCTCCGCGCCGCGCCGATACGCGCCGCAAAACCCCGCAACTCCGAAGCACGGCTTTGGCGTTCCTGGGCGACGGTCGTCTCCGCCTCGTTGCGTTCCACCAGTTCCGCGACGGCCATCATCTCCCTCTCGATTCCCTCCACCCTCTCATCTTCCTTCGCGTACATCCCGTCCCTCTCTTCGCTCATCCTCTCTCCTCTCTCTCTCGTTTCTTTTTGTTTCTCTTCCCCGGCGGACGCCCGCCGGAAATCATGCGCATTTCAAGTCCGCCTCGCACATGGCCGCCGCCGTCCGGACGGGCACGCTGTTCCCGATCTGCTTGACCTGTTCCGTCCTGTTCCCCGTCAGCTTGTAGTCCTCCGGGAACGAATGCGCGGCGGCCAGTTCGGACGGCTTGAGCATCCGAATGAGGATGTCGAGATACCGCCCGTCCGGGAGCCGCGGAAGCCCGTCCCCGTCCTTCACGACAACCGGCGTCACCACCGAAAAACGGTCGTGCGTCGTCTGCGCGCCAAGCGGCTCCCGCCCATCCGTCACCTCTCCGTTGCGGAAATGGTCAAGCACCATCGGCGAACACAAAACGTGGTGCTGTCCGCCCGCCGTCACCGCGAAAAGAGGCTCGTCAACGCTTTCCGCAAAACAATTCCGGTTCAGTCTGACGATGAACGGACGGACGACGGCGCAACGGTTGCCCCCGGCGTGTTGGGTCGGCAAAGGTTCCTCCAGCCCGTGGCACCGCCGCGCGTAGTCCGCTTCGCTGCCGTCCGTCCCCAGCATGTCCATCAGGAAAATCCCGTTGTATTGCGCCATGCCGACGGCAATCTTCCGCAACGTGTTTTCGGACAGAGGCGTCTTCCGCCCGTAGATGCTCCGCCCCAGGTCTTCCAGGTCCAGGCACTCCCTCACTCCGCGCCACCGCTTGAGCTTCTTGCCCCAAAGGTCCGTTTCCGGATTCTCCGCGTGCGTCGGCTCCGGCCACCGAATCCGCCCGCACCCCTTCCTCACGGCTTTCAGGAAGAACCGCTTCCGGCTCGTCGCGTCTCCATAGTCGGCGCAGTTGACGATCCGCCACTCCACCTCGTAGTTCCGCGCACGGATGCCCTCCACCCACGCAGCGAAGCACGCCCCCTCCTTCCGTTTGAGAGGCCGCCCGTCGCGCCCCAGCGGCCCCCATTGGACGAACTCGGGGACGTTCTCGATGATGATGCGGCGGACGAAAAGCTGGTCAAGCCACGTCAGGATCAGTTCAGGCTGCGCTCGGAGCTGGTTGCTACGTGGCTTCCCGCCCTTCGCCCTGGAGTGGTGCGTGCAGGACGGACTAGCCCAGAGCAGGTCCACGACCCCGCCCGGAACGAGGTCGGCGGGCACGGCCTCCTCGACGGACATCTGCTTCGTGTCGATGGCCGGATGGTTCGCCTTCATGGTGTCCACGGCCACCTGCCAATGATTGATGGCGAGCCCTTTGTGGACAAGCCCCAGCCTTTCCAGGGCAAGCTCCATCCCGGTGCTGGCTCCGCCGGCCCCGCAGAAGAGGTCCACGGTGTTGATGCACGTCCGTCTCATCTCTCCCTCTCCGCCACCCACATCCTGGCCTCCTCCTCGACGACCTCGGCCCATTCCTCGGCGCGTGCGGCGCGGGCCTCGGCGGCCTCGATCCGCTCCAGCCAGTGAGACTCGATGACCGCGAACGCGCCCTCCGCCGCCAACCAGCCAAACAGGAACCCGGCCCCCAGCAGACACACCACGCCCAGCTTCACGGCGTCCATCCTCCGTCCCTTGCCACCAAAAGTGCGGGGCTCCGCACGGACACCCCGCCCCGCTGGGGCTGAACAGGACGGAAAGAACGTCCCTGTCCGGCAGCCGTGTTTGCAATCTCGTTCCCCATCATCGCTCTCTCCTCATTCATCCTCACCAAGCCCTCACCACGGAAATGACCCGGCGCCGCTCCCCCACCGTCACCTGGCACGGCATCCCCTTCAGCTTGCGCAGCCCCTCAGGGCGCACGATCCCGCGCACCTCCCGCCCCAGCAGCTCCCGCAGGAAGCGGCACAGCGCGCTCCTCGGCGACGAGCTGATTTTCATCGGCCCCGTCTCATACCGATACGGCTCCCCGGCCCCGTCCCGCCAACCCAGCCGCACCACCACCAGGTCCACCTCCTCGATCTCCTGCGACTGGAACTTCCTCCGCCGCATCCCCAGCCCCACGAATACATTGATCACCTTCGCCCCTTTGTAGAGCCCCTCCGCCGCGGGCGTCCCGTCGCACCAGCCCCCCTGATGCTCCTCCATCCAGGCCTCCTTCATCTCCCGTGTCCTCTCCATTGTCGCGTTCATCCCGCTTCCTTTCCTTCGTTCGTTCAGTTCGTTCGTTTCGTTCTCGTTCACCCGCCGCACCCGCGGCGGAAATCAAAATGTGCGCGCCGCACGTGAAAGGACACCACGTCACTGAATTGCTCAGCTCGCCACCGCCGGGCATGTCTCGTTCCCGGTCGGCCACGGCGCGCACAAAAAGGATGCGGACATCGGACACTCCGTCCGCGGGGAGCCCTAGTGGCGCGATCGCACAGAGGAACCACGATTGTTCTTCCGCGCCATGTCCTTGCGGATTGCACTTGCGCCTCCGCGAGGCCAACCCCGAACCTTCGGGGAAGGGAAAGCGACGCCGCCACCCGTCCGTAAGGCGGCGTCTGAATGGCTGTTGGACAGGGGAATGATGCGAACCCCACGGACGGCAGCCCTTTCAAGTTCTCGTTCATCATCGCTTAATTCCATTGCGTGGGCAGGGCCTACAGCCCCAGCCACAACTTCACCGCCCCGTAAACGAACGCGACCGCGAAGAACACCACCGGCCCGAGCGCCACCGCGAACGCCACCGCATCCTCGATGTCCCGACGCCGCTGCTTCCTGGCCTCCTCCTTCCGCGCCATCTCCGCCTGCCTCCGAGCCCGTTCCGCCAGCACCGCGCCCACGTTCACCATCGCCATCATCGCTTCACTCCTCTCTCCAGAACCTTTCAACCGTTCAACCGTTCAACTTTTCAACTTTTCAACCGTTCAACTTTTCAACCTTTCACCCCGGCACCGCCACCGCCGCCGCCTTCAGCGCCTCGCGCTCCTTCCGGCCCTTCTTCCACCGCGCCAGCTTCACCCGCCGCTCCTGCGCTCCGGCCACCGCCCGCATCGCAGCGCCGGCCGGCACCCGCAGCTGACGCTTCCCGATCCGCACCCCCGGCAGCTCCCCGTCATGCAGCAGCTGGTACACCCGCCCCCGCGTCACCCCCATACGCTCCGCAACCTCGTCCACCGACAGCATCTCGTCTGCCCCCGACGCGACCGCGCCGCCCACGCCGCCGCCCGCCCGCAGCCGTTCCACCACCGCCGTCGCAATCATCTCGATCTCTTCCCGCGTGATCATCCCGTCGCTCCTCTCCGGCCCTTTCAACCTTTCAACCTTTCAACTGTTCAACCCGCGCCCTGCGCGCGCTCAACCGTCTCATGCACCGTCAGCATCCTCTCCACGCGGTCCGCCCAGGCGTTCACGGTTTCGGCCTCGGCCAGCAGCTCCTGGGCCTCGCGGATCCGCTCGTCGGCCTCCGCCGTCGCGCCGGCGGCGAGGGCCACCAGCCTCTCGGCGGCCTTCCGCAGGTCCGCCACCTCCGACGCCACGCCTTTCGCCGTGTCGCCCTCCTCCCACTCCGGCTCCGCCACTCCCGCCTCATACTCAACCGCATCCTCGCTCATCTCTCTCCTCCTCGGAACTTTTCAACCTTTCAAGCATTTATACCCCTTCAACAACTCCCGGCAGATATTGCCGTTAGGGAGGCGAACCCGAGTGCATTTGCCCGGAATCAGCGTCAGACGCTCCGCGTTCTCATCCAACCACTTGGCAGCCTCCCAACATTTGTCGTCGTTATAGGGGTGAGGCAGCCCCTTGTGGAAAATGACCTGATCGCCACAGTCGTAATAGTTGTGAGGCGATCTGACCGCCATCGATTTCAAATCATCGATGGTCTTTTTGATGTCCCCCGTCTCCTCAAGCTGATGCAGGGCAAACACGCGCGGGGTGAATTCTTTTTCCAGGAAGAACCCGCTTGGAACTCCATCTTCGAGGATGCAAGCCACCTTGCATTCTACATTCTCGCCACAAAAACCCACCTCCTCGGCCATCTCTCTTGCTCCCTCTTCCGCCCCCGTGCCATCCTCCCCTCCGGCGGACCCTTCCGCCGGAGAGGAGGTGACCACGCATGACCGATCTTGAAGTCGCTCTTGAGCTTCTGCGGATTCTTCTGACGAAGAACGATCAGAATGCTGACAACGACAGGATTCTTGCACTGTACCAGCAGTGCCTGAAGACTGTTCGTGCTTGCGCTCAGAAGCCGGAGTAAAGTAGCTCCGAATGGCGTCGGCGGCCTCACCACCGACGCCATACCATTTCAGCGCTCCGCCTTCGGTGCGCAGCCACACCGAATTGTTCTGCACCATCACGATCTCGTTCACGTCGATCACGACATCCCCGAATCGCCTCAGCAACCTCGGCCTCTGCATCATCACTTGCGTCCAGCTCATCTCTTTCTCCTCTCTCTCTTGTCTCATTTCGTCGTTTCGTCGTCCCGTTCTTCGGAACCTTTCAACTTTTCAACTTTTCAACCTTTCAACCTTTCAACCGGCTTCGCCCCGCGCCCCGCGCGCCGCGGCCTCTTCGCCAGCCTCCCCGTCAGCCCGTTCCGCACCCCGACCGCCTCGATGGCGTCCCACACCTTCGCGCTCCCCGGACGCTCCCCGCGCAGCACATAGCTGATGTGCGCCGTCGTGACATGCGCCGCAGCAGCCGCTGCGCCGACCCCGGTCCAGATCACCCTCCGCACCTGCTGAACCTCGCCCCGCCCCGTTGTCGCTTCTTGCATCATACCGCCTTTCATGGTAGCCTTCTATCGTGTGACTTGTTGCCCGTAACGAGACGAAGAATATACCGAAGTGGAGAAAGCGTCAATACCAAAATGGAGAAAAAATGAAAAAATATTTTGCCCCGTTTTTGGCGCGACTGAAATTGTTGCGCGGCAAGGAAAATCAAGGGAAATTCGCGAAAAAACTAGGACTGAAACAAGGCTCCTATTCGCGTTATGAGACTGGCGAACGCGAACCTGACCTGAGAACTTTATGCCAGATTGCCGAAAGCGCTGGCGTGTCCTCCGACTGGCTTCTCGGCCTGACGGACGAGCCTTCCACCGGCGTCTCTCTGACGGCCTCGGGCGGGTCCGTGGCGGCGAACCACTCCACCGTCAGCACCGGCGGCGCAGTCCGCGATGCCGAGGTCTCCCGCCTCCTCTCCATCATCGAGAGCCAGCAACGCGTCATCGAAGCCCTCTCCTGCGGGAAGGCCGGCCGGTCTTCATCTGATGCCCCACAGCTTGCCGCAGCCCCACCCACCCCTTACGGATCATGAATATGTTCCCTACCACATGAGTGAATAAATGTACTTTCTAGCAGCCCTCCTCGCCTTCCTCGCCTCAATTCCAATCCTCAATTCCTTCGGGGCTGTTGTCGGCATCTTAGCTGGAATCGCTTTTTATTTCATCTTCTTCAAGATTATGTCCATATTCCGTTTTCTTTCGTTGGATGAAACGTGGTTCATGCCTGGCTGCTTCTCGACCAGAAACTACCTTGGCTTGAAGCGGAACCACCCCGAACTGGACGAAATGAAGGCGCGCTTCATTGCTATTGCCATCAACGCTTCGAATGATCGCGACACCATCACCGATGAGGTGATTGCAGAGCTCATTTTGCGCAACCGTGAAGGAACGTGGGAGGATCTGGCGTCAGCCTATTGTGCGTTCTACCATCTGGTCGCTGGAAATCTTCAGGCGTATGACACGGACAAACAGCAGAGAATTCTGAAAAAGAAGGCGCCTCTGATGAGAGAGAAGGTCAGAGAGACCATCAAGAAGTTTTCCGACAACGACCCCAATCTCGACAATTATTTCAGGAATTTCCCCGCTCCCGCTTTCTCCTCCCTCCTCTCTCGCGCTTGCAAGGCATTACCCGCCCCCTCCTCCCAGCCCGCAAGCGACGCCCCAAAGGCGCCCATGGAAGGCAAGGAGTCGGAATTCGCTCTGTTCTTCGGCAAATACTATAATGAGGCTTGCGAGCTACTGGAGGCGGCAAAGCTCGGCGACAAAGATACGGGAACAATTTTCCTGGTTCCACTGATGTTCGTTCTTGCCGATCATCTGGCCAACATCGAAGAAAAACCACACGTACGCAAGATGATATACAACGACATTACGAAGTCCATTTTTCAGGATGAATACGGAACGCCAAGATTTGCAGAATGTTGCTCGCTTTTCGACTGGGGCGTTTCTTTTTTTGATCCGTTTGTCCACGGACGCCCCGCTCATATGCTTTTCCGGCCTGGACATAAAAAAATGGAACAAACCCCCGTCACCTCATGCATTGGCGCATTCCTCGACATTTTCTATATGCCATCCCTGGTAGAAAACCAATACGTCGTGCTAAAACTTCCAATGCACGACATATTTGAATTGAAACAGTTTTCTGCGGAAACCGCCCTTCCATTCTTCAAATTGATGATCACATTCTGCAAGGATTTCAAGACCTCCTTCCTCTCATAAGCCGCTCCGCCCGCCCCCCCGTCCCTTGTCCCGCGTTACTTGTCCCGCGTTTCTAGTTGCCCCGCACCTTCCCCTGCGATAGGATTCTGGGCGCACGAGGAGAGCAGCATGAAGTTCAAGGTCGAGTACGTCGTACACAAGGAGCCCGGGCCCCACAAGTCCGGCGACTACGTATATTCCATCGAGTTTCCCTACCTTCCCGGCTGCGCCACCGACGCGCGGACCCTGGCCGAGGCCCACGCCAACGCCCGCGAGGTCGCCGAAGCCTACATCGAAAGCCAGCTCGAAGACCACCCCGACGTCCCCCTCTACCGTTACGACCCCTGGGACTGGATGGAAGACCCTGGCCGCAGATTCGAGATGGTCGTCGAAGTCCCCGGCGAATCCCGTCGCCGCCGACGCAACCACCGCCGCCGCGCCCGCCTCCCCGTCTGCCCGTGAAGCCCTGGACCTTCGCCGACGCCTGCCGCGCCGCCCGCGCCCGCGGCTGGGTCCTTGTCCGCGCCCACGGCAGCCACTACATCTTCAAGAAGCCAGGAGTCCCGCGCAACCTTCCCATCCCCTGCCACCAAGGCAACCTCCCCGCCGGACTCCAGCGCCAGATCATGCGCCAGCTCGGCATGACCCCCAAGGACCTCTAGATTTTGCAAAAAATTTTCAGCGCGAAAATCCGTTGAAATTCCGCGATTTCGCCTCCCCGCCCGCCCCGTTTTGTCCCGTGTTCCCCTCCCTCGTGACAATTTTCCTTGCCCTCCGCCCCCCCGCGCGGCATAGTCAGGGGCGTCAACGGTGGTGCAGACATGAGCGAAATGGCGACACTTGAAAAACCTCCACGCATCCGGCATCCGTATTGGCATGGATGGCTGCCCGATCATCCGTTCCTTACGGGAATGGGGTCCGTGCTGGACATTGGCGGAGTTTGCGCGGAAAATGCATTCCCCGGCCTCTCCGCGCAGGACGCCGACGCCATCGCCCTTCTATCAGACTGGGCGGCCGTCGGCTCCGACTTCCTGGCCGTGATGCCCCGCCCCCCTTTGCCGGCGGCCCCCGATGAGCCATAGGAACAAAACCCACCGACCACCGAGCGACTTTCCTCCCGCTCCGAGAAAGCCGTCCTCTCCTGCGATTCCCGGGGCCGTGGCCGTCCGAACCTACCATTCAGGCCCCCTCCCTCCGGCAGAAGAGCTGGAACGCTATGGGGCCTGTGTCCCTGGAGGCGCCGAACGAATTTTCGCCATGGCGGAAGCGCAGAGTTCGACCCGCCTCAGGCTGGAAACCTCGATTGTCGAAACAAAAAACTCCCTTCTCCGCCGCGGACAAATCTTCGGTTTTGTCCTTGGACTTGTTGGGATTGTGTCGGGCGCATGGGTCATCATCGAAGGGCATAGCGTGGCTGGCACCATCTTGTCGGGGTCTTCTCTCGCATCCCTTGTCGGCCTTTTCCTTTACGCCGACCGGAAAAAACGTTTGCCAGCTGACCAATAGGCTCGCCCCCCCGTCCTCTTTTCCCATTGCCAGCCGCCCTCTCGGCTGGTATGTTCGGGGCGTCAACCACCCCGGTAGCTTCGGCGAAAGGGCGCGGGGTCGTCCTTCGGGACGGCCCCTGTATTTTTTGAAAGGACACCATGCCAATCCGAACCATTGTCTACGTGGACGCCTTCAACCATGGGACAGTTTTTTAGTATTTGTCTTGCATTTGAGGCGAACAGGGGTAAGATGTCCCACGCAAGAGGCATTACGGCATGACCTGGACGCTCGACAACACCCTGGCGAACGCGAACCGCTTCAAGGCTTACAACAGGAAGCACCCTGCCGAGACGGCATCGTGCATCCGAAACACCATGAAGCTGCTCGACACCCTGCGTGGAGGCGTACCGTTCCAGAATGCGAAGTTCGGCTTCCTCCGCTCCGAGGGTGGCGGACTCTGGCGCGTCGGCCAGACCGGCATCCCCCACGCGAAGGAGACCAGGCTTTACTTCTGCGTGCGCGGCGAAACCCTGTCCGTCCTATGCATCGGAGGCAAGGAAACGCAGCGCGGAGACATCGACATGTGCAGGAAAATCATCGCCGGCCTCGGAGGAGAAACGAAATGAACGCAAAGAAAGAAGAAGACATCAAGGCCTTCGGCGAACTCGTCGGCGACCCCGACGGGCTTCGGAAGGAGGTCGCGCGCCTCGACGAAGGCTGCGCCCTCGTCAGCGCACTCGAACGGCTTCGCGTGGAACGCGGCCTCTCCCAGCGCGAGCTCGCCGCCCGCGCGGGCATCTCCCCCAGCACCCTGAACCGCATGGAGGCCGGAACCGACGACCAGCTCACCATCGGAGCTGTCCGCCGCTACCTCGGCGGCCTCGGCCTCTCCATGCACATCATGCTCGACGACGAATCCCTCCCCGCCGCCGCAAAAATCAAGCAAAGCGTCATCGCCATCGGACACGACCTCGCCAGGCTCGCAGACCTCGCCCGCCAGGACCCCGGCGACAAGGAGCTCGTCGAAGGCATCGGCCGCTTCCGTGGCGAAGTCCTCTTCAACTTCCTCCTCCGATACATGGACACGCAATCCAAGATTTCCATCGCCCCGGACATCCGACCGGGGGAGGAGGTCTTCGAGGAGGCGGAATCTCCTCTCCTCCATCCGGTGTGAGACCCTTTCGCGCCTTGACGCCATGAAAGCCCGTGTGCTACTCTCCCCGGCGTTGTGAGACCCCTTGTAGCTTCGGCGAACGGGCGCCTGCCGTCCCTTCACGGGGGCGGCAGTTGCTTTATTCCGAAAGAGCATTCATGCAACTGCGAACAGCCGTATACGTTTGCCACACTCCGCTTTTCCCCTTGCGCCTGGTCCGTCCCGTCCGTCCCGTCCCTCCCGTCCCGCCGGTCCCCCTTGTCACGCCGCACGCCCTGACCCCCTGAACCGTGACAACTAGTCACGCTTTGGCCCGCTTCCCCTGACGAGTTGCGACAAGTTTTCTGCATTTCCCAACACCCCCTCCCATCCCCTTGCCGGTTCTGCCGCCGCCCGCTCCGCCGGGCGGCCCCCTTTCACCCCTTCAACTTTTCAACCTTTCAACTTTTCAACTTTTCAACCGTCAACCTTTTCTCCTTGCAATCCCCCGCCGTCGTGGCACTCTTCCTTCGCCGCTCGCCGCCATGCCCAGCCAGAAGACATCCTTCCGCTACCTCGACAGCCACGTCTGGAACGATGGCCGCACCTGGCGTGCCACGGTTCCGCTTGCCCGCGGGGCGGGCCGCAAGCGCCTCTCCTCCACCTCCCTCGACTCCCTGAAGACCGCCATCGAGTCCGTCCGCCTCGGCCAGACCTCCGCGCAACCCTTCCGCCCGGCCGACCTCGCCGCCCTCCGCGCCGCCCTCGACATGCTCCCCGACGGACTGCCCCTCACCGAGGCCGTCCGCCTCGGCATCGACGCCTGGAAGGCCGCCCGACACGACACCTCCCCCCTCCTCTCCGCCGTCGCCGACGAATGGCTCGCCCTCGTCCGCTCCACCGGCCGCCGCCCCCGGACCATCGAGTCCTACGTCACCCACCTCCACAAGCTTGAACCCATCTCCGGCCGCACCATCGCCTCCGTGGCCGTCGCCGACATCTCCCCCATCATCTCCGCCCTCACGCCGTCCACCGCGGCCGGACTCCGGCGCGTCGCCCGCGCGCTCTGGTCCTTCGCGATCCGCGCCGGCTACACAGACGGCAACCCCTGGGCGGCCATCCCCAAGCCTCGCACCGACTCCTCCGTTCCCTCCATCTACTCCCCCGCCGCCGTCCGCGCCATCCTCGACGCCGCCGCCGAGACCGCCCCCCGCTTCCTCCCCTACCTCTACCTCTCCTTCTTCACCGGCATCCGCCCCGGCGCCATCCAGCGACTCCGTCCCGCCGACATCGACGCGGCCCACGCCCAAATCCTCGTCTCCCCGGCATCCGACAAGCTCCGCCGCTCCTATTACGCCCCCATCCGACCCACCCTCGCCGCCTGGCTCAAGGCCTGCCCGCCCGCCTTCCCGCTCCTCCCGTACAAACGGAAGGCCGCCTACCTCCACATCCATGCGATCTTTGACGCCGCCTCCGTCGAGTTCATCCCCTACGGCACCCGGCACACCTTCGCCTCCTACGCGCTGGCCGCAGGTTCGCCCCCTCACGCCGTCGCGATGGACATGGGACACTTCCGCGACGTCACCACCCTTTTCAACCATTACCGCGTCCTGGCCACCCCGGCCTCCGCCGCCGATTTTTGGGCGATTCTGCCACACAATCTGTCACAAATGACAAAACAAGGAAAAACTCCCCGGAAAACGCACCGTGCCGCCGACTGAAAATTCGTGTGTCACCGGTTCGATCCCGGTTCTCGCCACCATTTTTTTGTACTTTTTTCTAGGCTTTCCGCCGAAACGACTCACGCCATGCTCTACTACCTCTCGCTCCTTTCCGACCGCCTGACCTGGCTCAACATCTTCCGCTACACGACCTTCCGCGCGGGCCTGGCCGCCGCCCTGGCGTTCCTGTTCTGCCTGGCGTTCGGGCGCCGCATGATCTCCGCGCTCTACCGCTTCAAGCTGGGACAGCAGGAGCGCACCGGCCAGGAATGGGAAGCCATCCACCACGGCGGCAAGGCCGGCACCCCCACCATGGGCGGCCTGCTCATCCTGACGGCCTGCACGCTGTCGGCCCTCCTCTGCTGCCTGCCGACCGTCCCGCAATGTCACCTCGCTCTGGCCACCCTCCTCTACATGGGCGGAGTCGGCGCGCTCGACGACGCGCTCAAGATCCGCCGCCACAACTCCGACGGCCTCTCCGAACGCGCCAAGCTCGTCCTGCAGGCCTTCTGGGCGCTGGTGGCCATCGTCTGGATGAACGCCATCCCTGCCCTGGCCCCGCACATCGACGACCTCTATCTGCCGTTTCTCAAGGAGCCGCTGTTCCACGACCCGACCCATCTCGTCGAGCTGGTGCTGGTATTCCTGCTGATGCTGGGCGCGACCAACGCGGTCAATCTCACCGATGGCCTCGACGGCCTGGCCGCCGGCACCTACGCGCCGACGCTCTCGGCCTACCTCGTCCTGGCCTACCTGGCGGGCCACTCGCTCTTCGCCACCTACCTGCACCTGCCGGCCATCACGGGCAGCAACGAGCTTGCGGTCTTCTGCGCGGCGCTGCTGGGGGCCGTCGGCGGCTTCCTGTGGTGGAACGCCTATCCCGCCAAGGTCTTCATGGGAGACACCGGCTCGCTGGCCCTCGGCGGCGTCATCGCCATCCTGCCGGCCCTGGTCAAGCACGAGCTCCTGCTCCTCCTGGCCGGGCTGGTCTTCGTGGCGGAGGCCGGCTCCGTCATCATCCAGCGCGCCGCCTGCAAGACCTACCGCCGCCGCACCGGCCAGACACTCCCCCCCGAGCGTCGGCCTTTCCTCATGACTCCCATCCACCACCACTTCGAGATCATCTCCAAGCAGCACCTCAAGGCCGCCGGACGCTCCGCCGACTCCGCCGAGAACTCCGTCGTCATCCGCTTCTGGATCGTGTCGCTCATCTGCGCGGCGCTGGCGCTGGCCACCCTCAAGGTGCGCTAGCCTCTCCCCTCCCCTGCCCGCCGTCCCCCACGCCGCGCACCGCCCCGCCCGGCCAGGCTGCCCCGAACCCCATGCACGTCACCGAGGACAAACGCCGGCTCTTAGAGGAGCTCCCGGTGGGACGCGCCCTCTGGACGATGGCCATCCCGACCATCGCCAGCCAGCTCGTCAATCTCGTCTACAACGTGGTCGACGCCATCTTCATCGGGCAGACCGGCGACGCCTACAAGACCGCCGCCGTCACCCTCGCCTTCACCATCTTCATGATGACCGCCTCGCTCGGCAACCTGTTCGGGATTGGCGGCGGAAGCCTCCTCGCGCGACTGGCGGGCGGCGGCCACACCGACCAGGCCAAAGGCGTCTCGGCGCTGGCCTTCTGGGGAGCCGTGACCGTCTCGCTGGCCTACTCGTCGGTCATCGGGCTGTTCCTGGACCCCATCCTGACGTTCCTGGGTGCCTCGCCCCACACCCTGGGCTTCGCCCGCCAGTACGTGCTGGGGGTCGTCGTCCTCGGCACCCTGCCCATCGTCCTCTCGGTGGTGGCGGCGCACCTGCTCCGACACCTCGGCTACTCCCGGCAGGCCGGCTTCGGCCTCAGCGCGGGCGGCCTCCTCAACGTGGCCCTCGACCCGCTCTTCATGTTCGTGCTCCTGCCCGACGGCCTGGAGGTGCTGGGCGCGGCCCTGGCGACGCTCGTGGCCAATACCATCGCCTGCGCCTACCTCGTCGCCACCATGGCCCGAGCCACCTCCGAAAGCCCCCTCAGCCTGGACCCGCGCCAGCTCCGCCATGTCCGCGCGGCCGAACTGCGCTCGTTCTTCGGCGTCGGCATTCCCTCCGCGCTACTCACCGCCCTCTTCGACGTCGCCAACATCGTCCTCAACGCCCTGACCGCCGCCCATGGGGACCTGGAACTGGCGGCCATGGGCATCGTCATGAAGGTCGAGCGCCTGCCCAACGCCATCAACATCGGTCTCTGCCATGCCATGCTGCCCCTCGTGGCCTACAACTACGCCTCCGGCAACCACGCCCGCATGAAGGCCGTGCTGGCGACCACCCGTCGCTGGGGTCTGGCGACGGCCGGCCTGACGCTGCCCCTCTTCCTGCTCTTCTCGCCCTTCGTCTGCCGCCTCTTCCTCAACGCGCGCGCCGACGTCGACCCGGCGGCGGCCCTGGCCACGCTGGCCCTGGCCGCGGGCTTCCTCCGCATCCGGTGCCTGGCCTTGCCCCTCCAGTTCCTCAACTACAACACCTCCTTCTGCATGCAGGCGGTCGGCTACGGCGCGGGCACGATGCTCCACGCCTGCGCCCGCGAGCTCCTCTTCTACATCCCCTTCATGTTTGTCCTCGACTACTGCCTTGGCCTCTCCGCCCTCACCACCGCCATCATCTTCGGAGAAGGCAGCGGCGCCCTCTTCGCCCTCTGGCTCTTCCACCGCTGGCAGCGCCACCACCTCCACCCCCGCCACGCCTAGAGCATTTTGCGAAAATGTGTGGCCGCAAGGTTCGGAGGTGCGACATCCTGTCGCGCCCAAATGAATTGCGCGGCTGGAAGCCGCACCTCCGGAAGCCGCCCGCCAAATGGCTACAGTAATTTGAAAACCGCTCTAGATGGCGGCGGAGACGAAGGTGTAGCCGGCGGCTTCAATGACGCGGCGGAGGTCGGCTTCGGGAATGGGATGGCTGACGAGCAGGACGGCGGTGCCGTCGACATGACTGGCGGTCACGGCGCTGACGCTGGGCAGGGCCTTGAGGGCCTGGATCACGTGGGCTTCACAGTGGGCGCACATCATGCCTTGAATGTGAACCGTCTGTTTCATGGGGAGCTCCTGGTTTTGGGGTGAACTTGCCGAGGTTGAGGAAGGCTGGAGGCTGGGAAGTGGAAGCGGAGCCGGATGGCGGCTGTCGTCTGGGCCATAGAAGTCGAAATGGGCCAGACGCAGGGCATTGGTCACCACGAACAGGCTGGAAAGCCCCATGGCGGCCGCGGCCAGGGCAGGATGCATGTGGAAGCCAAACATGGGCTCCCAGAGTCCGGCGGCCACGGGAATGAGCAAGGCGTTGTAGAAGAGCGCCCAGAAGAGGTTCTGGCGGATGATCCGAAGGCTGGCGCGGGCGAGGCGGACGGCGGCCGGGATGTCGAGCGGCCGGGAGCGGAGGAAGACGACATCGGCGGCGTCGAGGGCGACATCGGTACCGGCGCCTACGGCCATGCCGACATCGGCCCGGGCGAGGGCCGGGGCGTCGTTGATGCCGTCGCCCACCATGATGGCGGGGGCAATGGCACAGGCGGCGGCCACGGCCTCGGCCTTCCCCTGCGGGCGGACGCCGGCAACCACCTGGTCGACGCCGGCCTCGGCGGCGATGGCCTGGGCAGTACGTGCGTTGTCGCCGGTCAGCATGACGGTGGCAAGTCCCAGGTCGCGCAAGGCGACCACGGCACCGGGCGCGTCGGGACGCAGCGCATCGGCGACGGCGACGATGCCGAGGGCCTGGGCATCTCGCGCGAAGAGGAGCGGGGTGCACCCCTGGGCGGCGAGGGCATCGGCGCGGCCCCGCAACTCGGCGGAAACATCGGCATGGCTGGAAACATGGTCGAGCGAGCCGCCCCGGAGCACGTGGCCATCGGCATCCAGCGCCTGGACGCCGGCCCCGGGCAAGGCCTGCCACTCGTGGACGTCAATTGGTGTCACCCCCTCGTTGCGCGCCCGCTGCACGATGGCCTTGGCCAGCGGATGCTCGCTAAACCGTTCAAGGCCATAGGCAAGAGCCAGCAGGGATGGGCCATCCGGGCCGGGAGCGGACTCGGCGGGCAGCACCTCGGTGACGCGAGGGGTGCCTTCGGTGAGGGTCCCGGTCTTGTCCAGCATGACGATCCGGGCGCGAGCGGCAGCCTCGATGGCGGCCGCCGTCTTGAAGAGAATGCCGGCGCGGGCGGCGGCACCGCTGGCCACCGTGATGGCGACCGGCGTAGCCAGCCCCAACGCACAGGGACAGGCGACCACCAGCACGGAGACGGCGTACTCTAGCGCAGCCAGGAAGTCGAGGTGCGCCAGAATCAGCTGGGCGGCCAGCGTCAGCAAGGCAATCAAGAGCACAATCGGGACAAAGACGCCAGCCACCTTGTCGGCCATGCGCGCGACCGGAGCCTTGGTGGCGGATGCATCGGCGACCGTCCGGATAATCTGGGCGAGAGTGGTGTCCTGGCCGACGCGGGTGGCCCGGCAGCGCAGTAATCCGCTCTGGTTGAGCGTGGCGGTGGCGACCTCATCGCCTGAAGCCTTGTCGACGGGCAGGCTCTCGCCCGTCAGCGCACTTTCATCAACGGCCCCGGAGGAACCCGGCAGCACAATGCCGTCGACGGGAATCTGCTCGCCCGGGCGCACCAGAAAAATGTCGCCGATGCGGACGGTCTCGGCAGGGACGACGGCTTCCTGGCCGTCGCGCTCGACCGTGGCCGTGCGCGGGGTCAGGCGGACCAGGGCGGCCAGGGCGTTGGCGGTACGCCCCTGGGCCTTCGCCTCCAGCCACTTGCCGACCGTCACCAGCGTCAGGATCATCGCGGCGGAATCAAAGGAATACATGCTATTGCGGGCATCCGGAGCCAGGAGCAGGTTCTGGACTAGGCGCCAGCAGCCGCTCAGCAAGGCGGCCCCGGCCCCCAGCGCGACCAAGGTATCCATGTTGGGGGTCCCGTGCGCCAGCCCTTTGAAGCCCGAGACGAAGAACTTGCGGTTCACAAGCGCCACGAACAGGGCCAGAAGGCCTTGCACGCAGCCGGCGGAAAGGGGTTCGTGCAGCCGGGTGGGCAGTGGGAACTGCGCCGGCCACAGCATCGCGAGCAGACCGTAGAAAAGGACGAGGAAGGGCGGGATCGAAATAAGCAGGCGGCGGCAGAGGACAGGTGTTTCGTTGTCGCGAAGGAGGCGGTCCGCCCCAGCATGATCGCGGACGGGACTGGCCCCATAGCCGGCAGCGGCCACAGCGGCCTCGATGGCGCCGGGGGCCGGGTCGCCTTGCACCAGCAGCGAGCGCGTAAGCAAGTTCACGCTACATTCGGTGACGCCGGGCACGGCGCGGGCAGCCTTTTCCACATGGGCCACGCACGCGGCGCAGCTCATGCCGGTGACCTCGTATTTCCTGAGCATCACGACATCCGTCCGGTGACGAGGCGTCACTCGTCGTCCATGGCGCCATCGCCGGTGGAGTCGGCAAAGGCATCGACATCCATGTCGTTGTCGCCCTCCTGCACCCCGTAGTTCTCCTCCCACTCGAAGGGCTGGCTGAGGTCGAAGAGGATGTCACGCGGGGCGGCACCTTTGGAGGGGCCGATGTAGCCACGCTCCTCCAGCAGGTCCATGATGCGGGCGGCACGGGTGTAGCCGAGGGAGAGAGCGCGCTGGACGGTCGAGGTGCTGGCCCGCTTCTTGGTCCGGATGACCTCGAGCACCTGATGGACGAGCTCCTCGTCGTCGTCGCTGGCGTCCACGTCGACGCCACGCCCCCCACTGCGGCTGGGCTCGTCCTCGTCGTCGTCCTCGTCGTCGCCGTGCTTCTTCTTGCCCGCCTTGAGCATCTTCTTCTGGAGCCCCATGTCGAACTGCGGCTGGCCCTGGCGTTTCCAGAAGTCCGCGATGGCGTGGATTTCCTCGTCCTTGGTCCAGGCCCCCTGGGCACGGACGAGCTTGCTGGTGCCGGTCATGACCAGCATGTCGCCCTTGGGCACCAGAGCGTCAGCGCCATCCTGGTCGAGAATGACGCGGGAATCGTTCTTCTGGGCCACCTTGAACGCGACGCGGCCCGGGACGTTGGCCTTGATGGTACCGGTGATGATGTTGACGGTCGGACGCTGGGTGGCCAGGATCATGTGGATGCCCGTCGCGCGCGCCAGCTGGGTGATGCGCTGGATCATGGGCTCGATTTCCTTCTTGGCGACGCCCATGAGCTCGGCCAGCTCGTCGACGATGATGACGATGTACGGCAGCGTGTCGGGCAGGGGATCTTCGCCGTCCTGGTCTTCCTCGCCCATGACGCGGCTCATGGCGGAAGCCGCGTGCCTGGCGTTTTCGGAAGCGGCAACCTGCGCCGCCAGGGAATGCCCGCTTCCGGGCGTGCCGGAGGCAATGGCGTCGGGGGCGAACTCGCCCGCCTCCAGCATCTGGACGGCGGCCGGAGCGAGCGCGGCGTTGGCGGAACCGGGCGCGGTCCCCGTGGCGACGGCCGCATCAGCGGGGGCATCGCCGACGGGCGTAGCGGCGCTGTCGGCACCGAGCGAGCGGGCAATGGAGGCCTCCTGGGCGGCTTCGGCGGCGGCTTCGGGCACGTCCGGGTCGAAGAGGGTCTGCTGGGTAGCCTTGACCCGCTTGTTGAAGCCGTCGATATCGCGGACTCGGGCCCGCTGGAAGAGCTTGAAACGGCGTTCCATCTCCTTGAGCGTCCACTGCAGGGCCGTGCTCACCTTCTTCGCATCCGTGATGACCGGCGTGAGGAGGTGCGGCAGGCCGTTATAGGCCGCAAACTCGACAATCTTCGGGTCAACCAGGATGAGGCGGAGCTGCTCGGGCGTGCGCGTCATCAGGAGGCCCGCGATGAGGGAGTTCATGCAGACGGTCTTGCCCATGCCCGTCGCGCCGGCAATCAGCATGTGGGGAAGCTTGGCGAGGTCCGCCATCAGAACCTGGCCGCCCAGATCCAGCCCGAGGGCCAGGGGCAGCTTGGCCTTGCTGGTGGCCCAGGCCGGACTCTCCAGCAGCTGGCGCAGAACGACGGCGGTGGGATTCTTGTGGGGAACCTCGATGCCGACGACGCCCTTGCCGGGAATCGGGGCCTGGACACGTGTGCTCTCGGCCTTCAGGGCGAGGGTGATGTTGCCGGCATAGGACGCGATGCGCTCGACCTTGACGTCGGCGGCCGGCAGCAGCTCGTAGCGGGTGACGACAGGCCCCTGGGCGACACGGGTCACCTTCGACTCTATGCCGAACTGGCGGAGCGTGTCCTCGATGGTGGCAATGGTCTTCTGGAGCTCGTCGGCATTGGTGCGCGACTGGCCTGCATCGGCGGGAATGGGCTGGAGATAGCTGAGCGGCGGCAGGGCCCAGTCGCGCGGCGGGGAGACGGCGGCGGCCTCGGCATCGGCGGCCTCCTTCTCGGCGGCCGCGGCTTCCTCGGCGATCTTCTGCTGGCGGCGTTTCTCAGCCTCTTCGCGCAAGCGCTTGGCCTTCTCCTCCTGCTCGGCCTTGAGCCGGGCCTGGCGCTCTTCCTCCTCCTGGCGGGCGCGTTCCAATTCTTCCAGCCGGGCCTTCTCGGCGGCGGCGGCGGCCTCCTCGGCGGCCTTCTTCTCGGCCTCCTGGCGTTCCTTTTCGATCTGGCGCATCTGCTCCTCGCGCGCCTTGCGGATGCGTTCCTTTTCGCGGAGCTGCTGCTGGGCGACCCGCTCCCGCTCGCGCTGCTGCTGCTGGGCGACCCGCTCCTCCTCCTTGCGCTGGCGGTCGAGCTCTCGCTGCTGGCGATCCTCCTCGCGACGCCGCATGATCTCGTTCTTGAGCTCCTCGCGCTCGGTCTTGAGGCGCTCGCGTTCAATCCGCTCCTGGGTCTTGGCGAACTCCTCTTCCCGGGCGCGGGAGGCCTCCTTGCGCTCGCGGCGCTTCTCGCGCCACCCGCTGAAGCCATCCCGTAGCAGGGCAATGAGTTCCGCCGGGTGGGTCTGCGTCACGAAGAACAGCCCCACCAGGAAGATGCCGACGGCAAGCAGGGCGGTGCCGACGGGCCCGATGATCTGCTGCAAGCCCATGCGCCCGAGGCCCAGCCCCAGCCAGCCCCCCGGCATGGACGCCATGTTGAGCTTGTTGGCAAGAAGGTTCTGCCAGGCCCCTTCCTGCATGTCCGCGAGGATGGTGAGGGACAGGAGCATGCCGCCCATCCAGACCAGACGCGGCCACAGGCGCTCGCCGCCCTTCCAGAGGATGAGGATGCCGGCAACGGCCATGCCGAGCGGCAGCACGAACCCGACCACGCCGAACAGCTCGAAGACGGCCCAGGCCACATACGCCCCGACGGGCCCGATGTAGTTCTGCATCGGATCGTTGAGCGGCGACGCCCCACCCATGGGGACATCGCGGTAGGAATACGACGCCAGTGCCAGCAACAGCAATATCCAGGCCACCTGCAAGGCGACACCTGCCACCTCGCCATGTACCACCGTTCCCTGACTTTTCTGCTTTCGTGCCATAGACATTTGATTATACCAGTCACGCCTCGTACAGGCGAACACATTTTTTCATCTGCGCAAATTTCCGTGAAATAGCAGCAAAAGTCCCCCAGGCATCCGGGCCGGTCAACCGGCGGATAGCGGTCCTGCGCCAAACGGCCCGTCACTCCGCCGGAGTGCCAGCACCCGCAGGCGTGAGCCGAAGCAGCATGATTTCCGGATACGATGACAGCCGGACCGGCGCGCTCCACGTCGAGAGGCCGCAGGTCGTCACCTGGGTCAGCCGGTTCGTGCGTAGCACGCCCCAGGCATTGTCGAAGAGCAGCTGCGCCGCCAGCGAGGCCGGAAAGAACTGCCCGTTGTGGGTATGCCCGGAGACTTGCAGGTCGGCCTCGTCCACTGCTTCCTTGTAGAACATCGGACTGTGGTCCAGGATAACGCGCAAGGCCTCGTCCGGCACCGAGGCGAACAGCGCGGCCGCGGATGGACGACCGCCCACATTTTTCCCGGCGAAATGCCGCTCCTCGCGTGGCCAGGAACGCCCCGCGATGACCACCGGCCCCGCCGGCGTCTCCACCGTTTTGGCCTCATCCCGCAGCAGGTCGATGCCGAGCTGCCCCAGCCGCCGGACGACATCCTGGAGCGCCCCGGCATAGATGTCATGGTTGCCCTCGCAGGCAAACGTCCCATAGCGGCCCCTGAACCGCCCGACCTGCGCCATCAGGGCCTCGTCCGCCAGCGGGGCAGGTGCCCAGTCGAGGATGTCCCCCGGCATGAGCACCAAGTCCGGTCGCAAGGCCTCCACCTGCTCCGCCGCCGCCCGAATGAAGCCCAGCCGCGCCGACGGACTCCCCAGATGCAGGTCCGAGACGACAACCACGTCCAGCGGCCCCTTCAGCTTGTCCATGAAAAGCTCGTGGACCGTCACGCGCGGCCGCGACGCGTTCCACATTCCGTACGCCGTCAGCAGCACGAGTAGCCCCAGCGTGCACAATCCGAAGATCCGCCTTCCCGGCATCCCCGCCGGTGCCAGCCGCAGCAGCCGTAGCACTTCCAAAAGGCCGAACACACACGGCATCCACACAAACCACGGCAAAGAAAGCGACAGCGCGAAGTCGACTGGTCGAGGCAGTCGGTTGCCCGTCCGGAGCTGCCACAGCATCGTCCAGGCGAACGCCGTCGCCCACGCCAGCAACACGACTCCAACGCCCAGCCGCCAGCGCAGGCCCGTCCCCGCGCAGAGCCACCCCGACGCCAGCCAGGCGCCCAATCCTCCCCAGATGAAAACAATTGCCAGAAAAACCATCATGCCTCACACGTTCGCCCCCAGCGTGCCATGTTCCCCTCCCCCACGCAATGACAAAATGCCCCTCCCCGCGTCTTGCCGCCCCCTGCAGGAAGGGTTGCGCTCCGTCGCCGCCGCTTGTTCCCCTCCGCTGGAGCAACGGTGTCCCCGCCGTTGCCGCCCGACTGTCGCCCGTTCCCCGCAAGTCGCCCGTCGCAAGTCGTCGCAGGCGCCCACGCCCCCCAATTCGCCGTGATTTCACGTTATTTCCAGCCATTTTACGCATTTTGCCTTATGCGGGAGGACCGCAATTCATTGCGGGCGAAAAGCGCTCGAAGAGGGGGAATCGGTCGCAACGGAGCGCGACCCGCCCCATCTCGGCCTCACCGGCCCCCACCTTGCCCAGCATCCCTTTCAGAAACAGGCAAAGATTACGATATGGCATTCGGGTGACTTCGACTTTACCCCTTCGGCTCGACGCGCTACGCCGTGCCGCTCGGGTGACTCTTCGGCGCGTAATTGCGGTAGCAAGGCGGGAGGGAAGAACTCGCACAGAGGCACAGCGAGACAGCAGCACGGAGGTTTTGCACAAAAGAACAAAAAGGAATGGCCTCCCCCCCCTTTCAAGCCCCTTCCTGAGGGCGCGGGCGGCCTGCCCGCGATGGGCCATTCCGCAGGCGGGCCGCCTGCGTCCCCGGGATCAACGGGGACAAAAGTACCTTCCATGCCTTGGAACTTTTTGCGCTGCAACCAAAAACGACGACTCCCCCGCATGGAGGGCGCGGCTCCGTCCGCGCCGTCGGGAGGAGAGCGCAATGGGCGCGACGGCAAACCGGGACCCAGTGGTTGAAAACCATGCGCCGTTTTTCCTTGACATTTGTTAGACATCTAACTTATTGTCCCGCCCGTGCAACGCAATGCAATCATGTTGATTTCCCGCATCCACGAGGCCGCGGACAAGTGGATCGCCGCCGAACTCGCCGCGGCGGGGCTGAAAGGCGTCGTGCCGTCGCACGGCGACGTCCTCGCGCTCCTCTTCCGCCAGAAGGAGGCCACGATGCACGAGCTCGCCGAGTTCGCCCGCCGCACGAAGCCGACCATGACGGTCCTCGTCGGCAAGCTCGAACGGATGGGGCTCGTCCGCCGCGCGCCGTCGCCCCTCGACGCCCGCTGCCAGATCGTGCGCCTGACGCCGGAGGGCGAAAAACTCCGCCCGGCCTTCGAGTCGATTTCGCGCCGCCTCGCCGCCCGCGCCTACGCCGGACTCCCCCCCGCCGCCGCCCGCCGCCTCGAAACCACCCTTTCCGGCATCCTGTCGAATTTCACCCGCCCCCCGAAAACCAAACCCAAACCCAAAAGGACCCGACCATGAAAGAAATCAAAACCACCGCCGACCTCCCCAACGCCACCGCCATCGACCTTGGCCCCCTCGCGGAACTCTCGGACTACGTGCTCGAACTCGGCCCCGGCGTGAAAATCCCCGGCAAGGTCTTCGGCGGCGCGGCCGTGAAGGCCGGCGGCGCGGACTTCTCGTTCCAGTTGTTCGCGCCCGGGACGGAGGGCGGCTTCTACCACGTCCACAAGGACCACGAGGAGCTCTACTTCTTCCTCTCCGGCACCGGCGAATACCAGGTGGACGGCCACAACATCCCCGTGAAGGAGGGCAGCGTGGTCCGCGTCTCCCCGGCGGGCAAGCGCGCGGTCCGCAACACCGGCGACGCGCCGCTCGTGATGCTCTGCATCCAATACGTCGCCGCCGCCCCCGGCGCCGTCAACCCGTCCGACGGCACGATCCTGGACGGGCCGGTCCAGTGGTAGCACGTCACGCGAAACCCCGGCAAACGGAAACGGAAAGGACTCCGACCATGAAGAAGTTCGCAAACGGACTGCGTCTCGCCGCGTGCTTGGCGGCGGGGCTCCTGCTGGCCGCCGGATGCTCCTGCGGCGGCGGCGACGGGAAAATCGATCGCAACCGCGAGGCGATGCGCCGCTTCGAGAAATGCATCAACGAGAACGACCTCGCGCTCGGCCGCGAGCTCATCTCCGAAAAGGCCGCCTTCGCGACGCCCGTCTCGCCCGAGCCGCTCCACGGCGCGGAGGGGTATCTCTCCGTCGTCTCGCTCATGCGCGCGAGCTTCCCCGACGTGCAGTGGAAGCTGGAGGACATGGTGGCGGACGAAAAGACTGTCGCCGTCCGGTGGACCTGCACCGGCACCTTCACTGGCAAGGCGCCCTTCGCCGGCATCCAGCCCAACGGCCGCAAGTTCTCCACGTCCGTCATGAACTTCTACGTCTTCGACGACGAAGGCAAGATCATCGACGACATCGCTGCGACCGGCATGCTCGGCATCCTCCAGGGCATCGGCGCGGATTGACGCCCCCCTCCCCTCCCCCGCAGGCGGGTCGCCTGTGCCACTAGGGCAGGGACAACGGGGACAAAGCGGTTTCCATGCCGTGGAAAACCGCACAATTCGACTTCCATGCCGTGTAACTTTTTGCGCCGCAAGGGAAAACGACAACTCCCCGGAGGGCTACACGCCCGCCGAGTGAACACCCCTGAACTCCGTGTTTCGTGAACAGCCACAGGGTTGGCCTCCTGTCGTGTTCCGCTTTGCTGGTTCTCCGCCGCCGCGCGTTCATTCCCCCCCGCGCCGGGCGTAGTCCTCGTCCACCCGCCGGCGCCATGCGCGGCCCGCCGTCCCGGTGACCCGCAGGCTCTCCGCCGCTTCCGCGACGCTCCCGAAATTCGCCGCCACGCCGCCCGCGTCGGCCACCACATTGCACGTCATTTCCGCGCGGATGCCCAGCGCCCCGGCCTCCGCGTAGGAATCGATGTTCGCGCCGAGGAACAGGAACTCCCACCCGTACCGCCCCTCCTCCTCCCGCACCATCTCCCGGATCCGCTCCCGCGTGAACTCCCGGCTGGCGTTTTCGAGGCCGTCGGTGTTGATGACGAACAGCGTGTGCCCCGGCCGCTCCGCCGGACGCGCCTCCCGCTGCTTCCGCGCGATGTGCCGGATGGCCCGCCCCACCGCGTCCAGCAGCGCCGTGCATCCCCGCGTGAAATACTCCCGCTCCGTCAGCGGCCGGACCCGCCCCAGCTCCGCCCGGTCGTACACCACGTCGAAGCGGTCGTCGAACAGCTCCACCGACACCAGCGCCCGCCCCGGCGCCCGCTTCTGCTTCTCCAGCAGCTCGTTGAACCCGTCGATCACCGCGCGCTCCATCCCGCTCATCGACCCCGACCGGTCCAGCACGAACACCAGTTCCGCCAGCTCCGGATTCCGCCCCGCCATGCGCCCGCCGTTCCCCTTTTTGCCGTTTGCGTTTTTCATCGTTGCATCCTTTCCGCCGCATCCTTGCGACGCCCCCCATTCTGCATGGATCGCGCCCGCCCGGGTCAACGGACCGTGGACAATCCCCTCCCCCTCTTTTCACTGTTCACTTTTCACTTTTCACTGCGCCGCCCGCGCCGGCGGCGCGGCGGCGCCCCCCCTCACTCGTCGGGATACAGCGTCGGCAACCCGCAACAGGCCAGCGCGGCGTCCACCACCTCGATGCGCGGATTCCCGCGGCCGAGGAAGTACTCCACCACGACATCCGTCTTGCTCGCGCGGGAAAGCGCGTATCCGGCGGTCGCCAGGAACTCGCGCGTCTCGTCGAGCGTCAGGCCGAGCGCCACGGAAAAAGCCAGCAGCCATCGCTTGTCGGGTGCCTTGGCGTGCTTGCCGTTCTGGATTTTGGACAGCAACTGCTTCGAAATGCCGGTCTTGAGGATCAGCCGCTGGTTGTCGAAATGCTTGCGGTTCATCAGCGCCATGAGCGCCTTGCCCACCCCCGGCCCCGTCCCCTTCGCCAGCAATCGGTCCAAGTCCGGCGGCAACGCCCCGAGAAGAGGCCCGCGCCGACGTCTGGACGGCGGCGGCGGTGCGGACGGTGCGGCGAGAGCCTCGCCTCCCGTCTCCTCCTCGTCCGGCCACGGCCGCCTCGCCTCGACCCACGTCTCCAGCGCGTCGCAGGCCTCCTCCATCGACCGCCGGATGCCCTCCGCCGACCGGAAATGCGCCCCGAGGTAATCCTCGACCTCCCCGAACAGACTGCTTGCCAACCCCACCGCCACCGTCGAATACAGGCACAGCGAACACGCCATCCCGCCCGCGTCCTCCTCGGCGCCGAGCGCGTCGAGCGCCGCCCGGAGCGCCGACTCCGGCGGATACCCCCGGTGCCCCGCGCCCAGCAGCGGGAACGACACCGACCGGCACCCCGCGCCCCGCGCCGCCTCCAGCGCCGCCCGGTAGCACTCCCGCAGGACCGCCTCCCCGCCGTCCTTCTCCCCTTCCCGGCGCGGCGGCACCACCACGAACACCACCTGGCGGCACCGCATCCCCTGGGTCGCCGGAACCGCCACCGCCGACCCCGCCGCGAGGGTCCCCAACGCCTGCCGCCGCGCCCACAGCTCCTTGCCCCCCCGCGCGAACACCGCCGAATCCACCCCGGCCCCGACCCGCACCTCCCCGCAAGCGCTGTCCACGACGGCGTCCGCCGCCGCCCTGGCCACATCGTCCCGTACAATCCTCATCTTCCATCCCTCCCGTACGCCACAGTCAAACCTGGCAGTCCATTCATTCCATTCCTGTTGCTTCAAGTCTGGTCTCTGGATCCGCCGACCACCATTCGCTTTGTCACAAGCCAACTGCCGGCCTTACGCGCCCCCGACCTTTCGAGAATGCCGATGTCCTGCAACAACCGCACGTAAGAGTCGACCGTCCGCGCGGAAACCCCGACGCTTACGGCCACTTCCGCCAAAGTCGCACGGGGATGCCGCAAAAACTCTTCCAATGTCCGCAGGCAATGCGCGAACACCTTACCCGAGATTTCCTTTCCCGCAGCTTTAAGCGCAAGTTCAAGCGCAGTTTCAAGCGCAATTTCGCCCGTGTCCCCCCCCGCTTCCACCATGTTTGAAGCCACTTCGGTAGTTTTTGGCACCACTTCCGGGGCTTTTGCGGCCACTTCCGACGTCTTCCCCATCCGAGGAGGCCGCGCAAAGACCACCCGCACAAACCTCCCGTCGCTTCCGATGAGAGGCTTGGGCAAGCCCGCCTTGGCGCATTCGTCCACCATCAGCTTGATTCCGCGCCCCCACGATTCGAGCATTTTGCGGAGATACAGCACCCGCGCGATGACCGGATTGCGGGGTTCGCTCTCGGTCCCCTTTTCGAAATCCTCGGACGTGCGTCCGGGCGGGAACGCCCCCGGATTGGCAATCTCGACGCGGTCGTCGTAAATGGCCAGCGACACCGATGTCCCCCGCCGCACATACAGGCGATGGGCCAAGGCGTTGACCAACGCTTCCCGCAACGCGGCCACCGGCACCTCCAACCGTTCCTCCCGAAGCAACCCCACCACCCGCCCCGACAACGCCAGATGGTCGAAACAAAACGCCATCCCCGCGTCCAGCAGCCGGAAGATGTTCCCCGTCACCTGCTTGTTGTCGATGAACAGGCTTTTGTCCGTCCCCTTGAACCGCGCCAGCCGCATCATGCATTGCGCGTAATCCGTGTCGGGCTTGCAGAACAAGACGGCCGCCGCGTTCCGCAGCCCCTCGCCCGTCCGGACCTTGAACCCGTCGAGCAACGCCTTCGCGTTCCCCGTGTCCGTCGTTTCCGGCAACCTACCCGCCCCGACGCCCATGCGCGCCGTCTTGCGGATTTCCTCCAGGTCGAGATCCTCCATCGACAGCGCCGGGTTGACTTGAAGTTCCCAGTCGCTCTGGAAGCCCTTGCGTTCCGAAAGCATCCGCTCGTATTCCTCCTGCGGCATGGCCACCGTTGTCGATTGCACCCGCTTGTACGCCCGTCCCTCCCACACATACGGCCGTCCGTTCCCCTTCTCCACGCGGCACACGATGGCTTCCAGCCCCCTACCGACCGGCACCCGCTCCGTCACGATGTCCGCCGCAGGCTCAAACCGGCCGACCGCATCGGACAACTCCCGCAACGTCTTGTCGGACACCTGCTAGCCGCGCACTTCCGCCTTGTCCGTCGCACCGAACACGACGCATCCCCCGTCCTTGTTCAAAAACGCGCACAGCGCCCTGCACGCTTCCGAACGTTGCCCGGTCGTCTCTTTCAGCTCGAGCCTTTCTCCTTCGCCCGCCGCCACCAATGCTTTCAATTCGTCAAACGTCATGAGTCCACCTTGCACATTAATTCACCTATTGAAAAGCTGATGGGAGGCGGCTGCTTCGCCCTGAGGACGGGAACACCAAGAAAGAGAGCGAAAGGGATGTCTCACAAGCAATTGGGAAGAATGCAGAGAATACGAACCTTTGGGCGGAGGAATTCTTTTTGCAAGGTTCCACAATTCGTATTCAAATCTTCCGAATCTATTTTGCATCATCAGATGATTTTGTTCGTTTCAACCTGAATTGCAACCCAAAGACTATTAAGCAGTTTTTGCTGAATTGCGTATAATTGATCTTTGGGGTCAGCAATTCCAGCAGTGTCTTCGGCTCGGAATGAAGCATAATCTTTTTTAACCTGCGGGGTTAGTGTTAGATGGTCTTGAGAATGGCGATATACTTTTGCCCGATATAACACCGCAAACAATGCCGGGTAGGCCATGCGAATATCGTTCCAAAAATAGTTATTTTTGCCTATTTCTTTCCCGTAGTTTTCCATGGACTCAACAAAACATCTGTTGAGTATATTCGTGAATGCAATAAAGTTGCTTTCTGAATCTGCAACCGGGATTTCAAGTAGTTTGTCTGCTTCAGGGAAAGAATGATTGCCGAAAAGTTTAGGCAACCCATTCGCTTGAGAAATGGCAATCTCCAGTTGTCTCAAATCCTGTGTAATCGCCTTTGCTCGACGAACAACCCACTTTGAACGGTCCACAGGTGGAATCAGCTTATACGCAGACTGACGCTGCTCCTTTTTTGCCAATTCAGAGGCAACGAAATCGCCAGCAACAGGAAGGTTCACTTTAGGATATCCCGCTTCGTTATTTATCAGTCCATAGTCATACAAGTGCTTAGTTAGTTCCACAGATTGTGATAGTTCCATGTAATCGACTATTTGACCAACAGCCAACATTTCAAACATATCGTATTCATCTGGATAAAATTCTTGCAACTCTGAAATAACATGTTTGAAATAGTAAATAAGATCCGCATTAATATCTGGCAATAGTTGTTCTGCATGACGCAAGGTAATCGTGACGGGGCGATTCGCTTCCTCAAAATACATATTCAGCTTGCTACAGGCAAGACGAGTAAGCATGGGATGGCCGCCATACTGTGCATAGATATGCCGGATAACATCATGCTCGAATTTCAGCCCCATTCGCTTCCCCAGCGTTTTTATCATGGAATTGCATTCTTCCTCCGTTAATCCTTTCAAGTATTCGGATTGCACTATTCCAAACAACGGATTCTGAATTCTCCTTCCGTTAATTACGATTGAATCAATTTCAGTAACACTCGCATTTACGCCTGAAACAATAAATGTCAAATTGCGATGGGTACTCTGTATGGACCAAAGTGTTTGCCAAAAATCGACGAATTCAGTCTTCCAATGCTCATCCAGCGGAGCGATAAAGGAAACATATTCAATCTCATCAAAAACGAGAATTATTTTGATCCCTTTATTCGCAGCCTCTTTTATCACTGTTCGCATATTGCGGATAAGCGTTGTCTCATCGTCGTCGCGCTTCGGCAAAACATTTATGCGATTGCAAATGTTCGAATAGATTTCATATAGAAACTGGATCCAATGCAGCTTACGGAAAGAGGGGATTTTGCAATCATAGAAAAAGAGTTCTCCAATCTTCTGTTCCGAAACAATGCGCTTAATCTTATATAACAGCGAAGTCTTTCCTGTTTTTCTCAATCCGAAAACACCTCGATTTTCGCCACGTTTTATAGAGTTGATATAATGGGCAACTATCTGCTGTCGGCCAAAAAAGTATGTGTCGTCACTTAGCGGAAGAGTATAGCCAAACAAATCTAACCCAAAACAATACTTTATTAGTTTGTTTCGAATAAACCATGTGTTTCCCTTGTTTGACAACATTTCATTTTTCGAAAAAGGGATGATTATTCTGAAGTTTTCGCTATTTGCAGATTCTTTTACCCATATTTCGACGTTTTTGTCATCGGACAACAGAAAACAGTTCAGTGTGTCAACACGACCGACAAACGGATAAAGATGGAACAATTCATCCAGAGCTTGAATCGCCCGAGGCTCCATTGTTTTGTATGGTGAATACATTAGGAGTATATCTTTTTCAAAACCAAAGGCCTCTTTCATAAAGGATTCAGGTTTTAGGATATACGCATATACCGTCGTGTTTGACACGTGTTTTTCGTAAGCCGCTGTAATATCAAACCCGGACAAAAAGAGTTTGATTAAATCAGCATTGCTTTTATGGCTATCAAAAAAAGCCCGCTGGGCATCTTGGTGAATTGAACCCATAATAACCCTCTCTTTCTATAATTGATTGCAGATAGAAAAGATTCGAAAACACATTTGTTCCACTACAATCATTGCATCATCTTGTTGAGCACCTTTGCAAGGCAATCTCTGCTGTCTGACAGGTTTACGGAATCGTTGCTACCTGGCGCGCGGATTGGGCTGACGAATCGGTAGATGCTGGCATAGTGATTGTAGTGTGCTTGTTCCAATCTGCCATCCGAAACAGCAGTTGCGGATGAATTCTCTGTCCAACTCCAGTCGCCTATGGCTTGATAAGCAAAACTGTCGATTACGATTCCTGAGAGATGGTAGCTGCTGAAGTATTCGTCCCTCACATAACGCATGTGCTTGCATATGTCAAAAAGGAGTCCACGGCTTGACGTATTCTTGTCCTTCATCGCGGTCTGTTCGGCTTTGGGGTTTGTGGATTTCCAGTTTCCCCCCATATTGCTGTCCGGGTAGCTATATGTTGTTTTTCCGTACCAATCAGTGGAAAGAAACGCTGGCAACACTTCAAACTTCATACCGTCTGCAAACAACACCTTGACAACTTGCCCGTCCGCGCGAATATCGGTTTGGGAGTATGTGGTTTGTATTGCCTCCTTCACGGCCTGCAACAAACGAGATTGCCCGTTGCCCTTGCAAAGGTCGAAGCGCTCATATTCTGCTTTTGGCAACTCGACGAGGATATCGATGTCACTGGTATCGACGGCTGTCCCGCGTCCATAAGATCCCACATACAAGCTGTGTGCGACATCACTAGTGGAATCCCAGAACGCCCGGTTAACAGCTTTTGTAATCGTTTTATAGCGGTTGGATATGGTTGTCCTTGTTCCCATCGGGATCACTTCACCGCGTTTGGTGATATGGCAACTCATTTTCTGTTTCCTTTCTGTAATGCGGCTGGAAGGTACGAGTCAATTTCTTCCTCTGAGAATGTATTGTCTCCCTTGACTTGCAGGCCTTTCTTCGCCAGATCAACTGCTTTATCCGTGGTTGTCGAGGCGTCCTTATAAACCTCATTCGCTTTCTCCATGAGCGCGCGGTATCTGTCCTCCAGTTCTTCGACGGACTTGTTCTTCAACTTGATGGATGTGAGCAGACAGGTAAATTCATTCCGCACAATCAGCAGTTTGTTTGCTGTCTCTTTGTGCACCCTCGCCAGCTTGTTTGGAGAAAAGGACTTGAAGTATGTCCCGATGAATACCGTTGCAAAGGATAAAACTGCAGAAATAATCTTTATCCAGAGTTCTCCGTGACGAATGGAAGAAAGAATACCGATTGACGCCAGTGACGCGCACAGAATGTTTATCGTCTCCATGCATTTATACTGTTTTTGGTAAATGTCAGCCTGTTTCTCCTGAATTTTGTGCGACCAGACCGTCCGCACAAATATGTCTCGAACTGCATCTTCCAAGATATTGTATGAATCGGACATATCTTATCACCTTCTAATTCTCAAATACTTTCATTACTTCATCCATTTTGTTTGCGATGCGCTGTTGCTCGGCGAGGGGCGGGAGGAAAATCGGGAGGGAAGCAACGGCTGTGGCGCCCAGATGCGTCAGCGCGACCCCGCGGCTCATGGACATGAACGCTTTTTGGGCGGTCGGCGAACAGATGAACGCCTTGACATACCGGGGGTCGGCCACGTCCTGCCGCAGCCGCACGATGACAATGTCGACGGCCCCCCAGCCGTCGCAGGCTTCGGGCACGATGCAGCAATTTCCCGGCGTGCCGGAACGGGCAACCAAAATGTCCCCGGTTTTCACGACGGCTCGGGGATTTTCCCGCGCGGCGTCAGTGTTGAGCCAAACCCACTCGCTGTCATCCATGAACCCTTGCTGGATGTTGCAGTTTCTGAAGGCGGGCGTGCCTTCGCCCGGCGGCACATAATACCGGGTCGGGCGGATGACGATGCCCACGTTGACGGATTCGGCGATGTCTCCCAATTTCACCGTTTTCCAAGGCTCGGGACCACGCGGGACGAGCTGCCCCTGAACGGCCGCCTCCAACAGCTTGCTTTTCAGCGCGGTGAGGTTGTCGGCGTATTGCGCCTGGAGGGCGTCGATGGTGTCGAGGATGGAGAATGCCTGGTCGATTTTTTCAACGATGCGATGCTGCTCGGCGAGGGGGGGAAGGAAGACTGGATATCTTTTAAATTTTTCTGGCTTTGCGCGTGTGAGCGAGCCGCCTACCCCGGTAAGATTGGAAAGCATATACAGTCTAAAGAAGGGAGATTGGAAGTAGTAACACATGTACTGCGCATCGAGCTTGCTATTTCGAAAAGGAATCCATTCTGATGAGCCGACGAGTGTGAAATCTGTGTGTTTTGTAACACGCCACACACGATTGATTCGTGGATTTATTTTACAAACAAGAACATCGTTTTCTTGTAATAGTTGCTTTGTTGAAGCGATTCGCTCGCCTTTCAGTATTTCCGGTTGTCCTGTAAAGAAAACAGGAACACTGAATAATTCATAAACAGTTTCTGGATTATTGAGTGGATTAGTTGTCTCTGGTACAAAGAAATTGATATCAGAGACATGGCAAGCATACCAATTCTCAGGAATCCCAAACTGCTCTTCATCCACTGTGATTTCGGACAGAGAATTTTCTTTTTTGATTTTGCCTGCTTTGACGAGCGCCTGTTTCTCTGCCTGAATCTGCCGGTACAGGTCCTCCGCCGAGCCGTCTTCGGGCAGCTGCTCGGTCAGCTTGCCCCGGATGGCGAGGTCGAGGATTTTGTTGCGTATGGCCTGCGTGTCTATCGGGAAACAACGGGAACAACTTGTAAAAACAACATCTCCCCTATCGCTGCGCGGTTTGCGCGGCGGAAAAACAAAGTTGTTTTTATCGGTTGTAATGGTTGTTTCCCTCATAGCTTTACCCCTCCGAGCAGTTCCTTCAGCCGGGCGACGGCGGCGGCGATGCCGTCGGCCTCTTCCTGCATTTCGTCGAGGATGTCGGCGACGGAGCGGTCGTCTTCTTCGGTGAAGTCGAGCCACTTGAAGTTGAGGTCGCCGCGGGCCTTGACTTCGGCCTCGGGGAAGCGGCGCCAGCGGCCGTTGGGGTTGGTTTGGGGATCGTAGGTTTCGCGGCGGTCTTCGGGGTGGCCGGAGCAATAGCAATCGACGAACTCCTGCAAATCCGCGCGGGTCAGGGGCTTGGTGACCTGGGTGTGTTTGACGCCGGTGCGGTAGTCGTAGACCCAGATGTCGCGGGTGGGTTCGCCCTTTTGGAAAAAGAGGACGTTGGTCTTGACGCCGCCCGCGTAGAAGATGCCGGTGGGCAGGCGCAGGATGGTATGCAGGTTGTAGTCCTGGAGCAGTTTTTCGCGCACTTTGGCGGTGGCGCCGCCGTCGGTCAGGACGCTGTCGGGCAGGACGACGCCGACGCGGCCGCCGGTCTTTACGATGGACATGATGTGCTGGAGGAAGTTGACCTGGTTGTCGGAGGTCTTGACGAACTCGGGGCGGTTGGCGGAAACGTCCACGCTGCCCTGCGGGCGGGTGCCGAAGGGCGGATTGGTCATGACGACCTGGAACATGCGGTCGGAGGTGTCGACCAGGGAATCGCGGTGGACGACGGGGCTTTTGTCCACGCCGATGTCGTGGAGGTAGAGGTTCATGGAGGCGAGGGTGACGACGAGGTCGGTGTTGTCCGCGCCGAAAAGGGCGTTGTTCTTCAGGAAGCGCTGCTTTTCTACGTCGCGGCTCTGCGGACGCATGTGCTCGTAGGCGGCGAGGAGGAAGCCGCCGGTGCCGCAGCAGGGGTCGCCGACCGTCTCGGTGATTTTCGGGTCGACCACGTCCACGATGGCGGAAATCAGGGCGCGGGGGGTGAAATACTGGCCGGCGCCGCTCTTTTTGTCCTGTCCGTTCTTTTCAAGGATTTTCTCGTAGATGGCGCCCTTGAGGTCTCCCTCCATCATGTACCAGTTGTCCTCGGCCACCATGTCGACGACCTTCTTGAGCATGACGGGGCGGTAGATCTTGTTGGCGGCCTTGGTGAAGATGGTGCCGATGAGGCCGTCGCACTGGGAGAGCTCCTTGAGGATGTCTTCGTATTTGTCGACGAGGTCGGTGCCGGAGAGCCCGGCGAGGTCTTTCCACCGGCAGCCCTCCGGGAGGTGGCCGGGAAGGCCCATGGCTTCCTTTTCGTCGTCCATCTTCAGGAAGAGGATGTAGGTGAGCTGCGTGACGTAGTCGGTGAAGCCGACGCCCGCCGCGGAGAGGACGTTGGCGATGTCCCAGACCTTTTTCAGGAGGGCGGATTCGGATTTGCGCGTCGTTGTCATGGTATTATCTCTTTTGGAAATTGACTTGGAAACAACAGGGACAACTGATGAAAACAACAATTATCATAAACAAAGTTGTTTTTATTCGTTGTCATGGTTGTTTCCCTTTCAAAATATGAGGAGTAAACAACGGGGACAACTGGTGAAAACAACATTTTCCATAAACCAAAATTGTTTTTAATTGTTGTCACGGTTGTTTCCCTTTCGGAAGTTGACGGGGAAACAACGGGAACAACTGGTAAAAACAACTTATTCCTTTGCGTCGCGCAACCTGCGCGGCGGATGCCTTCCACAAAAAGAAGTTGTTTTTTCTTCGTTGTCATGGTTGTTTCCCTTGAAAAAGCCGTTCTTGAAAGGGCTTTCCGTCGGAGGTCAGCACTTCTTGGGTGTCCGCGTCGTAGAAGTATCGTTCAATCGTGGCGAACTTGGGATAGAAGTTGACAAGGATTCCGCACGGCAGCTTGAGTAGCCGCATGTAGTTGAAGAGTTGCGCCCGGTGCGTGGCCGTCAAGGCCACCACGGCTTTGCATTCGACGATGACATCGCCCTTGCAGAGGAAATCGATGCGGTATTCCGCATTCATCGGACGCCCCTTGTACAGCGGCCGGAAGGCCTTTTCCCGCTCGAACGGAATGCCCCTGTCGGACAACTCCATCGAAAGGGCTTCCTGGTAGCAGTATTCGTTGACGCCGGGTCCGAGCTCGTCGTGGACGGAATGCAGTGCGCCCACAATGTCATAAATGTGTTTTTTCAGTTCAGCGGCATCCTTCATG
This sequence comes from Kiritimatiellia bacterium, assembly GCA_017458625.1. Taxonomy (GTDB): domain Bacteria; phylum Verrucomicrobiota; class Kiritimatiellia; order CAIQIC01; family Lenti-01; genus RGIG3636. Next base: position 3,941 of record JAFTAH010000152.1, on the reverse strand, counting down.
GAAACTCATTTTTGGGGGGAGGGAACAACGGAGACAACTAGTAAAAACAACATGTTTGGGAGCGCCGCGCAAACTGCGCGGCGGGGAAGGAGATTGTTTCCCTTGCAGTGGGGGTTGGCGGGAAACAACTGGGACAACTTGTGAAAACAACATGTTGCTTGTCGCCGCGCAGTTGGCGCGGCGGAAAAAGGTAGTTGTTTTTATTCGTTGTCATGGTTGTTTCCTTTTCAATAATTGACAAAGAAACAACGGAAACAACTGGTAAAAACAACATTGGTCGGCGGGCGTTGCCCGCCGTGAAGGAAAAGTTGTTTTACAGGTTGTCATGGTTGTTTCCAAATATTCAAGCCGTTTTCAGGAGGAATCTTGCCAGGGATTGCATCTCTTCCGCGAGGCCGGGGGCGGAGAGGGCGAGCACGCCGCGGCGCCAGAGGTCGGTGTCGATTTCGTTCAGTTCCGCCACGGAGAGCGCGCCGTCGTCGACGACATAGGAGGCGATTTGGCGCATGATCTCCTGCTGGGCGTCCGTCAGGACGCGCTGCGCCTGGCCGCAATAGAGGTGGAACCGCTGGGCAAAGCCCTTGGACAGCGGGGAGAGCTTCCGGTTGATTCCGAACGCGAAACGCACGATCTGGATGAGGTTCGCGAGGGCGTTGACGTTGGTCTTGACGTCCAGTTCGTCGACGTCGCCGGTTTCGTCCAGGACCTTGTAATTTTTCCAGATCGGGTAGACGCCGTATTGGCGGTTTTCGGCAAGCAGGCGGTCGCGCAGTTCGAGCAGCATGGAGTGCGTGATGACCGCGTCGCCGGAGTTGTAGAGGATGCGGAGGGCTTCGACGGAATCCTTGTTTTCGTCCAGGCAGCGCTCGAAGTTTTCGATGAACGTCCGGGCCGACTCCTTGGAGAATCCCGCGTAGATGAGTTCGTCGGGGTCGTTTTCGGTCCGCACGACGTAGCCGCGCTGCATTTCCAGCAGCTTGCGGCGGGCCGGGACGTTGCCGACGAGGTCCGCAACCAGCGCCATGCGCTCCGCGTTCGGATCCGAGGGGCCGCGGAACGGGGGGAGCGACCCGCGGTCGAAGGCTTCCTGAATCCTGAAGGCGACCGTCTTCGGGGCAAAGCCGAACTCGGCGATGAAGGAATCGAGGTGCCTGCCGAAAAGGGCGTTGTTTTCGTAGCGGCGGTGGATCGTGGCGCAATAGTCGCGGAGGAGCCACAGATTGTCGTCGCTCGTTTCGTTGTGGGCCATGCGCTCCAGAAGGGCTTCAAGGGGGCACACGCCCGGCTTCCGGTTGCCGGCGACGGCTTTCGGGATGAACATTTCGTGTTCCGTCACGCCTACGGCATCCACGATGTAGTAGCAATCCTTGGTAGTGGCGTTGGGGGTGGCCTCGCGCAGGCGGTCGTCTTCGACGACGCGGCAGCCTCGCCCCTTCATCTGCGTGTAGAGCACGTCGGAATGCACGTCCTTCATGAACAACACGACTTCCAGGGGTTTCACGTCGGTGCCGGTCGCCACCAGCGTGACGGTGACCGCGATGCGGAAATCCTTTTCCGTCCGGAAGTCGCGGATCAGGCCGTTGGAGTCCCCGGCGGTGTAGGTGATTTTCTGAACGAAGCGTTCCGGCACCGCGCCGCCCTCGAACTCTTCGCCGAACACCTGCGCGGCGACCTCGGCAATCTGCGTGGCGTGGTGGTCGTCCTTGGCGAAAACCAGCGTTTTCGGGACATATTCCCATTTCTTTTCGCGGTCGGGGTAGAGCTCGTCGTAGATGGCTTTCTTGTAGGCCTCCAGGACTTTTCGTATCTGGTCCGGGTTGGTGACGGAACGGTCGAGGAGGGCGGAATCGTAGTCCACCCGGTCCTCCATCACGTAGAAGCCTTCCTTCCCTGTCCTCCGCGAGGTTTCCGCGACCGTCGTGCCTTCCCGGAGCGCCCCGCCGTGCTCCGTGACTTCGGTCTTGATCCTGTAGACGCGGGAGGGAACGTTGACGCCGTCCACGACGGAATCGTCGTAGGTGTATTTTTCGATGACGTTGTTGTCGAAAAAGGCGTAGGCTTCGGGCGTGGGCGTGGCGGTGAGGCCCAGGACGCGGGCGCCGGAGAAATAGTCCAGCACGGCGCGCCACTTGCCGTAAATCGAGCGATGGCATTCGTCGACGACGATGAGCTGGAAGTGGTCCGGCGGCAGTTTCAGGTCGTCGCCGAGGCGGACGGCGTCCTGGTCGTCCTTTTCCTCGGCGGCCGTGTTTTGCTCGTCTTCGGCGTCCTCGTCGTCCCCGGCGGGCAGGGGGCGGCCCGTCAGGACGGCGAACAGCTTCTGGATCGTGGAAATCACGATGTCCGCCTGGATGTCCTTGTCCTTTTTCAGGCGCTTGATTTCATAGAGTGAGCTCATTTCCCGCCGGCCTTCGGTGCGGTCGAAGGTGCAGAACTCGCTTTCCGCCTGGCGGGCCAGGTTGTTGCGGTCCGCGAGGAACAGGACCCGTTTGGCCGGGGTGTAGTTCAAAAGACGGTAGGCGGCGAGGCAGGCGAGGTAGGTCTTGCCGGAACCGGTCGCCAGCACGGCCAGGCTCTTCTTGTTGCCCGCTTTCAGGGATTTCTCGAATTCGGTTTCCGCCCGGAACTGGCAGTCGCGCAGCCCGCGCGGGTCGAGCCGCGGGAGGGCGCCGAACTCGGAAGCCCTACCAATCAGCTGCAGCATCTTCTTCGGGAAGTGCATTTCCGGCAGCTCGACGTAGTCGGCGTCCGGCTGCAACAGGTTCTTGAAGAAGATCTTTTGGCCGTTGGCGAGATAGACCAGGGGAATTTGGCCCGGGAACCACAGGCCGTACCAGCTTTGCGGGTGGCGGGCGTAGGCCTCGGCTTGCGCCTGGACGTCTTCGCCGAGAGGGTTTTCTGCGCGCTTGGCCTCGACGACGGCGATGGCCTTGTCGTCCACGAAAAGCAGGTAATCGCTTTCGGTGTTGCCCCGCATCAGGGCTTCCTTGACGGCGGAGGCGCTTTGGGGAACGTATTCGCCCCGCGAGACGATGTCCCATCCGGCGCCGGTCAGCTGCCTGTCGATTTTGACCCTGGCTTTTTCTTCCGGCGACATGCTTTTGGCTTCCTGGCTGGACATCGGTGGACTCCCTTGCGCGGGGCGGTGGACTCACGCCACGGTCAACTCCCCGGGACATTGCCCGAAAATGAAAAGCGCGGACTGCCCGTAAAGGCCGTTTCCCCCGTCGGCGGGGTTTTCCGCCGTCGCGGATTTGCAAAAGCGGTCGAGGGTCTCGCCCTCGGAGATGCCGGAGCGCGCGACTTTGGACGCGGCGCAGGCTTCGGGGCCCGTCTTGCCGACAGGGTCCGCGTAGAATTCCACGCAAAACGCCTTGAACGAAGTCTTGCCCATTTCGCCATCTCTTATCTCTTCCGCCCGTATCCTTTCCGTCCCGATTCTCGCCTCTTCACCCCCCTCCCGCAAGTCCAAACTGCCCTCCACCGTCAATTTCCGGAAGTCCTGTTTGAAGTGGCCAGAGAAGGCGAACCACGGAGAACATGGATTACACGCCCAGTTTGTCAAATAGAAAGGACACTCTTCAGGAAGGGCGGTGGTTTTTGGTTGGTCAAGTACTGGACACTCCTTTCTCTGTCTTGTGAGGGGGTGGGGGTGGGAAGGCCGGGGGTGGCCCGGCGCAGGACCGCCCTCCCCCAAGGGGTGCCGCGGAGCGGCAAGGCCGGACAACCCGGGGCACCCCCCGCCAAGATTAGTTTCGCGGCGGCGTATTCCCGTTGGAGCCGCTGGATTCTCTGCAGGCGTTTCCTCACGCGCCGGTACAGTTCCATGCCGCTGAGACGGTCGCGGTATTCCCGCAGCGCCGTCTCCTGTTCCGGAGTCAGGATGCCTTTATCCAAGAGCCTCTGGAAGGGCGTTTTGGGCGCGTCGTAGCGGCAGCGGT
>JAFTAH010000151.1 GCA_017458625.1 Kiritimatiellia bacterium | reverse complement strand
GGCGGAGGCCTTGGCGGGCGTTTTTCCGGCGGCGGCGGCCGGCTTGTCGGCAACGCGCCGGGAGGCATCGCCGGCGGGGGTGGCAGGCGGCGCGGAGGCGGCGTCGGCGACGCGGATGGGGACGAGGCCGGCGCGCTGGAGCCGGGCGAGGGCGGTGCGGCGGTCCGGGGCGTCGATGGCGCCTTCGCGGCGCTGGCCGTCGCGGGACTTGGCGAGATAGGCGAAGGAGGGCACGGAGGCTACTCCTCCTCGCTGGTGACGGCGATGACCTCGGAGAGGGTCGTGATGCCCGCCAGCACCTTGCGCCAGCCGTCCATGCGGAGGGTGCGGAAGCCGCGGGCGAGGACGTGGGCCTTGATTTCGCCGGAGCTCTTGCGGTCGACCACCATCTGGCGGATGGCATCGGTGACGGGCAGGATCTCGTAGATGCCGGTACGGCCGGCGTAGCCGGTGCCGCGGCAGGCCTCGCAGCCTACGGCCTCGTAGATGGTGCCGGTGGCGAGCTGGTCGAGGGGGAAGTCGATGGAGCGGAGATAGTCCGCGTCCACATGCCAGGGGCGCTTGCACTTGGGGCAGAGGCGGCGGACGAGGCGCTGGGCGGTCAGGGCCTCGACGGCGGAGGCGACCAGGAAAGGCTCGACGTTCATGTCGACGAGGCGGTTGATGGCCCCGGCGGCGTCATTGGTGTGGAGCGTGGAGAACACGAGGTGGCCGGTGAGGGCGGCGCGGATGGCGATGTCGGCGGTCTCCTGGTCGCGGATTTCGCCGACCATGATGATGTCGGGGTCCTGGCGGAGGAAGGAGCGGAGGGTGGAGGCGAAGGTGAGGCCGATGTCGCTGCGGACCTGGACCTGGTTGATGCCGGCCATCTCGTATTCGATAGGATCCTCGACGGTGAGGATGCGCTTGTCGACGGAGTTGATGGTGTGGAGCCAGGCGTAGAGAGAGGTGGACTTGCCGGAGCCGGTGGGGCCGGTGACGAGCAGGATGCCGTGGGGCTTGCGGATGAGCTGGTTGAGGGTGGCCTCGTCGTCGGGGAAGAGCCCGAGCTTGTCCATGCCGAACATGCCGGAGGAGCGCATGAGCAGACGGAGGGAGACGGATTCGCCGTAGACGGTGGGGCAGGTGGAGACGCGGACGTCGATCTCCTCGCCCTTGACGCGGAGGGAGATGCGGCCGTCCTGGGGGAGGCGCTTCTCGGCGATGTCCAGACTAGCCATGACCTTGATGCGGGAGATGATGGCTGCCTGGAAGCGCTTCATCTGGGGGGGGAGGGGAGTGGGATGGAGGACGCCGTCGATGCGGTAGCGGATGCGGAGGTCGTTCTCCTGGGGCTCGATGTGGATGTCGGTGGCGCCGGCATGGCGGGCCTCGATGATGATCTGGTTGACGAAGCGGACGACGGCGGCGTCCTGGTCGAGGTCGTTGAGGTCGTCGAGGGAGAAGGTGGAGGAGGAGAGGTCGTCCTCGTCGGCGCCCTGGAGGCCCTCGAGGGTTTCGGCGCCGACGCCGTAGACCTTCTTGGCGGTCTTTTCGATGTCGGCGGCGGGGGCGAGGAGGAAGGAGACGCGGTGGCCGGAGGTGAGGCGGAGGGCGTCGGCGAGGCCGGTGCGGAAGGGCTCGGCGGTGGCCACGAGGAGCGAGGAGGCGGTGGCGGAGACGGGGACGACGTTGTACTGGTAGACGGCCTTGGCGGGGACGAGGTCGCGGACTTCCGGGGGGATGGGCTGGTTGGCGTCGAGCCGCCGGTAGGGGATGCGCATGGCCTGGGCGAGGGCGCGCAGGAAGTCGTCCTCTGCGGCATAGCCGAGCTCCACGACGGTGGCGGTCAGGAGGCCGTCATTGACGCGCTGGCGCTGGATGAGCTCTTCGGCCTGGGGGGCGGTGAAGAGGTTGGTGGCGCGGAGCAGCGTCGCGAGGCGGCTGGCCCGGCGGGCGGGGGCCGGCGCAACGGCTACGGGGCTGGGAGAGGGCGGAGGCATGTTTTCCATGGAACGGAAGGGTATATTAGCGCATCTTCCATGGAATGGAAGCTTGGATGTGCGGCAAAAATTGAATTGGAATTTGCGACTTCAAAAGTCCAGCACGTTGCGGTAACTTTTACGGCACGGAGCACGACTCCCCAAGTCATGCGGCCCCACAGGTCGCGGAAAGGACAGCATGAAGAAGCTATTGACAATGACAGTTCTGGCGGGGGCCCTGGCGATGGCGGGAACCGCGTGGGCCGACGGCTGGCACACGGTGGCGGAGCTGACGGCCGGCGGTGGCGCCAAGGAGGTTTCGGTCAACCTGGAGGCGGCGGACGCCGTCATCCTGGAATGCACGGAAGGCTCGATCATCATCCAGACGCTCTGGCTGCGCAACGGCGGCCAGAAGCGCGAATTCCCAGTCGCCCGGCGGCTCGAGCGCGGCCAGCAGGTGCGTCTCGACCTCGGCGGCGGCCCCATGACCGGCTTCCGCATCAGCGACGGTGGCAAAGGCCGCTACAAGGTCGTCGTGAAACGCGGCAAGGCCCGTCACGCCGACCACCGCGACCGGGACCGGGACCGGGACCGCGACCGGGACCGCTATTACGATCGCGACCGCGACTATGACCGCGACCGCTATTATGATCGTGATCGGTACTATGATCGGGACCGGTACTACGACCGGGACCGCTATTACGACCGCGACTACGACCGCCGCCACTATCGCGACGACGACGACCGGCGCGGCTTCCTGGACTGGCTCTTCGACTAGCCACGCGCTCCCCCCTCGCCTGGGATCCTGGACTAGATTTCTAGAAGTCTAGGCTACTCCCCCCCGCTCCTCCCTGTCCCCCGACAACTTGCGCCCCCGCCCTGCTTTTTGATTGACGGCGGGGGCGCAGGAACGGCAGAATCGCCCGCGTTTGCGGCATTCTCCGCAGACGAGAAACCCCCATACAGGAGCAGTTTTCATGAGCAAGACGGACGGTAGCGGCGGAACGAAGGTCAGCAAGGCGAGAGTGGCGGCGGTTCCCGCCGAGGCCCTCAAGGTCGAAAAACTTGGCGGCACCGCCGAGGCCATCCGCCAGGGCTTCCTCCGTCACCTCAAGTACACGCTCGCCAAGGACGAATACTCCGCCACCGACCACGACCGCTACTACGCGCTGGCCCTGGCCGTCCGCGACCACCTCGCCGAACGCTGGCTGGCCACCAGCGTGGCCTATCACAAGCAGCACGTCAAGCGCGCCTACTACCTCTCCATGGAGTATCTGATGGGGCGCGTCATGGGCAACAACGTCATCAACCTCGGCCTCGAGGAGCCCGTCCGCGAGGCCATGCGCTCGCTCGGTCTCAGCTGGGACGCCCTCCGCGACGTCGAACGCGACGCCGGCCTGGGCAACGGCGGCCTCGGGCGCCTCGCCGCCTGCTTCCTGGACTCGCTCGCCACCCTGCAGCTCCCGGGCTACGGCTACGGTGTCCGCTACGACTACGGCATCTTCCGCCAGACCATCCGCGATGGCAACCAGGTCGAGGAACCCGACAACTGGCTCCGCTACGGCAACCCGTGGGAAATCGAACGTCCCGAGGCCCAGTTCGAGGTCCACTTCGGTGGCCGTGTCCGCATGGAGGAGGTTGGCGGCCGCCTGCGCGCCACTTGGCTGGACTACGAGACCGTCCTCGGCATTCCCTACGACAACCCCATTCCCGGCTACGGCAACAACACCGTCAACAACCTGCGCCTCTGGTCCGCCCGCTCCACGGAGGAGTTCAACCTCCAGTTCTTCAATAACGGCGACTACATGAAGGCCTACGAGAGCAAGACGCTCACGGAGAACATCTCCAAGGTCCTCTATCCCAACGACAACATCCAGCGCGGCCGCGAGCTCCGCTTCAAGCAGCAGTACTTCTTCGTCGCCTGTTCCCTCCACGACATCCTCCGGCGGTTCCGGGCCGACGAGTCCGACATCCACGCCTTCCCCGACAAGGTCGCCATCCAGCTCAACGACACCCACCCCGCCATGGCCATCGCGGAGCTCATGCGCATTCTGCTCGACGACGAGGGCCTCGAATGGGACGATGCCTGGGACCTGACCGTCCGCACCTTCGGCTATACCAACCACACCCTCATGCCCGAGGCCCTCGAGTGCTGGAGCGTCCAGCTCTTCGAGTCCATCCTCCCGCGCCACCTCCAGATCATCTACGAGATCAACCGGCGCTTCCTGCGCGACGTCGCCACCCGCTATCCCGGCGACACCGACCGCATCGCCCGCATGTCGCTCATCCAGGAAACCCCCGCCCGCAACGTCCGCATGGCCTACCTCGCCGTCGTCGGCTCCCACTCCGTCAACGGCGTCGCCGCCCTCCACAGCGAACTGCTCAAGACCACCCTCTTCCGCGACTTCTACGAGCTCTGGCCCGAGCGCTTCAACAACAAGACCAACGGCATCACCCCCCGCCGCTGGCTCCTCAAGGCCAATCCCGCCCTCTCCGGCCTTGTCACCGAGGCCCTGGGCACCGGTGCCTGGGCGACCGACCTCGACCTCCTCCGCGGCCTCGAGCGCCACGCCGGCGACGCCGCGTTCCTCGACCGCCTCGCCGCCGTCAAGCGCGCCAACAAGCAGCGTCTCTGCGACCTCGTTCGCAACGAACGCGGCCTGGTGCTCAACCCCGACGCCATCTTCGACGTCCAGGTCAAGCGCCTCCACGAGTACAAGCGCCAGCTTCTCAACGTCTTCAACATCATCCACCAGTACTTCACGCTCAAGGACAATCCCTCCGCCGACTTCGTCCCCCGCGTCTGGCTCTTCGGCGCCAAGGCCGCCCCCGGCTACTTCCTCGCCAAGCGCATCATCAAGCTCATCAACGACGTCGCCGCCGTCATCGACGCCGACCCCGCCGTCCGCGGCCGCATGGCCGTCCTCTTCATGCCCGACTACCGCGTGAGCCTCGCCGAGCGCATCATCCCGGCCGCCGACCTCTCCGAGCAGATCTCCACCGCCGGCACCGAGGCCTCCGGCACCGGCAACATGAAGTTCCAGCTCAACGGCGCCCTCACCATCGGCACCCTCGACGGCGCCAACGTCGAGATTCGCCAGGAGGTCGGCGAGGACAACTTCTTCCTCTTCGGCAAAACCGTCGACGAGGTCGAGGCCACCGTCGCCGCTGGCTACGACCCCCGCGCCATCTACGAGAGCAATCCCGCCATCCGCCGCATCCTTGACGCCCTCCGCGACGGCTTCTTCAACCTCGACCAGCCCGGCCTCTACCAGCCTATTCTCGACAGTCTGCTCACCAACGGCGACCGCTACCTGGTCCTCGCCGACTTCGACGACTACGTCCGCTGCCAGGCCGACGTCTCCAAGGCCTACACCGACGCCCGCTCCTGGTCCCTCAAGTGCCTCCACAACATTGCCCACTCCGGCAAGTTCAGCACCGACCGTACCATCGCCGAGTACGCCCGCGACATCTGGAACATCTCTCCTTGCCCCATCTCCCTCGACTAAGGCGAGGGGGGGGACAGCCGCGTTTTCCTGCGGACTGTTGGTGACGGAAGAAGTTGCATGGCGTGGGCAGGGGCGCGAGACACGCCTCCTGCCCGAGTCCGCCGCCCTTCTTGTGCCCCGACCATGGGTGGTTTCGCGCCCAGGCTTTCGGCTTGACCCTGCCCCGCCGCCTATGGACAAGATTTTTCGCTTCTCGTGGTGTATCCCACCCCACCCCCCAATCCCGCCCCCCTCGAAAACAAGCGAATTTCCCAATGATTTTCCGGCTTCCCAATAGCCTGTCCCCTGGTGCCCTAGCCCGACTTTCCACGTTCGAGGGTAAAATAGGGGTATTTCTTAGGATTTTGCCCATAGGTCTCCACTACATCGTCGTTTGAGAGACTTGCGCGGGCGAGATGCGGGGCGGGGGCTGCGGGGGCAGGGTCAGGCCGAGC
>JAFTAH010000150.1 GCA_017458625.1 Kiritimatiellia bacterium | reverse complement strand
CCCGGCTCCATCCGTCAGCGTCACCCGGTCTGTCCAAACTCCACCGAACGCCCCTGACCCGATACTCTCCAACCGCCACACCAACGTCACCGCGGCACCGGGAGCCAGCGGCCCATCGCCGCCCGCATACACCCGCATCTCTGTGGGTACCACGTCCACGTCCTCCCCGCCGCTGTACCGCCCGCCGTACTCGTGCACCCCGATGTCCGCCACCGCACCGCCTTCTCCGGCAATCCCCGTCGCCGCCTCCCCCTTCAGCGTCACCCGCGAATTTCCGAACATGTCCGTCTCCGGTGCCACCGTCCCGTCCCCAGCGTCAATGCACGCGCTCCCCTCCAGCACGTGGAAGTCCCCGCCCTCCGCATCCGCGAACTTTGGATTGCCCCAAAGGTTCCCGTCGCCCCCAACGCGGGAGCAGGACTGTGCCTCGAACCCCGCCGGATTGAAGAACAAGCAGTTGCGCGTCTCTACGTCAACGGGCGGTGCATCATAGCTCCCCGCGGCCAATTCGCACCATCCGTGCGCGCATTCGGCAAACACGCAGTTCCGATACACGGGATTGCCCGCCCAATGCGACCAGTAGCACATCCCCACGTCGTTCCCGTAAAAGACGCAGTTCACGTATTCGTTCTGCGTCCCCTGGTAAGGGGCAGACGCCCAGCCCAAGTCCGTGAACACCGTGTTGGTCGCGGCCACCTTCCCGCCCCAGTTCCAAACCCCGTCGTACTTCGCGTGAGCCACCAAACACCCATCCATGAACAACGCACCGCCGTTGTACACGGCCAGTATCCCCCGCTCGTTGCTGGGTCCGCCGTACATGCACTTCGTATGCGACAGCTCCGCCCGTCCACCGCCGCGAATTTCGATTTGATTCCAGTCCCCGCCGCTCGGCAATCGCGCGCCGCCATCCCCGTCTGTGTCCCCGCCGTGTTCGTCGTCGTGCATCGACGTGATGACCACCGGCTTCGCCACCGTCCCCTCTGTAATCAGCGTTCCACGCACGTTGATGCTCTGCCCATCCCCCACCTTGACGATGGTCCCCGCTTTCAACCGCAACGTCTTGTAGGACGGCACGGTGTAGCCGTTCGGCAACACATGCACTTCGCCCGGTTTCCAGACAATCTCGCCAGGCGTGTCGGGCTCGTCTTCCTCTTCGGCTGGCGTTTCCTGCGCCGCTTCGCCGTAGCGGAACTCCGTCCCCGGCCCCGCCACGTCCACCTGAACCTCGTAGTCGCCGGCCACCGGCGTCCTCGCCGCCCCGTCGTCCAGCGTGTCCCCGCCAACTTCGTCATCAAACAAATGCGTGAACGTCGCTCCTTCGGAGACAATCATGGCACCGTCTTCACGCACCAGCTTCGCCCCCGGCGCGAATTTCACCACCGCCCCCGCCTCGATGGTCAGCGTCACCCCGCTTGCCACCGTCACCGTCCCCTCCACAACGTGTACCGGCCCGGCCGCCCACGTCGTGTCCGCCTCGATACGTCCCCGGTGGATTTCCGTCGTCCAGTCGCTCGGCACTTCAATCGTCTCACCGAAAAATGCCGTGTCTTCCGTGACCCCTTCCAAGCTTGGCGTCCAGCCCTCGAAGCGCCACCCGCTCACCGCAGCCACTTCCGGCGGCGTTACGTCGATGCCCTTCTCAATGCGCCCCGTCAGCCGTTGGTTGTCCAGTTGCACAAGCCCCTCGCCCAACACAAACGAAATCTCGCACGTCGGCACCAGTCCCTCGAAACACCCAAGTTCCACTGCCGGCCCCTCGATTCGCGCATTCCCTGCCAAATCCGTCTCGGTGGCCACCCACTCGTTATCTCCGACATCTCCGTAAGGAGAAAATGACGACAGCCGAAAATCCCCGCCCTCTTCGTCTACGAATCCCGGATCGTCCGCCCAAATCGGCCCCGCGCTCTCCGTTGCCTCTCGCGGCTCCGCCCCTTCGATGCAGTTCCACCCGCCACTCCACGCCCCGATATTTGTCGTTCCATTCCCCCATACGATGCTGTTGAAGAACTTGGTATACCCCAAGACAGGAGCAGAAGCATCGAGCATCTTGTTCCCGGCAATCGTCATGTTGATTTGGGGGTAGGTACTTGAGTTTACGTCCCACAGACGGCCGCTCACCTCGTTTCCCGTTACCAAACAGTCGCGGTTGGTCACGCCCATACCGTACAAATACAATTTCCATGCGTGGTTCCCGCGGATTTGGCACCGAACCAATTCCACCGAAGTCAAAACACACGTATCACTCTCCCCCAGTCGCCCATTTATGCATATCCCGCAGTTTTCGACAGTGCAATCTTCCAAACGTCCTCCGCCGCAAGCCGCAAAAGAGTTATAACCTATGCTTCCCGCGCCGGACAATCTAGCCACGTCGCTTCCTCTCCGTAACGTAAATCCTTTGAGGGTAGACATTTGATTCGTTTGACGAAGACCATGGTTCATCCCGAGTATCGCACAACTTCCTTGCCAGTCGGCATCAATGATTGTCTCACGGGCCCCCTCCTCGCCTACAATCGTGATTCGCTTGTAGACGACGGCTATCGGCTTGTATACTCCGGGCCGCACCCGCACCGTGTCTCCATCGCAAGCCTTCATCACCGCCACTTGCAACGTTTTGAGAGGGGCGTTTTCGCTGCCGTCGTTTCCATCGTCCCCTGCCGCTGCATCAACCCAAATGTCGCCCGCTCCGTACACCGCTGTCAGCACGCAATGGTCGGTCACATTCTCCCAGGTGTATGTCCTGTTCGTGCTCACAATTGTCCCGTTCACCTTCCATCCATGGAACGGACGTCCGCACTCCAGTGCAGTCACCGTCACGCTTCCCCCGAGCTCCGTCGTGACGTTTTCGACATCTGTCTTTCCGCTGCCTTCCGTAACTACCATGATCCGCCGCCATCCATTGTCGACCCCGCCTCCTTCCGCCTCAAACGCGCCCAAATCCGGCGCACTCCCTTGAGGACGCACATTCCCGGCAAAATCCTCCGTCACCCCTTCTTCATTCCCCGCATCCACTGCCACGCTCCCGGCCAGCAACCGGTAATCGCCGTTCCAAGGGTCCACCATTGGACACGGAATTGGGCTGTCGAAAAGAGGCCCATCAATCCCGTCTATTCCGCCCCCCGCTAACTTGGTAGGGATTCGCATCGTCCCGTTTTCGATTTCTCCCCACACCAAATTGTTGCTAGTCCCCCAGCCTGAAGGCATGTAACTGCTTAAGGTCATCTCGCTTTCGTTCAAGACAAACGTGTTGTGAAATCCTCTGTAGTTCGGACCGACATCACCATACCCCCCACCGTACTTGGCGTGGTTGTGAGCAACTATGCAATTGGTCAAGGCCGTCATACTCGCGCCGCCACCGCTGATGATGGCATTATTATCGGTAATGAGGCTTGCTTCAACACTGCCACCGGAGACGCCCCCCCCGCTTTTCGCAATGTTGTTGCTTACCACGCAATGTTTCAAATGCATGTTGCAAGTGCCGCCCCCCAAAGAATCCTGCCCCTGCGCTGTTTTGACATCCACCCGATTCCCGGAAAACTCGCACCAAGATGCCCGGTGTCTGAATCCATATGCCCCCCCCCCCGCGGACCCAAAAGCACCGGTTCCGGATGTCACTTGATTGTCCTTCACCTGGGAATTGTACAGAGTCACATAGCAGGTGCCGCCGCCATAGGCATAATTGGTTCCTCCGGCCAATGCGTGGTTTCCTGACACGATGCAGTTGCTGGCATAATGTTGTAAATTTCCAACGGTGAGGTCACGTTCTTCGTCGCCATAAATGCCTCCTCCCATCACATTGGACGTGAGGCTTTCCGCCACGTTGTCCGACACTTCGCAATCCACAATCCAAGGGCATTGGTACACGCCCCCCCCATAGGCCCCATGACCCACCGCGCGATTCCCGGTCACCACGCAATTCTGCATCAATTTCAAGTTGCAAATGCCCCCCCCGTATGCAGTGTTGCTCCCATCGGTCTCCACTGTGTTGCCAATAATTTGGGAATCCGCCAAGAGATACCCGCCATGGAGCCCTCCCCCTCGGCTTGTCGCCGTGTTGTTGGTAACGATGCATCGCGCCACCGTTCCACATAAGCTGCCCCCGCCACCATGCTCCGCCCTGTTGGAGACCAAAACGCTATCTTCCACTAAAGCGCATCCGTAAATAGCTCCGCCATCGTCGGCAACATTTCCTTCGAATCGGCAGCCGCTGGCATTCCCATGGGCCAGGCCGCCGCCGTAGGTTGCCGTGTTCCCGGTAACATTGCAGTTAACCAGCGTCCCCCCCATCGCACCTCCGCCCTCGCCGTCTACAACAGCCCCTGTCAGAGTGAATCCCTCTACCACGCTATTCGTCTGGGATCCAACCCAAAACGTGTTCGTCACCGCGCCCGTGGGACGAATCGTCACGTTCGTCACAAGCACTTGAATGCTTTTGTTGGTGTTCACCATCGTCGCGCATCGGTTCGTCGTCCCGTTCGCGTCGATAATGGTCTTCTCAGGCCCTTCCATCCCTACCACTCTCACGAACTTGTTGCTCGTCCAAATCGGCACATAACTCCCCGGACGTGCCACCACCGTTCCAAATGCGGGGATTGCATTGATGGCGCTCTGCAAGGCCTTCCCGACCTCAATGCGTTTCAAACGAGAGCACCCTTCGAAGGTGGCCCAGTCGAATTCGTCGATTCCGCTCCCTACAACCACATTCGTCAATCCTATGCAATACTGGAAGGGACTAACGGTCAAATTTGTCACGCTGTCGGGTATCACGACGCTTCCCAACGACGTGCAGTTGCCAAACGCGCCAAAACGAATGACTTCAAGTCCGTTTCCGAATATCACTTCCGTCAAATTCGAACAACCCGCGAACGCACTGGTGTCGAGGATTTTCACGCTGTCCGGCAATACCAACCGTTCAATGCCTGTGTTTGCGAATGCGCCGTTTTTGATTACCTCTATGCCCTCCTCCAACACCACTTCACGCAAATGCGTTCTTCCCGAAAAAGCACCGAAATCGAGGACTTTCACTCCCCCGCCCATTACCAATCGTTCCAAATTCGTGCACTCGCAAAATGAATCGCGGAAATCGGCAATCCCCCGGCCAATCACCAGATTGGTCACCCCTTGGCATTCCCGGAATCCGTAAAGTTTCGTCACGGTGTCGGGAATCACCACGTTTCCCAGCGATGCGCAACCACGGAAAGCATCCCCCATGATTTTTTCAATTCCGTTTCCGAAGACGACTTCCGCCAAATTGCTGTTTTGGCTAAACGCACCCCCTTCTATCACCTTCAAGCTGTTCGGCAACACCAAGCGTTCGATGGCCGTCCCTTGGAAAGCACCGCTCGTAATCGTCTCCAGCCCCTCATGCAACTCCACATCGTGCAACTTTGGCATCCAGGCAAACGTACCGCATCCCAATGTCCTTACCCCTCCCCCGATGACCACCCGTTCCAAGTTCGTACACCCGCTGAATGCAGAGTTGCAGGAAAAATCGTTTATCACCCCATCCCCTATCGTCAAATTGGTCAAACCGTTGCACCCTGCAAAAGCGCAATATCCCAGATTTGTCACGCTGTCAGGAATTGCAATGCTTCCCAACGCTACACACTCTTGAAACGCATCCCCTTTGATTTCTTCAAGCCCTGTGCCAAAAACAAGTGCACTCAAATTGCTACACCCGGCAAAAGCATAGTCATCGAGAATTTTGATGCTGTCCGGCAACACCAACCGTTCGATGCCAGTGTTTCGAAATGCATATTGCCAAATCGTTTCAACCCCCTCGCGCAACTCCACCTCGCGCAAGCGCGAACGCCCTGAAAACGCACCGCATCCCACCTCCTTCACCCCGCTTCCAATCACCACCCGCTCAAGATTCGTGCAACTGCCGAACTGCCCGCAAATGTTGGTCACCCCCGCCCCAATCACCAAGTTCGTCAGCCCGGAACATCCCGAGAAGGCATAGTTCAGATTCGTCACGCCGTCGGGAATCTCCACGCTCCCCAGTGCAGGGCAATCGTAGAACGCATTGTAGCCGATTTCTTCCAATCCGGCCCCGAATTCCACCGTTGCGAGGTTCGTGCAATGCATGAACGCATTGGACTCCACGACCCGAACACTGTCGGAGAACACAACCCGCTCAACACCCCACCCTTCAAATGCACCGGCACCGACGATTTCCGTCCCATCGCCCAAAAACAGTTCCTTCACGCCATCCAAGCCTTCGGCTGGGAAAACCCCCGACAAGTTCTGTGCCGCCACGAACACCGTCGCCAAATTCGTACACCCGCTGAATGTATTCATGGAAAGATTAGCCGCCCCACTTCCGATGACGGCGTTTGTCAAACTGGCACAACCACTGAACATGCTTTCTCCCAACTCCGTTACGCTGTCGGGGATTACAATGTTGCCCAGCATCGAACACCCGGCAAAGGCAGAGTTGCCAATTGACAACAAACCATTTTCCAGTGTCACGGTCTTCAAACCACTGCATCCCCCAAAAGCGTTGATCCCCAAATTCGTCACGCTCCCGGGAATGGTTATGCTCTCCAACGCGCGACACGCACTGAACGCATTGTCACCAATGGCCTCGATTCCTGCGCCCAAGACAACCTCCGCCAAGTCATAACATTGGACAAATGCAGATAGGCCAATGTCCTTCACGCTCTCCGGCAGTACCAACCGTTCGATTCCGGTGCTAGCAAATGCATTCTCCGCAATATGTTCCACTCCCTCGTGGAACTCGACTTCCCGCAACTTCGACATCCCGGAGAAAACAGTGACTGTTTTCACCCCGCCGCCGATTGTCACGTGCTCCAAATTCCTGCAGTAGTGGAACCCACCCGCCGAAATATCCGTCACCCCTTCCCCAATGACCAAGTTCGTCATGCCCGTGCATCCACCAAACGGATCGCCGTATAAGTTCGTCACACTGTCGGGAATCACCACGCTTCCCAATGCGCGACAACCACCAAATACATTATTTGCAATGACCTCGATTCCTTCGTGCAGAATCAACTCTTTCAAGTGGCTCATCCCGGCGAACACGCCATCGCTCAAAGCCTTCACTCCGCCACCAACCACCAGACGCTCCAAATTTCTGCAATAGTTGAAACCGGCCGCCGAAATGTCCGTCACGCCTTCTCCGATGACCAAGTTCGTCACGCCGGTACAGCCGTAAAACGGAGTGCCGCTTAGGTTCGTCACGCTGTTGGGAATCACCAGATTCCCCAACGCCACACAATTCGAGAAGGTAGAGCTCCCGATTCCCGTGAGACCTGAGCTAAACACAATCTCCACCAAATTGCTGCACCCGGAAAAAGCCCCGCCATCCAGCACCTTTACGCTGTCAGGCAAAACCAACCGCTCAATGCCGGTGTTCTGAAACGCATTCTGCCAAATTGTTTCGAGCCCTTCATGAAGCTCGACTTCCCGCAACTTCGACATCCCGAAAAATGCCCCGCACCCCAACATCTTCACATGGCCACCAATAGCCACCCTTTCCAAATTGACGCACCCGCTGAAAATGCCGCTGCACAAGTCCGGGACTCCATCGCCCACCACGGCGTTCGTCAATCCCGTGCACCCTTGGAACACCCCGCCATTCAAATTCGTCACGCAATCCGGAATTTCCACGCTTCCCAGCGCCGTGCAGTTCTGGAACGCGCAATTCTTGATTTCTTCAATGCCCGCACCCCATACGATGTTCGTCAGACCCGTGCATCCGTCGAAAGCGTTCTCTCCGATGTATCGCACGCTATCCGGCAACACCAGCTCCGTCAGCGCCGTGCATCCTGCAAAGGCGTACTGGCGGATTTCCTCCACTCCCGTTCCCCACACGATGGTCGTCAAGTTCGTGCAACCCTGGAACGCATTTGTCGTAATCACCCGCACACTGTCCGGAATCGTCACTGATTCGATTCCCGAGCCTTGGAACATGTGGGCAAGAACTTCCACCTCTGGAATTCCGGTCACCTCTTGCAGCCCCGACATCCCGTAAAACGCGCCGCTTCCCACCCCAGTCACGCCCTCCTCCAGCACCACTTGCGTCACGTTCGTGCAACCGCTGAATGCGCTTCCCGAAAGATTCGTCACGCTCCCCGGAATCGTCACGCTCGTCAGGCCCGTGCACCCGCTGAACGCCCCGTTCTGGATGGTCTCGATGCCCGCCCCCCACGTGATTTCCGTCACTCCCGTGCAACCGCTGAACGCCCCTTCCCCGATGTACGTCACGCTGTCGGGAAGCTCCAGTTCAGTCAAACTCACGCACCCGCCGAACGCCGTTCCCTTGATTTCTTCAAGGCCGCTGCCCCAGACGATGTCCGTCAGATTCGAACACCCCTGGAACGCCCCCCAAGAAATCTCCCGCACGCTGTCGGGCAACTCGATGCTCTCGATGGCCGTCCCCGCAAACACGTTGTTGTTGATGACCTCGATGCCTTCGTGAAGTTCCACGTCGCGCAGCTTCGCCATCCCGCGGAATGCACCGTTGCCCAGCGTCTTCACCCCGCCGCCGACCACGACCCGTTCGATGTTCATGCAACCGGAAAACGGACCCGTGTTCAAATCCGGCACCCCTTCGCCAATCACGATGTTCGTCAAGCCGCTACACCCACTAAACGCGCCCCCATAAAGATTTGTCACGCTGTCGGGAATCTCCAGGTTCTCCATCGCAACGCATCCGCTGAACGCCCCGTTCTTGATGTCCTCGATGCCGTCCCCCCATGCAATTTCCGCCAGCTCGCTACACCCGGAAAACGCACTGCTGTCAATGGTTTTCACGCTGTCGGGCAAGACAAGTCGTTCAATGGTGGTGTTTGCAAATGCGCTTTGCCAAATCGTCTCCAGTCCTTCATGCAACTCCACTTCCCGCAATTTGGGCATGCCGGCAAACGCCGAGCAACCCAGCGACTTCACCCCGCCACCGACGGACACCCGCTCCAGATTCGTGCACCCGCCGAAAATGCCACTGCACAAATCGACCACCCCGTCGCCAACCACGGCATTCGTCAGTCCCGTGCAACCGCTGAATGCCCCGCCATACAGATTCGTCACGCTGTCGGGGACCACGACCTCCGTCAAGGATGGGCAACTGGAAAAAATGCCGGAATTGACCTCCTCGATTCCCGCCCCCCAGACGATTTCGTTCAAGCTGGGACAGTTGTAGAAGACGCCTTGATAAAGCCCCCGCAAGCTGTCCGGCATCTCGATCCGGGCGATGCCCGTCCCGGAGAACGTCATGTTCGACACCACCTGCACCCCCTCCTCCAGCGTCACGCTCGTCAAGCTGTCGACATCCTGGAACAGCGGCACGCCGACCGTCGCCACGCTTCCCGCCACCGTTGCGTTCGCCAAGTTCGCGCATCCCTCGAACACGCCCGTCCCGACGCTCTCCAGCGCGGCCTCCAGCCGGACCGACTCCAACTCGGCGTGGTTGGCGAACAAACCGTCGCCCAGCGCCGCCACCGCCACGCCGTCCCCGACGCTCGCGGGAATCGTGACGCTTGCGGCATCCCCGGCATACGCCGTCAACGTGGCCGTATCGCCCTCGCCGACCTCGTACGACCAAACGCCATCCGTCTCCCCGTTTGCCGCCACGGTCCACGCCGCCGCAACCATCGTCATCGCAAGCAATTCCGCAATTTTTTTCATGTGACGCTCCTCGGCGGGCACATTCCACCCACCGCCTCCCACTCTACCTCTCTCCCCCCCTCCCATGCAACCCTTTCTTCCCCCTCCCGCAAAACCGTTTTCCTTCCCTTTTCTTCCCCCTTTTCACTTTTCACTTTTCCCTTCGCGCCCCGCGCGCCTCCCCCCTCCGTTTCCTCCGCGTTTGCAAACTCCCTCCCGCGAGCGCCGTCAGACGCGAGCAAATCGTGTGTTGTCTCCCTTTTCCCTTGGCCCGCTTCCCTTCCCATGCTACATTCTCCGCCAATGAACCCCGACCTCCCCATCCCCGCCTCCGCCTTTGGTGGCACCGACTACGACAACTGGATTCTCGCCATCAAGGAACGAGTTCGCCAAGCCCGCCTCCGCGCCCTTCTCGCCGCCAACGCCGAACAACTCGCCCTCTACTGGGACATCGGCCGCGCCATCCTCGACAAGCAGGAACAACGCGGTTGGGGCTCCAAAGTCGTCGACCGCATGTCCCGCGACCTCCGCGCCGAATTCCCGGACATGACCGGCTTCTCACGATCCAACCTCATGTACATGCGAGCCTTCGCCGACGCCTGGCACCGTCCGGAAATCGTCCAAGCACCGCTTGGACAATTGCCCTGGTACCACCAAATCGCCCTCCTCGAGCGCCTCAAATCCCGCGGCGACCGCCTCGCCTACGCCGCACTCGCGGCCGACAACGGCTGGTCCCGCAACGTCCTCGTCCACCACATCGACCTCCAGACGGCTGACCCCCTTCCCCGCGCCCTCTCCAACTTCCGCGACCGCCTTCCGCCCGCCGACTCCGACCTCGCCGAGAACATGCTCAAGGGCAAATACGACCTCGGCTTCCTTGATGCCACCGCGCGCACGAAGGAAAACCGCCTCCGCAAACTCCTCGCCGACCGCGTCGCCCAATTTCTCGTCGAACTCGGCGTCGGCTTCGCCTTCGTCGGAAAAGCCGTCAAGATCGACGTCGGCGGCGACGAATTCGAACTCGACCTTCTCTTCTACCACCTCTCCCTCCACCGGTATGTCGTCGTCGAACTCAAAACCGGCAAATTCCGCCCGCAGGACGCCGGGCAGCTCGCCTTTTACATGACCGCCGTCGACCGCCAAATCAAGACCCCGGCCGATGGCAAAACCGTCGGCCTCCTCCTCTGCAAATCCCGCAACCGCGTCGTCGTCGAATACTCCTTGGCGGATCTCGTCGCCCCCATCGGCGTCTCCACCTACGACCTCGGCCTCCCCGCCCCCGACCAACTCTCCGCCCGCCTCTCCGCCGCCCTTTCCTGACGGGACTCCGGCTGTCGGTCCGCCCCCGCGCACTTTTCCCCTCGCTCTCCGCGCCTCCCCTCCTCCGTTTCCTCCGCGTTTGCAAACATCTCTCCCTTTGCCTCTTCCCGCCCTCCTCCCCTTTTCACTATTCACTTTTCTCTTTTCACTGCGCACCCCGCGCGCCTCCGTTTCCTCCTCGTTTTGACCCTTCCCTGCCATCCCGCCTCCCACGCGCCGCGGCGGCCATCTCCGGCCGCCGCTTCCGCGCTCCCCCAACAATCTCTGATTGCCCTCCGCAAGTAAAACGTTTTACCCGCCTGTCTCGCTCTATTCTTTCTCGTTCTGCCCCTCCGACCCCCAAAAATTTCACCCCCCCCGCCCCCTGGAGGCGCGTGCGGCCCGGTCGAACCTGTGGCATCCTAAAAGTCGTCTATCACGACCACTGTTGGTTTGGCGGGAGGCCGAGGAGGGAGAGGAAGAGGTCGTCGCGGCGGACGGACTCGGTTGACCACCGGAAGCGGGCGGCTTCGGTGGCGACTTGGGTGGTTTCGATGCAGTCGAACCAGTCGAAGATGTCGAGCGAGGAACGGGCTTTCATCCATTCTTTGAGGTTTTCTCGAGCTTGAGGCGGTCTTGGGGGATGCCGTCGCGTTCGCGTCCCAGGGCGTTCTCCATTTAGCCGACCTTCTTCCTGAAGCGGCTCAGGTATCCGAAGCCCACGAACTGGACGAACTGCCGGCTCCGCAGGGCGTCGGCGTTCCACAGGCGGGGGCGCCGCCCGTCGAAGTAGCGCTTGCCCATGCCGTAGAGTTCCTCGATTTTCTCCCGCAGGCGGTAGTTGCGCAGGGCTTCGAACGTGTCCATCCGCTGATTGGTGACGAGCGCGAAGAAGCCGAACGATTTCCGGGCTTCCCGGATGGCTTCGTCGTTGCAGGCGATTTTCCGCCCGCTGCGCGCAACGACCAAGCAGCGGTCTGCCCAGCGTTGTGCGCTGGGAGAGAGCTCTTCGCCGCGCTCCAGCACCCCCCGGACTTCGACCAGCCGCCGGTTCCGCTTTGGAAAGGGCCCGACCGCCGGGCAGGCCACCCCTTGCATCACCCCCCGTTGTTCGGCAATCACCAGCCAATATTGATTCCCGGAAAATACCGTGTCCCCTCGAACCACCCCGCATCCTTGTCGCGCCCGATCCCGTTGACAAGGCCAATCTGGACCACCCAGCCATCCTCGGCGGGAACCGCGAAATTCATCACCCCGATCTGCACGCCGCACATGGACTCCGAGGCCGTCCAAAAGGCCATCTGCACCCCGCGGCACTCCACCGCCTGCGAAATCAACCCCGCGATTTGCACGCCGCGGAAATCCACCGCAACCGAAAAGAGCCCCGCCGCCTGCAGCCCCGCCATCTCCTCGGCTCCGCTGAAAACTCCAGCTGCCTGGATTCCTCGAAGATGCTCCACTCCCGCCCAAAACCCGGCCAGCTGGCATCCATAAACGAATCCGTCCGGAGGCCATCCAAACGAAAACAGTCCGGACGCCTGGATTCCCCGCAGTTCGCCTTCGACGCAGGAGTCGACACCGCCCAAAGACAAGCCCGTCACCCTGTTCGGCCCCGCGCCAAACGCAATCGGGGAAAGATGCAACCCGTACACCTCTGCCGAATCGGGGATGGTTGCCATTCCCAACGACAACGCCAAAGGCGTGCCCCCCCATGCACATCCCGCCGCCATCACGGCGACCGCCAAGACAATCCGCTTCATCCTCCCGTTCCTTTCTCTACCCTGCACTTGAAACCATCCATGTCCCTTTCGACTCTCCCTTTTTCCCTTATCCCGCTCCGTAAATCAAGGGAAAACGAACCCTATTCCCCTCCTTCCAGGTGTCTCTCGGGCCGCCCTCCATTCCCTTTTGACTTCCGCCCCCTCTCCCGCTATCCTCCCTCTCGTCATGCACCCCTCCCCGCCCCACCCCAGTTTTGCCACGGCCGTCCCGTCGGCCGCCCCTTCCCCATGACCCGCCCCGCCTCCAACTCCCGCGACGCCATCCACACCGGGACCCTCGTCTCGGGCACCGTCTGGTTGCTCGCCGTCACCGCCTTCGCCGGCTTGTTCCTCTCCGCCCTGTTCCACTCCGGCCCCTCCACCGCCGACTGGCCGGAAGTCTCCTGCCGCATCGAATCCTCCTCCGTCGAGCGCCGTGGCGTGGACGACTTCGCCTTCACCGCCGAATACGCCTACTACTGGAACGGCCTCCTGCGCCACTCCACCGCCCTGAACCGCCCCGACGACACCCACTACGCCTTCTCCAGCATCGCGGACCGCCTCCCCCTCCTCGAAAAATACGCCCCCGGCACCGAACACGTCTGCCGCGTCGACCCCGCCAACGACGACACCGCCTACCTCCGCGTCAAGCGCCCCGGCGACGACGCCTCCTCCTCCGGGTCCTGGGGCTTCTGGTTGGCGTTGGGTACCTTCTTCCTCCTCTTGGTGCTGGTAGGCGTCTGGCAAATCGCCGAATCCTTCCCGAAAGTCCGCCGCTTCTGGGGCGGACGCCTCAAACAGGCCGCCTTCGCCTTGGGCATGATCCTCTTCGGCGTGCCGTTCGCGGTAGGCGGCGTCGGCATGTTGTTCACCGAAGCCCTGACCTCCTTCAAGCTCGCCCGCGAGGACTTGGTCTCCGTCCCCGGCAAAGTCCTCTACACCGGCATCGCGAGCCACTCCGGCGACCGCTCCGTCACCTACTCCGCGGTCGTCGCCTACGAGTATGATTTCCAGGGCAAAAAGTATGAAAACGACCACCTCGACGGCCTCTCGGGCGACTTCTCGACCTCAGACCGCCGCTCCGTCCGCCAACTGGCCAACTCCTACAAGCCCGGCAGCCCCGTCGAAGTCTGGGTTCTCCCCTCCGACCCGCGCCGCAGCGCCATCCGCCCCGTCGGCGGCACCGTGAAATACGGAACCCTGGGTGGTAGCCTCCTCTTCCTGCTCGTCGGCCTCGGCGTCTCCGGCACAGGCGTATTCCTGCTGCTTCGCGCCTTTCGCGCAAAACTCACCGACCAACTGGGAGAGTGGACCCTCCGCCGCTCCTACACAAACACCATTTTCCTCGGCGCCTTCGCCGGCTTCTGGAACCTCCTCTCCTGGTCGATGGCCCTCGTCTTCATGGGCGAACCCGGCCCGCGCGACCCCATGATGCTGCTCGTGTGGACATTCCCCCTCATCGGCCTCGGCCTGGCCATCTCGTTTGCCGCCGCCCTCTGGCGCGACCTCCAGGCCCCCAAACTCGCCATGACCCTCACCCTCCCCGACGGCGTCACCCCGACCCTCGACTG
The DNA here is from genome assembly GCA_017458625.1 of Kiritimatiellia bacterium. GTDB lineage: Bacteria > Verrucomicrobiota > Kiritimatiellia > CAIQIC01 > Lenti-01 > RGIG3636. The sequence goes on along the minus strand of JAFTAH010000150.1, from coordinate 9,969 downwards.
GCGCCTCGACGCCTCCCCCGCCGTCCGCACCCTCGACATCCAGCTCGAAGGCACCGCCCCCGGCTACAACCGGACTGTCGTCGTCATCTCCCTCCCCGTCTGCAAACACAGCGCCCCCGTTCCCGAAACCTGGCGCGAAACCATCCACTTCCCCCCCGTCCCCCCCGCCGACATCCAAAAATGGCGCCTCGCCGTCACCCTCCATACCGCCGCCTCCCCCCGCCCCATCCACCTCCACTACCCCATCCCCGAAGCCTGCCTCCCCTTCTGATCCCTCCCGTCCTCGTTTGGCCGGACGGTCTCCGTGCCGCCCCTTCTCGAACCGGGCGCCTTCAGGCGCCCTGCCCCAAGTTAGTTCAAACTCCTCTTGGACGTTTCCTTCCGTCACCTTCACGCCTATGCAGCTTCCGGGCGACACCGAGTCGAACACCTGCTTCACCCATCCCCGGAAGCCGATGTCGTTGTCCACCCGCCCGTTCGTCCAGCCGGGTGACGACGATTCGAAGTGGCTCGTGTAGTCGTGCGGCGTCGAGACGGCGGAATCCCCGGGGTTGCTGTTCTGTCCCATCTCGGCAAGGTTGTAATTCGTGTTCCCGCCGAGCATGACAACGTCCACGACGCTTCCATTGGTCGCCCCGCTCCAGACCAGGCGGACTCCCGCCGGCCCACCCGACGAATTGCGGTTCGGAATGTTCAGCGTAGCCGACACGTCCGCGTTCGTCGCGAAACTCTCTCCCACCAGCAGTCTGCAACCCGGCTCGATGCTCGTCCCAGACGCAAACTCACGCGCGCAGTCCCAACCAAACGACCTGCCCACTTCCAACTGGAATCCCGAGCCCTGCTCTTTTCGTCACTTTTTCCTCCCTCCCAGCGGACGGCCCGGCTATACTGGGCGTGTTCATCCACCCAAGAGGAATCTTTCGCATGACCCCGTCAGCCGTCAAAGCCTCCACCAGGAAGTCACGTCCTTCCGCCCGCCGTGCCCGCCCCGCCGTCCAGGCACCACTCCCCGACTACCCCGCCCCTCGCAACGTCCGCGAAGCCAAGTCGCCCCCTTCCGCCCGCCATTTCGTGGGCTCGGAGATGCCCCGCGTGGACGCCCAGGACAAGCTGGACGGCACCATGCGCTATCTCTGCGACCTGCCACTGCCGCCGGGGGGGCTCCACGGCGTCCTGTTGCGTTCTCCGGTGCCGCGCGGCATCCTGCGCGCCATCAAAAAGGATCCGGCGTACGACTTCTCGGGCGTCACGGTGGCGACCGCCGAGGACGTGCCGGGCGACAACATCGTCGAGGTGCACGACCGCTCGATGCCGCTGCTGGGCCGCATCGGAACCGAGGTCCGCTATCGCGGCGAGCCCGTCGGGGTCGTGGCGGCCCCCACGCTGGAGCAGGCCATCGATGCCGCCGCCCATGTCGCGGTCGAGGTCGACCCGCTGCCTGCCCTCGTGGACCTGGCCCAGGCCGTCGAGGTCTTCAAGCACGACTTCGCGCACTTCGACACGCTCGTGCGACAGGACATCGTGAAGGGCGACATCGAGGCGGGCTTCCGCGAGGCCGCCTTCGAGCACGTCGGCGAGTACACCGCCCCCCACCAGGAGCAACTCTATCTCGAAACCCAGGGCCTCACGGCCACGCCCTTCCCCGACCGCTCGTTGCTCGTCGAGGGCTCCATCCAGTGCCCCTACGCCCCGGCGACGGAGATTCTCGGCACGCTGGGCCTCAAGCCCGGGCAGATCCGCGTCCGCCAGACCCCGATGGGCGGCGCGTTCGGCGGCAAGGAGGACTATCCCAGCTTCCTGGCCGGGTACGCGGCGGTGGCCGCCTACAAGGCCAACGCGCCCGTCCGCATCACCTTCGACCGCAACGAGGACATGCTGTTCACGCCCAAGCGCCATCCCGTCTGGGTCCGCTTCCGCACCGGCTTCAAGAAGGACGGCACCCTGACCGCCATCCTCTGCGACTACATCCTCGACGGCGGCGCCTACATGACCGTCTCCGATGTCGTCATGTACCGCGGCATCCTGCACTGCGCCCTGGCCTACCGCTGTCCCAACGTGGTCATCCACGGCTACGTCGCGCGCACCAACTCCATGCCCTGCGGCGCCTTCCGCGGCTTTGGCGCCCCCCAGGCAATCTGGGGACTCGAAACGCACCTCGACGAAATCGCCGACCGCCTCGGCCTCGCCCCTGACGAGTACCGCCTGCGGCTCCACAACCGCCCCGGCGACACCACCCCCACCGGCCAGCTCCTCACCCCCGAGAACGGCGCCACCGAAGTCCTGGCCACCGCCCTCAAGCGTTCCGGCTTCCACGCCAAGTGGAAGGCGGGCTCGCGCGGCAAGCTGGCGCGCAACGCCAAGCGGGGCTCCCGCCTGTTTCACGGCGTCGGCGTCTCGTTTTTCGCCCACGGTAGCGCCTTCACGGGCGACGGCGAGGCCAAGTTCAAGGCCAAGGGCAACGTCGTCCTCGAGCGCCGTCCCGGCACCGGCGAGCCCGCCGCGACCATCCGCGTCTCGTCCACCGAGATGGGCCAGGGCTGCCACACCGTGTTCACCCAGATCGCGGCCGATGCGCTGTCCCTCCCGCCCTCCGAGGTCTACTTCCCGCTCGCCGACACCGGGCTCGTCCTCAACTCCGGCCCCACCGTCGCCTCCCGGACCACCATGGTCGTCGGCAACGTCGTCCACGCGGCGGCCACCGACCTTCGCCGGCAACTCGAGGCCCTGGCAGCCGAACGGCTCTTCGGCGGCGCACCCGCCGTCCTCCAAGACGGCGCTTTCCGCGCCCCCGACTATCCCGACCTCGCCCCCGTCCCCTTCGCGGTGTTCGCCGGACAGGTCCTCGACGCCCTGCCACCCGGTGCCAAGCCGCCCTCCGGCTACTTCGAATTCCTCCTCCCGGCCACTACCAACTGGAATCAGAAGACCTTCGTCGGCGATGCCTATCCCGGCTACTCCTGGGCCGCCAACGTCGCCGAGGTGGACGTCGACCCCGACACCTGTCGCGTCCTCGTCCGCAAGGTCACCGCCGTCATCGACATCGGCACCGTCGTGAACCCCCAGCTGGCCACCGGGCAGACCGAAGGCGGCCTCACCCAGGCCCTCGGCTACGCCACCATGGAGAACCTGCACACCCGCCCCGACGGCCTCTATGACGCCACCCGCCTCCAGACCTACATCGTCCCCACCGCCCTCGACACCCCCGAATTCGACGTCCAGTTCGTCGAATACCCGTATTCCTTCGCCCCTCCCGGCGCCAAGGGCCTCGGCGAGCTCCCCATGGACGGCCTCGCCCCCGCCATCGGCAACGCCATCTTCAATGCGACTGGCATCCGCCTCCACGACCTCCCCCTCAGCCCCGAAAGACTCCTCCCCCTCCTCCACCCCGCGCCATAAAACATGTCTCCATTCCATGTCAAAAGAGCGGAAGCCCAAGCCGTTTGGGCGCAGGACCCTCGCGAATTTGGAGCTTGTCCGCGGACAAGAAACGAGCGGAGGCTTGCCGACGCGGAGTGGTCCAAAATGTGCCAAAACATGTTTCCATTCTCTGGAAAACCTAAGTTCCCATGCGTGACACCATAGGCTGGCAAGAAATCGGCGAGGACGGCCTCAAGTACCGCATCCGCGTCTCCCCCTCCCGCAATCCGCGTGCCGGGGACGCGCTCTTCTGGCGGCGTCTCCACCGCCGCGCGGACGGTTGGCAGCCCTTCGACCCCACCCCCGCCCACTGGGCCCTCCTGCTTGAAAAGGTCAAGGCCCGCTACACCCGCCGCGAAGTCCCCTACGAGGCCATCGGGCACGTCATCGCCCTCGCCCGCGCCGCCGACGTCAAGCTCGACGCCGGACCACCCCGCTAACCTGCGTACGCAGCCGCCCGTCCCCTCCCCCTTCCCCCGCCTTTTCCGCCGGGCGCGTCAGCCCTTCTGCTGCGCCTGCACGGCCGTAATGGCGATGACGCCGGCGAGTTCCGCGACGTCACACCCGCGCGACAGGTCGTTCACGGGCAACGCCATCCCCTGCAGGAAGCTGTAGGCCTCCGCCTTGCCGATGCGCTGGATGAGCTTGTAGCCGATGTTGCCGGCCTCCAGGTTCGGGAAGATGAGCACGTTCGCGTGACCGGCCACGGGCGAGCCGGGAGCCTTGCTGGCACCGATCTCGGGGATGAGGGCCGCGTCCAGCTGGAGCTCGCCGTCGAGGTTCACGTCCGGATAGCGCTCCTTGGCGATGCGCACGGCGGCCTGCACCTTGTCCACGAATGGATGCTTGGCGGATCCCTTCGTGGAATGGCACAGGAACGCAACCTTGGCGGGCACCCCGACCAGAGCCTCGAAGGACGCCGCGGACTCGGCCCCGATCTCGGCCAGCTCCTCGGGCGTCGGGTCCTGCATGAGCGCGCAGTCCGCGCAGAGGATGATGCCATGCTCGCCGAAGTCGCAGTCGGGAATCTCGAAGGCGAACGCGATGGATGCAATCTTGTGGCCAGGCGCGGTCTTGATGACCTGCAACGCGGGCCGGAGCATGTCGGCGGAGGTGTGGCAGGCGCCGGAGACCAGGCCGTCGGCATCGCCGGCCTTGACCATCATGATGCCGTAGTGGAGGCGGTCGCCCAGCACGAGCTCCCGGGCGGCCTCAAAGGTCATGCCCTTCTTGGCGCGAATCGTGGCCAGCAGGCGGGCATAGCGGTCAACGTCGGCAGGCTGGGCGGCCGGATCGACGATCTGCGCCCCCTCCAGCGAGACCCCGAGGCGCGCGGCGGCCGCGCGGACGGCAGTCTCCTCGCCCAGCAGGATGGGGAGCGCGACCCCCTCCGCCAGCACGGAGGCAGCGGCGGCAATGGTCCGGTCGTCCTCGGTCTCGGGCAGCACGATGCGCTTGCGGTCGGCCTTGGCCTTGGCTTTGATGGCGTTGATGAATCGACTCATGGGATGCTCCTCTCTATTATTGTGCTGGACAGTGACACTCTGATGTCTTGGCTTCCGGACCGCGTGGAGCGCCACCCCTGCCGCAATTGGCAGGGCCCGCGCTCCGCGCGGGCCGGTCGTTTGGTAGGGCCCGCGCTCCGCGCGGGCCGGGCCTCATGGTGTCAAGATTGATGTCCAGCATCATGAAGTCAACCTCAGAAGGAAAACCCGTCGAAGACGGGCTTGCCGGTGTACTTCTTCGCGGGCTCTTCGCCCCGCAGCACGCGCAAGGCTCCGTCGCGCATGGCCTCGTGCTCGAGCTCGCCGGGATAGGACGCCACCGGGGCAATCCACGAGCACGCCTCCCGGATGCCCTCGTAGATGTCGGCGAACCGCATCAGCCCGCCCGTCAGGACGATGCCGTCGACCTGGCCATGCAACACCGCCGCCATCGCGCCGATGTGCTTGGTGATCTGGTAGATCATCGTCTGCCAGACGAGCGTGGCCTTCGGGTCGCCGGCCTCCACGCGCGCGTGAATGACATCCGAATTGGACGTGCCGAACCACGACGACAGGCCGCCCGTCGCCAGGCAGAGCTTGCGCACCTCGTCCTCGGGCCGATGGAAGAGCTGGTTGATGAAGTCGGTGATGGCCATCGTGCCCATCCGGGTGGGCGAGAACGGCCCGTCGCCGCCGCTGCCATTGTTGCCGTCGACCATCCGCCCATGCCGGTGGGCCATGATGGTGATGCCGCCGTCGATGTGGCAGACGATGAGATTCAGGTCCTCATAGCGGCGGCCCAGCGTGCGGGCGTGACGCCGTGCAGTGGCCTTCTGGTTGAGCGCATGGGTCGCGGACGTGCGCCAGATGCCTGCCACCCCCGTCACCCGCGCCACGTCCTGGTACTCGTCCACCATGATGGGATCCACCGTGAACAGGCGCCCTCCGAACTCCGACTGGAGGGCCTTGGCCATCTGCACGCCCAGCATGCTCGAGTGGTAGATGCCGCCCCGCGCCGCGCGAATGTCGTCCAGCAGCCGCTCGTCCACCTCGTAGGTGCCCCCCTCCAGCGGGAAGCACGCGCCCCCGCGGCCGACGATGGCATCCACGCCGGACAGGTCCACGCCGTTCTCCCGTAGCCAGCCCCGGACCGTCTCCATGCGGTAGTCCAGCTGGTCGTTGATGGTCGCGAACGTCCGGAGAATCGTGGAATCGTGGAACACGTTCGCCTCCAGGATGCTCCGTTCGTCCTCGAACAGCTCCACCTTGGTGGACGTGCTGCCGGGATTCACCACGAAAATCTTGAATGTCTTCTTGTCTGCCATGGCTGGCCTTTCCTGCATGGCCCCGAGGCGGGGCGCGGCGAAAAATAGCCCTTTGTCCCCTGCCTTGCAAGCGCATTTGCCACCCCACCCTGCAGAAGATTTTCCCATAAGATTCTCCCTGTCCGCGTTTCAGGCTTTCCTCCCCGTTTCGCGCGCGCTACACTTCCGGGCGCATGATTACCCGCGAATCGCCAATCCTTCCTCCTCCCTCCAATGCCTTGGCAGGCCTTGGCCGTCCGCTCATCGCGGCCTGCCAGAACACCGGTCGGGCGCTGGTCATGCTCTGGGGCGCGACCCTCGCCCTGCCCCACGCCTTCTCCAAGCGCAACCGCGCCGACACCCTCGGCCAGCTCTACGCCGTCGGCATCCAGTCCCTGGGCGTGGTGTCCATCGTTTCGCTCTTCACCGGCATGATCCTGGCGTTGCAGGTCGGCCTCGAGCTCCGCACCTATGGACAGGAGGTCAACATCGGCACGCTGGTCTGCATCACGATGCTCCGCGAAATGGGGCCGTTCATGACCGGCCTCGTGGTCGCCGCCTCCGTCGGCTCCGCCATCGCGGCGCAAATGGCCACCATGACGGTCTCGGAGGAGGTCGCCGCCCTGGACGTGATGGGCATCGACCCGCTCCGCTACCTGATGATGCCGCGCCTCTTCGCGCTGGCCGTCATGATGCCCCTCCTCACCATCTATGCCAACGCGCTCGGCATCCTCGGCGGCTCGATTGTGGGCTCCACCCAGCTGGAAATCTCGACGGTGGCCTACTTCGACAACGCCTTCCGCTACGCGGACCTCAAGGACCTCTTCACGGGACTCTTCAAGGCCTTCGTGTTCGGCCTGATCATCGCCACGGTGTCCTGCTACCAGGGCTTCACCGCCCGCAATGGCGCCGTTGGCGTCGGCCGCGCCACCCGCCAGACCGTCATCACCAGCTTCCTGCTCATCCTCATCATCGGCTACTTCATCACCCGCGCGTTCTACGAATAGCGCGCGACGGTGCCCCCCGCCCGACGACCGTCGACGGTCGCAGCTGGTCGCCCCTCGTCCCCACTCTCGGCTTGCAAATCCCTTCCGCCGGGGCCATAGTACCGCGCGATGAAAGCTCTATTCTCCAACTTCCGCTTCTGGATGGTCCTCCTGATGGCCGTCCTCGCCATCAATCTGGCCGCCGGCACCCGTCTCTACGCCCAGGAAAAGGCCGCCGAGTCCGCCCAGAAGGCCGCTTCCGACGACCCATTCGAGATGTATTCCCTCTTCTCGACCGTCGTCGAGCAGGTCCGCGCCCACTATGTCGACGCCGATGCCTCCACCTACCAGAACCTCATCTATGGCGCCCTCCGCGGCATGATGCAGTCCCTTGACCCCTACTCCCAGTTCATGGACGCCGAGGAGTTCACCGAGATGCGCGAGGACACCTCCGGCAAGTTCGGCGGCCTCGGCATCACCATCGGCATGCGCGAAGGCCTCCTCACCGTCATCTCCCCCATGGAGGGCACCCCCGCCTTCCGCGCCGGCCTCCTCCCCGAGGACAAGATTGTCGAGATCGACGGCGAGTCCACCGACAAACTCGACCTCTCCGAGGCGGTCAAGCGCCTCCGCGGCGATCCCGGCACCACCGTCAAGGTCAAGATTTTCCGCCCGCGTACCCAGCTCTACAAGACCTTCACCCTCGAGCGCGCCATCATCAACGTCCCCTCCGTCAAGGACGCCCGCATCCTCCCCGGCGACATCGCCTACATCCGCATGCTCCAGTTCGGCGAGGATACCGCCCGCGACTTCCAGATCGAGCTCGAGAAGTTCGTCGCCCAGGGCGCCAAGGCCCTCGTCCTCGACCTCCGCGGCAATCCCGGCGGACTCCTCACCGCCGCCGTCGAAGTGGCCCAGCCGTTCCTCCGCCGCGGCGACCTCATCGTCTTCACGCGTGGTCGCGACGGCCAGGTCGACCGCTCCTACCGCGCCCGCCCCCGCTTCAAGTTCCCCGACATCCCCATGGTCGTCCTCATCAACGGCGCCTCCGCCTCCGCCTCCGAGATCGTCGCCGGCTGCCTCCAGGACAACCATCGCGCCATCCTGGTCGGCGAAAAGTCCTTCGGCAAGGGCTCCGTCCAGACCATCGTCCCGCAGGAAGGCGACACCGCCATCCGCCTGACCACCGCCAAGTACTACACCCCCTCCGAGCGCGTCATCCACGACAACGGCATCGAGCCCGACATCGTCGTCCCCATCTCCTTCGAGACCTGGCGCAACATCATCCTCGCCCGCAACAAGGCCGAGGAAGCCTCCGCCTCCGGCGCCTCCGATGCCAATGCCGACACCGAAGGCTGGGCCCCCGACACCTCCGCCGACGCCTTTACATTCGATGACGCCTCCACCGTCTCGACCCCGGCCGACGACGACACCTCCGGCACCTCCGCCGACGGCTCCTCCGACCCCCAGCTCGACCGCGCCTGCGACATGCTCCGCGGCATCCTCGCCTTCCAGTCCCGCTAATCCTTTCCGACATTTCTAGAAATCTCTAGAGCTTTCTAGAAATCTCTAGAAAATCCAATCCCATGCTCGTCCTCGCCATCGAATCCTCCTGCGACGAAACCGCTGCCGCCCTCGTCCGCGATGGCCGCACCGTCCTCTCCTCCGTCGTCAACTCCCAGATCGCCTCCCACCGCCCCTACGGCGGCGTCGTCCCTGAAATCGCCTCCCGCGCCCACGTCGAAGCCTTTCCCGCCGTCGTGGCCGCCGCCGTCCAGGAGGCGGGAGTGCCCTGGTCCGCCATCGACTGCATCGCCGTCACCCACGGCCCCGGCCTCGTCTCCTCCCTCCTCGTCGGACTCTCCGGCGCCCGCGCCCTCGGCCAAGCCCTCCACGTCCCCGTCTACGGCATCAACCACATGGAAGGCCATCTCGCCGCCCTCTTCCTCGACCCGGCCGTCCCCGACCCCGACGCCGTCTCCCCCGCCCTCGTCCTCATGGTGTCCGGCGGCCATTCTTGCATCCTCGAAATGCGCACCTTCGGCGACTACCGCATTCTCGGCGAAACCCTTGACGACGCTGCCGGCGAGTGCCTCGACAAGGGCGCCACCCTCCTCGGCCTCTCCTATCCCGGCGGCCCCGCCATCCAGGCCGCCGCCACCGGCGACCCCCATTTCGTCGAATTCCCTCGCGGCCTGGCCCACACCGCCCGCACCGCCACCACCCCCGACGGCCTCGACCTCCGCCTCTGCCTCTCCTTCTCCGGCCTCAAGACCTCCCTCCGCTACTACCTCCAGACCCATCCCGACGCCCTCCCCGACCACCTCCCCGACCTCGCCGCCAGCTACCAGGAGGCCGTCATGCGCGCCCTCGCCGAACGCGCCGAAAACGCCGCCCGCAAGACCCGCGCCAAGACCCTCTTCGCCGTCGGCGGCGTCGCCAAGAACGCGCTTCTGCGCGCCAAGCTGGCCGACCTCTCCCGCCGCCGCCACCTCGACCTCCACCTCACCCCCCTCGCCTACTGCACCGATAATGCCGCCATGATCGGCGCCGCCTGCGGCCTTCGCCTCCTCCGCCACCTCCCCCTCCCCCTCGCCCTCGACGCCGATCCCACCCTCCCCCTCGTCGACGCCTAGCGCGGTTTTCAAATTACTGTAGCCATTTGGCGGGCGGCTTCCGGAGGTGCGGCTTCCAGCCGCGCAATTCATTTGGGCGCGACAGGATGTCGCACCTCCGAACCTTGTGGCCACACATTTTCGCAAAATGCGCTAGCCTTGT
>JAFTAH010000149.1 GCA_017458625.1 Kiritimatiellia bacterium | reverse complement strand
TTCTGGGTGGCGGGGGGAGGAGCGTCGGGATCCTGGTAGGCCAGGCAACCGGAAAGGGCCAGGGAAGCCGAGGCGAGGGCGAGCATTGCGAGGGGGGACTTGTTCATCGTTTCACCTTTCATCTTGTCGGGGTCATGCGGTGGGGAAGGCAACGCAGAGGGGGACGGGGGCTAGCGGGCGAGGTCCGTAGGCAACAGCTCCTGGATCATGTCGGGCACGAGAACGGGGGCGGCCGTGTTCTGGAGCCAGTATTCGCGGCCCCGGACGCGGACGGGCTTGTCCTGGAGATAGCGGAACTTGGAAGCCTCGCCGTAGACGTGGCAGAGCAGCTCCCAGCGGGCGGCGCGAGGATCCCAGCGGAGCACGCGGTAGCGAGCCGGGGCATCGTTGAAGAGCGGCGCGCCCCGCAAAACCCCCTCGTAAGTGGCCTGGCGGCCCTGGCCTTCGAGCGGGATGAGCTTGAAGGAGGCCGGCACGCCGGCGGGGGATGCGGTCTTTTTCCAGGCGTCGGCGTCCTCCTCGGCGGCGGGAACACTCGGCAGGACGATCGGGGTCGGAAGCTCGGGAGAGGCCTTCTCGAGCTTGACGGCGGGCGTCTCGACCGCGACCTCGGGAAGCTCGCGCGGGCGGATGGGCGGCGCAGGGCGGTCGTCCCGGCGACGCGGCGGACGGGCGAGCGCGGCGGCATCGGTGGCCGGAGCGGCGGGCAGGTGCTCCAGCGCGGGGGCGGGAGCGGCCTCGGCAGCCGGAGCGACGGCAACCTCTTCGGCCTGCGTCGGAGGCACGGACGGCGGCGGCACCGCCGTAGTGGCCGTGACCGATGGCGGCGAGGATGGTGTCTGCGCCTCCTCGGCCGCGCGACTGGCGGCAGCGGCCGCCGCCTCTTCGCGAGCGCGCTTCAGGATGGGGTTTTCAAGGCCTTCGGTGCGCGTTTTTTCGGCATCGGCAAGCTCCACGAAGTCGCGGCTCACCCAAACCAGCGCGCCCTCGGGCACCGCGATACGTGTCCAGTCGCCCTGCACCTCACGCGGCACGACGGAGTCCCCGCGGTTCAGCACGAGGGCAATCGTATGGTTCTGCGAGGGGCCCGTCCGGATGTTCACGCGACTGCCGCCAATCACGTTCTCGGGCGTGCGGATGTACTGGCTGCTGACCCAGAGGCTGATGCGGTCGGGAGCCACGACGCCCACCCAGTCGTCGCCCATCTCGCGCACTTCCAGGCGCTCATCGTAGTCCGCCTGCCCCAGCACCTCGGAGTTCTCGAAGCTGGGCCTGGCGCGCAGATTGACGCGGTCGCCGGTCACCCGCACCCACGACGGCTGGGCTACTCCAGCTTCCGACCCCCCGGGCTCTGCCTGAACGGCAGCAGCCAGCACGCCGGTCACCAGCAGCGACAAGACAATTTTCGACAAGTGTTTCATGACGGCCCAAAGATTCCCCTATCCCTGCCCAAAACGCAAGCGCGAACCGCACGAACCGCGACGAGTCCGCGACAAGCACGAAAGCGGCCCCCAAAAACATGTTTCCATTCTCTGGAAAAAGTGCAGAAACAGGGTTCCATTCCATGGAAATACGGCAGAAACACGTTTCCATTCTCTGGAAAGCGGAGGGGTTAACGGGACGCGACGCCGGAGAGGGGCGCGGCGTAGTTGGGGCCGGCGGGCGGGGCGGGCGGCGTCCAGCGGATGTTTGCGCGCGGGCACCGGAGGAGGCAGGTGTGGCAGTGGAGGCAGTTTTCCGCGTGTACGAGCGGCGGGGCCGAGAGCGGGAGCGTGCCCTCTGGAGCCGGGGCATAGGTGGCGGCCGGGCAGAAGTGGTAGCAGGGATGAGGGCAACCATCGCACAGGGCCGGGTCGTGGAGCGTGATGTGGGGCGCAGTTCCGGGGCGAGGGGCGGCGAGACGGGCATCGGCCAGAGCGGACTCGAGCGCGGCATGGTGCGTCGGCAAGACGAAGGTGTCGGGCCGCGCGGGCGGCGGCAGGTCGCCGCGCAGGGCGAGCTGGCGAGGCGGAAGACGCCCGCCGGAAAGGAAGCCGAGCGCGGCACAGGCAAGGCCGGGAATGAGTCCGTGCTCGAAGCCCGCGCGGTGGTTGCGCACCTGGCGAAGGGCGGTTGCGAAGGGCAGGTCGTCGCGGCGAAGCGGATTCGGCGGGACGAGCGGGGTTCCCGCAGGGGCGCGGGCGGCGGCCTCGGCGAGGCGCGCGGCGGCGGCCAGGGCGGCCTGCACGTCGAGCTGGATACCCTTGAGGGCGAGCGGGTCGACGAGCGCGGCGGCATCGCCGAGCAGCGTGACGTTGGCGGCCTGGAGCGCATCGGGAATGGCCGGCCACCCGCCCTCGGGGATGAGGCGCGAGCCGTAGCCGATGCGGTTCCCTCCCCGAAGCCAGGATGCCACAAAACGATGGCGGCGCCACTGCTCGAAAAGGACCTGCGGGCCGGGCGGCATGGGCGCATCCAGCGCGACGGCCAGCCCAGCCACCACGCGGTCGGGCGCCAGGCGGTAGAGGAAACCGCCGCCATAGGTGCGAAGGCCGAGCGGCGCCCCAAAGGTGTGGGCGACGGTTCCCACGAGGTCTGGACGCGGCGGCACCGCCCAGAGCTCGCGGATGGCCAGCGCATGGGAGGCCGGCTGGGCGGCACGTAAAGCCGGAAACCGCCCCCGGACGTCGGCAGCGAGCGGGCCGCCAGGTCCTTCGGCCAGGACGACATGGCGGGCGGTCAGGAGGTCGGCGCCGGTTCGCACGCCGAGGAGCAGCGAGTCGTCCGGTGCCGTGGCGTCCCCGGTCTTCTGGAAGACAAGGGCATCGGCGGGCTGCGCGGGCAGGACATCCACGCCCAGCGATTCGGCCGTGGCGGCAAGGGCGCGCGCGAGTTCCGGAAGGTCGACGAGCGCCAGGCCGGCATCGCGCATGGGCGGCGGCACGTAGGGCAGTCGCAACGAACCGCGACCGGGAAAAAGGAAGCGGTAGGTGTCGCGGACGACGGTCGCGGCGACGGGCAGGGCCGCCAAGGCGTCCGGCGGCAACAAGTCGCGGAAGGGGCCCAGATCGACAATGGCACCGGAGAGCAGGTGACCTCCCACTGCCCTCGCCTTTTCGAGCACCATCACGCGCAAGGCCGGAGCCGCGCGGCGTAGCGCAATGGCTGCCGCCAGGCCAGCCGGACCGGCGCCGACGACCAAGACGTCGGTATCGAACTGGATCGGACTCTCAAGCGGCATGTCTTCGGGTCTCAGAAGGCGGTGATCTTACGGTGAAACATTAGGTTTTTTGCACTTTTTGTCCAAGAATCAGCGGGGCGCGGCGGGCCGGCGCCAGGCCGTTCCCGCGTAATGGATGCAATGGAGGCTGAGGGCGTGCGGGGGGGCCGTCTCGACGCGAGCGGTCCGCTGGCGCGCGGCCAGCAGGGCATCCGTCTCGGCGGCAGGCACGGCGTGGCGGCCGACGCGCACCAAGTGGCCAGCCAGCGAGCGCACCATCTTGTAGAGGAACCCATCGCCGACGGCCCGGATGAGGACGAGCGGCCCGCGGCGCTGGACCTCGAGGCGGTAGAGCGTGCGGACGGTCGAGCCGATTTCGCGGTTCGGATTCGCGGAAAAGGCCGCGAAGTCGTGGCATCCGACGAGGCGGGCGGCGGCCTCGCGCATGGCGGCGAGGTCGAGGGGCGAGCGAACGTGCAACGTGGTGCGGCGGAGGCAGGGGTCGGGAATGGGCGCGTTGTACAGCGTGTAGCGGTACTCCTTGCCCAGCGCGTCGTAGCGGGCATGGAAGGTCGGCGGGGCTGCCCGCAGGACACGGATGCGGATGGTCGGCGGCAGCACCGCGTTGAGGGCCTTGAGGAGGATCGGCGCACGCCAGGGCCGGGCGAGATCGAAGTGGGCCACCTGTCCCCAGGCATGGACCCCGGCATCCGTGCGACCGCAGGAATGGACGGCCGGCTGCTCGCCCGTGAGCTGGGCCAGGGCCTTTTCGAGGTCGCCCTGGATGGTGGGAGCGTGGGGTTGCCGTTGCCAGCCGAGGTAGTCCGTCCCGTCGTAGGCAATCGTCATGCGGTAGCGGCGGCCGCCGGGCGGAGGCAACGTGCGCGGCGTGCGCTGCGCCGGGTCGGGAACGGCCGGGATGGACGCCTCGGCGACCGCAGGGGAGGCGGTAGCCGTCATGGTGCCTCCTCGTCGGTATAGTCGTCGTCATCAAAAGCGGACGGCGCCGGCGTGTGGGCGTCCAGATAGCTCTGCAAGATGACCTGGGCCGCCAGCTTGTCGACGACGCCCTTGCGGCGGGCGCGACTGACATCCGCCGCCAGCAGCACACGCTCCACCTCGCAGGTGCTCAGCCGCTCGTCCCATCGCTCCACGGGCAGTGGCGTGCGGCGGGAGAGCTCGGCAATGAACTCGTTGGTACGGTCGGCGCGCGGTCCCGGCGAGCCGTCGAGGCGCAACGGATAGCCGACGACTATGCGCACCGCGCCAACGGCTTCCGCCGCCCGCGCCACCGCCGCCGCCGCCTGCTGTAGCAGCGGACACTCCAACGTCTCGCGAGGGAAGGCGATCAGCTCGCTCTCGTCGCTCACCGCCAGCCCGGTCCGGCGGTCGCCAAAGTCAACGCCCAGAATCTTGCCCATGTCACTCTCCGGCGCGGACGGCCCGACCCCTCGTGCCGTTCTGCGCCGCCCTGTATTGTGCCACAACCGCTCGCCCAAGAAAAGCGCAGACCTCACCCAGACCGCCAACCAGCGGAAACGACTTGCTTTTGCGGGCAAAGAGGCATAGAAGTGCGGGTGCCCCACGAAAGAGCCCGCCATGACCGACGCCTCCCCCACGAACGACATTCCGTCCCCGGCCTCCGCCGCCGCGGCCACCGCCGCCAGCAACGACAACTGGGATCTCGTGATGGCCCCCCCGTCCGGCTTCATGTCCCTGAACCTGAAGGATATCTGGCGCTACCGCGACCTCGTCGTCCTCTTCGTGCGCCGCGATTTCGTGGCCGCCTACAAGCAGACCATCCTGGGCCCGCTCTGGCATCTGATCCAGCCGCTCCTGACCACCCTCATGTTCACGGTCGTGTTCGGTCGCATCGCGGGCCTCCCCACGGATGGCGTCCCGCAGTTCCTGTTCTACATGGCCGGCACCACGGTCTGGACCTACTTCGCCAACTGTCTCACCTCGACCTCCTCCACCTTCATCTCCAACGCCAGCATCTTCAAGAAGGTCTATTTCCCGCGCCTGGCCGTGCCCGTTGCCACGGTGATTTCCCGCCTCATCGCCTTCGCCATCCAGTTCACGATGTTCCTCGCCTTCTATGGGGTGATCTGGTGGCGGTCGGGGCGTGCGTTCGGCCCCAACGCGATAGTGCTCCTGCTGCCGCTGCTGCTGCTGATGATGGCGGGCCTGGGCCTGGGCTTCGGCGTCATCATCTCGTCCATGACCACCAAGTACCGCGACCTCCAGGTGCTGGTTGGCTTTGGCGTCCAGCTCTGGATGTACGCCACACCCGTGATCTATCCCCTCTCCCAGATGCCCCAGAAGTTCCGCTGGCTGTTGGTCGCCAACCCGATGTCCGCCATCGTCGAAACCTTCCGCTACGGCTTCTTTGGCGAAGGCACCTTCTCCTGGCTGCACCTAGGCTATTCAGCGGCATTCACGCTGGTGCTCCTGCTCTGCGGAACCGCCATCTTCAACCGCGTCGAGCGGACGTTCGTCGACACCGTGTAGCGCGAGTTCCTCTGGCTGCCTGTCGGCCATCCCCTCCCCCGCCTCGACCGCAATCGACTGCAATCGAAGTCCCCCACTCGTCCTCCTCCCCCCCCTCGCTACCCCTCGATGCGCTCGAAGTCGGACGCCGGATGCTTGCAAAGCGGACAGACGTAATCGGGCGGCAGCTCCTCGCCCTCGTAGACGAAGCCGCAGATCTTGCACACCCAGCGCACCTTCTTGCCCGTGGCGACCCCGGGATTGTCTCCCGTACCAGGCGTGGGTGCAGGGAGCGGCGCGGGCTTGGGCTTGACATGCTGGTGATAATAGGCGTAGGTCATCGACGGCACCGAGGACAGCACCCGCGCCTCCTCGACCGCGCACACGAACAGGCCATGCGACCCCAGATCCATGTACTGCTCGACGCGTAGCGACAGTACCGCGTTGACGTGCTCCGGCAGAATCGCCAGCCCGTCGGCCATCCGGCCCAGCTCGCCCAGCCCCTCGAACTTGTCGATGCCCCGTCCGCATTGGAAGCCGAAGCGCCGGAAATACTCGAAAGGTGCGCTCTCGTCGAGGCAGTTGAGCGCCAGCCGTTCCGTCTGCAACGCAAGGTGGTGCGTATAGTTGCGCTTCGAGATGGAAATCGCCAGTCGCGCCGGCGTGGCCGCCACCTGCGAGACCGCATTGACGATGCACCCGTTGTCGCGCCCGTCCGGCGTGCGCGTGACGGCGACATACAGACCATAGCCGATGTTATTGAAGGCCGCCGGGTCGGTGGCGGGCGACTCGGCATCGGCGTCGGGCGTGGCCCCGACCGCTGCCGCCAGCTCGTCGGCCAGCTCGCCGAGAGCCTTGCGGGAATCGCGCGCGAGGGCGGAATGAATGCAGACCTGATGCGCCGCGTAGCGGAGGTCCTTGCACTTCTCGAGGGCGACCCGCATCGCCCGGGCGGCCCCGGGGGCCCACGAGCCGTTCTCGACCAGCGCGACGAGACGATTCTGGAACGCGCGATCCGTCAGATGCATCAGGAACTCCCGCATGGCGGGGAACGCGTCGGCGTTGTAGGTAGTCGTGGCCAGCACCAGCGTGTCGAGGCGGAACGCCTGCGCCACCACCTCGTACGGATCGCAACGGGCGAGGTCCCGCACCAGCACGAGCGGACAGCCACGCTCGCGCAAGCCCTCGGCCAGCTCGTGGGCGGCGGCCCGCGTATGTCCATAGACCGAGGTATAGGCGACGAGAATGCCCTTCGCCTCCGGCGCATACGAGGCCCACGTCTGGTAGAGCGCAACGGCATTCGCCAGCGCCGCCCCCGAGAGGACGGGACCATGCAGCGGGCAGACCGTCCCCAGCTCGAGCGTCGCCGCCTTCGCCAGCAGCCGCTGGACAGGTGCGCCGTACTTGGCCACGATGCCGAAGTAGTACCGCCTCGCCTCGGGCGTCCACGAAGACGGATCGACCTCCGCGATCACCTCCCCTTCCCCGTCGTCATACGCCCCGAACGTCCCGAACGCATCCGCCGAGAAGAGCACCTTGTCCGTCGCATCATACGTGACCAGCACCTCCGGCCAATGCACCATCGGGGCCGCCACGAACGTCAGCACATGCCGTCCCAGCGCCAGCGTGTCGCCATCGCCCACCATCTGGCGCCGGTCGCTCCACTGCGTCCCGAAGAAGTTCTGCATCATCGCAAACGCCTGCGCCGACGCCACCAGCACCGTCGCCGGGAACAGCTCCATGAACGCCTGGATGTTCGCCGAATGGTCGGGCTCCATGTGCTGGACCACCAGATAGTCCGGCTGGCGCCCGCCGAGAACCTCCTGCATGTTGTCAAGCCATTCCTGCAGAAAGCGCGCATCCACCGTGTCCACCACGGCCACCTTCTCGTCCAGGATGGCATACGAATTGTAGCGCATCCCGTCCGGCACTTCGAACTGCCCTTCGAAAAGGTCGATCTCGTGGTCGGCGACGCCAATGGCGAAAATGTCGTCCGTGATGGGAGTCTTCATGTGTGCGGAAGCCTTTCGTGTGGATTGCGGAAACAAACCTGCCGACGGCACGTTTGCGCCGCCGCCCCGGAAAGGTATTCCACCCAGCCCGCCCTTTCAAGCCGTTTTACCGCCCCGCCCGCCCACGGGTGCGATTTTACTTTGTTGCACCCTCATGGTCAGGCGGCGGAGCGGAGGCGTGTGAGGAGGGCGCAGACGCAGGCGGCGTTTGCCACGTGCCAGTGCATGCCGGCCTGTTTGCATCGCCGTGGCAGGGGAGGACGCGTGTCCCCACGCGCCGCGGCAGCTGGGGAAAGCCGCCCTCCCAACGTGGGGCACCGCATTATTCGTGGCCAGCACAATAATAGCCTGTCCCTTAGTGTCCCAGGTCAAGCACGCCAACCGCCTTCGCCTGAAAGTCTGCGTGCCGGCCGGGCTGTTGCGTTGGTGGCGCCTTTTCGTGCAGAACCACCTTCCGAAGAGGAAACGCGGCGAGCGGCCTGTCGAGGACGTCGCCCCGCCGCCTTCCGACTGCCCCCTCCCCCCCATCGCGACGGACGCCGCCGAACCCCGGCGGCGGCCGCCGCATGCCCCGAATGCGTTCGGAGGGCGTTTCCCCGGCCCGTCCGTCCCCGAAACGAGGAGATGATGGCCCCCCATACGCCCCGCGAGGCGCTTTCCCAAGACGAGAGCGACTTTACTTGCCCTTCTTTCTCCCGAATGCCCGCCTTTCCGTGTCAAGCATATTCCTTCGCTAAAGATTCGGGGGTTCCTCCCCCACCCCATTTTGCAGTTGACAAGGCGGCGCGTTCCGTGGGAGATTGCGGCAGACGGGCGAGTGGACGCGTCCGCCCACAGGATGACGGACATGAAGACGAGAACTTGGGCGTTTTGGATTGTGCTTGTGGCAATCGTGGGCACGTTGTGCGCGTTTGCCACCGGCGGAGCGGACGATGCGGCGGACGAGACCGCCGACAACGTGTTCCTCGGGGAACTGGACCTTGCCGAACGGATGGAGATTTGGAGGAACCAGTACAGACGCATGACGCCCGGCGACGAGCCGTTGGTGCAGGACGTCGGGACGTGGCCGGCGGCATGGGAGGAGTTCGGCAGCGCGTGGGATGCCGCCCCGGCGACGCGCGACCTCGCGACGTGGCTGGTGCCGGTGACGGCGGAGAGCTCGAGAGGGCTGACAGTCCTCCGGGACGCGAACGGAACCGTCCTGTGGAGCGGTGCGACGGACTTCGCCAAGGACGAATCCGCCGGCGTGACCATCACGGGGGCGCTGGTGGACGAGGATGACTGGGCGCTGTACGAGGCGGCGAAAGCCGAGATTGCACGCCGCAGGATGTCCGAAGCGCCTCGTCTTCGTGACGGCGAAGGAGGCGGAGGGGAAGACCCGGCAGGACTTCGCTTCGTCTCCGCATCGGCAGACTTCACGAACACCCCGGCGTCCTTCCTGGTCGGCCTGACATGGACGAACACAGGGACGGTGGACGTATTCGCCTACGGGCCCCTGCACGTCGCCGAGACCAACGAGGTGACGTACACGAATGACGAGAACGTCGTGGTGACGACCAACATCGTGTCGTGGCATTCAGTGGAGCCGACATTGACTGGAAGATACGACAACCTCTGGGAGCATGCCGGAACGTTATCGGTGAGCAACACGGGAACGAACGTGTTCATCGACACGAACTTCCCGCCGGAACGCGCCAAGGTGAGGTACTACGCCGCGTTCGAGACCGGTGACGCCGACAACGACGGACTGAACGACGCATTTGAAACGACGATACTCGGCACCAGCACGAACAGCACGGACAGCGACAACGACGGACTCAGCGATGGGGACGAATATTTTATCTACCGAACGAATCCAAATGCCACCGATTCCGACCATGACGGGATAGACGATGCGACTGAAATTGCCAGAGGGCTTGACCCTACAGACCCGGATACGGATCATGACGGGCTGAAGGATGGATATGAAGACAGCATAGGGACGGACCCGTTGGACCCGGACTCTGACAATGACGGCTTGCTTGACGGGTGGGAAGTCGAGAATGGCTTGAACCCGTTGAATGCATCAGGGGACAACGGAGCAGATGGAGACCTTGATGGGGATGGTTTTTCAAACGCCTTGGAGTTCGAGCTGGGAGCGCCAGCTAACAATGCCGCATGGTCAGGCGAAGAATTGGCGTGGAAACTGACGCATTTTTCATGCACGGTGACAACCAACGCACGCTCGGTGGCCACCAACTGGCACGGCATGCGAGTCGATATCGAAGATTCTGCCGATTGCGGGGGGACGAACAACCTTGTCCAAAACAAGACGGTAGAACTCGCCGTGACGAATTTGTTGACGTGTGGTTATTACATTGAACTTACAGTTGAAGGCAGTGTCGAGAATGTCGATGCCGGATATGACATTGTATCGCTTGAGACGCCAGCAACGAACGTGCTGTTTTCCAGCAACGACGGGATTACCGGCGATGATCCGGAGTACTGCCTGATGACAAGCGCATCCGCAACGGATACATTTCTCATCATGGATGGCACCACCGTGACACTCAGGTACAACACTGTTGGACATAGGTGGCATTGTGGCGCCTATGCAGAAGTCACGTCCGCAACGTGTGTCTCGAATTACAATGTCGAGGTGGACGTACCGGAGATTATCCCACTCGGGACTACGGTCACTCCGACGGCAAGCGGCGGTTCCGGCGGACCATATATTTGGGACAAATTCGGCGATGCAATTTCCATTGATTCCAACACTGGCGAAATAACGCCCATCCAGCTAGGCGAGGCCGATGTCATAGCGTTTGATTCCTCTGGAAATTGTGCCGGTGGGGAACGTGTCATTGTCGTCGAACTTGGGTTGGATGTATCGAAGACCCTCCTGACTCTCAAGCATGACCGCGCGTGCAATTTGGGGGTGCAATTCAGTTCGTCCAATGGGGTGTCCGCCGAGAAATACAAGATTGAAATCAAAAGGACCAACAGCACAAACTGGAAAGTTTTGAGTGCGTCCCAAGCCATGAATCCGTGGAATGCCAAAATCGCTGGCAGTTTCGAGTTGCATGCTGGAGCCATGATAAATGGGCAATGGTACTACTCGACGAGTGTTGTTGTCCAAGTCCAATTTCCGGAGTATTCACAAATCAAGGGTGATTCCGATGTTCAAGCCATGACCGCATCTGCATGGGCCACCACATTGCTGGACTGCACAGAGAACCCGAATCGACGCAGGGAATGTGGATTTTGGATCCTTCTGGACACCATCAATGACTCATACGCCAGAACCCTGATTGAGCATGGCGAATGGGCAGGCCCGGACGATGAGGCCAAGATATTGCTGACAGAACGTCCAGCCAATTTCCCAGCCAATCCACAACCGGATGCGAGGGGTGCCGTGTATGCAGTGGCTTCGTTCCACACCCACACGCCAGTTGCCTATATTACAAACCTTCCACCAGACTTGGCAGGGTGGTATGTCGGCACATCCGACGAAGACAATGATTCAAACAATGCGGCGGGAGTTCCTGGTATGGTATACGATTATGTCGCCTCACCGGCTGGAGGCAATACAATTCCACTAGGACATCCCGAAAATGCACCGGCAAAGCTGTATCAATCTGGAGATTTCAACAGAAGGGAGGATCCATAGCATGAAAAAGGCAGTTTTCGCCACTGTCATCGTCATCGCCGTTGTTGCATCGATTTTCTCAATTCGTCAACATTCTGGATTGTCGGAAACGCATCTGGATGCAATGGAACTGCAAAATGAAATTGAAAAAACAAACAACGAAGAAACGATAGCAGAGACAGATGCCGAGACTGTGTCAAAAGACCAGTTGCGCTTGAGCGAAGAAGAGGCAATGGCTATTGTGAAAGAGCATTTTGGGGAATGGTATGGAGACCGCGTTGACAAGGCGGAAATCACAAGCAACGGCGACACGTATGTGATTTTGATCCCGGCAAAACGTCCAGAAGTGCAAAAAGGCAAATTGTGGTATGGTCCGAGCTTTTCCGTGCGAATCGTTATGGACGCACAAAGTGGTGAAATCGTTGAAGCCATCGGTGGCCGATAATCTCAATCATTGGTTCTGAATCTCTCCCAAGCTTATGGGGCGGTGGATGGCGCGCGCAGAGGCGCGCAGGAGGCGTCCGCCAGGGGCTGAGGGAGGATGGAGTGTTGGGGCGGGGGTGTTTGGGGCGATTGGTGGGGGGGGCAGAGGAGCGGTTGGCGAGGGGGGCGGTGGCGATGTCCGGCGGGGGATGGAATGATGTCGAGGCGCACCTGCGGCTGGCACGGCTGGAGGAACATGGGGCGGAGTGTGGCGAGGAGGGGATGGCGCTGGCGGAGAGGCTGGGGGAGGAGTCGGCGCGCGCGGTGGCGGTGGGGCTGAAGGGGCGGTTGGCGGATTTCGGAGGGCCGATTTTGGAGGAGAAGGAGGGCGGGCGGTGGGCGGGGTGGTGCGCGGGGTGAGGAGGGTGGCGCGGACGGGATATGGCGAGGAGGGGTGGCGGATTGTTTGGGCTGAATGCGACCTCGCCGAGGTGCTGCCGCCGTGGCTGGACCGGATGGTGCAGCGGCGGCGGCGGGAGGCGTTGGCGGATTGGGGCGGGGCGACGACGGAGGAGGAACGGGAGGCGGTGGGGGGCGCGCTGGAATCGCTGGGGACCATGGCGGGGGCGACCGTCTATGGCGGGAAGGCGGCGACGGAGCTGCTGGAGGATTGGCGGCTCGCGGCGGCGGAGGCCGGGGAGTGGGCGGCGGAGGCGCTGGACCGGGGCTGGACGGCGGGAGAGAAGAAGAGGGAAGAGGAGGCGCGAACAGAGACGCGCGTGATTGAACTCATGAGCCGTTCCGAGCTGACGGAGGAGGAAGAGGAGGAAGTCGGGCAGTTGACGGATTGGTAAGAAAAGAGTGGATGGGGGCGATTGAAAGCGACGTTGCATAGGATTTGAGGTGTATGGAATGGAAGGAGCAGGGACCCGGATGGAACAAGAAGGTCTGAAGATGTCGCGTAGGGCGTGGTGGTTTGCGGTGGGGTGCGTGGCCCTGGCCGTGTATGTGGTCGCGGGAAAGGGCCACCGAGACGGTCTTGCCTTTCTCTTTCCGCGTCCACTGGTAGACGGGGCCGCCGGGGCCGTGTCCGCGGTCCTGGACCGTCCCGTGCGTCACCATCCCCAGCTCGCCCAGCTGCCGGGCCAGGGCCCGGAGCTCCTTTTGCCATGTTTTTTTCATCGGGCGAAGCCTATCACAATCTTGCGCCGGCGAACCGCGCCGCCTACTCCTGTCCCGCAGGGCAGGCGGAAGGCTACGGGTTTCCAGTCCTGTCCACTCTCGCCTCCCTCGATCTCGCCAGCGGAGCCCTCGAGGAGCTGAGGCTGGCCAAATGGTCGGCGCATGACCTTCGCCTCTTCCTCGAGGCCCGCGACCTCATCGCCCGGGGCGACATCGCCGTCGCCGACCGCGCCTCCTCCAGCAGCCACACCTGCACCTCCAGCCCTAGCGCCTTCAGACCCCGCACCATCTCCACCGTGGCCCTTTCGGCCCCGTACACCCCCCGCGTATCCTGCATCACCACCGCCACTTTCATGTCCCCTCATCCTACCTCATCCCCCGCCCCCCGCCCCCCCTTCAAGCCGGGAAACAGCCGGAAAACACTCTTCCATACAATGGAAACATGTTTCTCAGCCCCCCGAAAACCGCGTTCCATTGTATGGAAACATGTTTTTGCGCCTCACTTTTGTCAACACCTAATGGCCTGTCCCCCAGTCGCAATTGTTTGTTGCATGGCCCGCCGGAAGGGGAGAGCTGATCGAGTCCGATTTTACTCAGAATTCACCGTAAAACATCGGCATTATCCCCCCCGGGAGGGGGGATGTCGCCGCCAGGCGACAGGGGAGAGAACGCGCTATAACTGGCTTTTCCCCAACGAAAAATCGCCCCCAAACACTCTTCCATACAATGGAAACATGTTTCGCAGCACCCTGAAAACCGCGTTCCATTGTATGGAAACATGTTTCGCGCCCCGCATTTGTCAACAACCAAGGGCCTGTCCCTCAGTCGATGTCTGGGGAGAGATTCGCCTTGATTCGGAGGGGGGCAACAGGGAAGATGGGACAGCCCGCGCGCCGCTGGGCGGGCATCAGCAAGGAGCCGACCATGAAAAAGAATCTCGGACAGAAGAACTGGATTTTCCCGATGCCGGTCCTGATGGTGGGAACGTACGATGGGGAGGGGAGGCCGAATTTCATGCCGGCGCGGTCTTTTCGCGCAACTCCGCATGCGTGTTCCGACAAGGACCCCAAAAAAGTTCGGCGGGTTGGACCGTCCCCAGACAGGTGGCTCTTGGCGGTGGCCGTCGCGGCATCGTTGGCGCTTTCTGCGGCAGGTGCGTCTCCGGCGGGAGAAGAATTTATTTGTCCCGATCCCAGTCTGGCATCGGATGTTATCGAGGTATCCTTGCCCGCTCCTGGCGACTGCAAGTGGGGCGATAGCGCAGAAGCGGCTGTCCTTCGTGCGCTAAAATGGTTCCAATTCAACCAGTCCCAGGACGGGGCGTGGGGCAACTCGGAGATCCCCGCCGACCGCGTGGCGTGTGCGTCGCTTGGTCTGCTGGCCTTCCTTGCTCACGGCGAAACCGTAACCTCCGAGCAATACGGCGAGACCGTCATGCGTGCCCTCAAGTTCCTGCTGGACAGCCAGAACGACAACGGCGAGTTCGTCTCCACCGAGGAT
The DNA here is from genome assembly GCA_017458625.1 of Kiritimatiellia bacterium. Classification (GTDB taxonomy): domain Bacteria; phylum Verrucomicrobiota; class Kiritimatiellia; order CAIQIC01; family Lenti-01; genus RGIG3636. The sequence goes on along the minus strand of JAFTAH010000149.1, from coordinate 5,188 downwards.
GCAGCCGGCACATACGCGCAGACCATGGCGGTTTATGCCGTTGGAGAGGCCTTCGGCATGATGCGCATACCCGCACTCCGGTCCTCCATGGAGAAGGGCCTCCAAGTGCTTATCGACGGACAGCACGACCGCGGCGGCTTCACCTATGGCTTCAGCGGCAGCCGGTTCGGCGATGCCCACGACTCCGAAGAACGCCGCAAGCAGCTTCCGGACCGCCGCGACACCGCGCTCTCCGCCTGGTGCTGCCAGGCCATGAAAGCCGCCCGAGTGGCCGGGGCTTCCAATCCGGGCCTTGCGGAGGCCATGGAAAAGGCCGCCGCCGACCTGCGGCGCGCATCTTGTCCGGACGATGGTGGGTTCTTTGCCGACGGCACCATCGACAAGCCCGACGGCAAGCGTGACTTCACCACCACGGCAATGGCCGTGTTCGCGTTGCAATTGCTTGGACACGGCAGGGACAACGAAGTCCGCCAAGGATTGCAATTCCTCCAAGCCGCGAGATGCGACTGGGACCACCCCGGCAGGTGGCCGATGCAAGGCTGGTATTTCATCACCAAGGCCAGATTTTTCGCTGGTGGCACCGCTTGGACAAAGTGGAACCACGAGTTTGCGTCTCAGTTCGTCCAGCGACAGACGCGAAACGAAAACCCCGCCGAAAACGGGGCCTGGGTAAGCCCAGGCACTTCCTTGTTCGAAGGGTACGAGAGCTGCGAAGACTCTGCTCGCGCGTATGCGACGGCCCTTGCGGCACTAACCCTCCAGACCCATTTCATCAGGTCTTTCCTTCTCCACGAGGATTACACACTCCCCGAAGATGACGAGGCAGTCGAAATCCTCATTTTATAAGCAACTAACGGCTTTGTCCCTTCAATCGCCCTCGTTTGTTGCCTGGCCCGCCGGAAGGGGAGAGCTGTTCAAGGCCGATTTTTCTCGGAATTCACCGTAAAACATCGGCATTATCCCCCCCGGGAGGGGGGATGTCGCCGCCAGGCGACAGGGGGGAGTGCGCGCGATAACAGGCTTTTCCCAAAAATCGGCCCAAACACTCTTCCATACAATGGAAACATGTTTCGAAGCCCCCCGAAAACCGCGTTCCATTGTATGGAAACATGTTTCGCGCCCCGCTTTTGTCAACAACTAAGGGCCTGTCCCGGGTCTGTCCCCATCCGCCGACGGAGACGTGTTCCTCCCTCTACGGCCACCTGCCGCCCAAAGAGGAAAATGAAGCAAAACTCAGAAAAACTTCCTGCGGCCTCTTGACAAACCACATAGATGTTTCTCCAAAGCCGGTTCAGCGTGTCGAAAATCTCGAGACTTCCTGGCGGCTGGGTCTTGCGGTCACGGGAGTGTCCTTCCCGGTTGCTGCAAATCCGATGACCAAGGACAACATCAGCGCGGCAACCGTTTTCAGGGCAATGCCGCAGTTTTTCGCATTTGGGTTCATTGTGGCAATCCCTTGTATGGAAAAATCTCAATGCCTTGACCTCCTGGGTTGCGATCCCGGCCTGACCGCATCCAAGGCATCGGCCCAATGGTCCCAAACCTCGTAGGCCGTGATCCACGATGTCAGGCGGTCACGTTTCCGCAAAATGGAATCAGCGCAATTTTCGGCAACCTGGCGGAACTCTTCCCGTTCTTCGGGGATGGTCCCTGTCGCTTCTTGCATTGCAAGGCACGTTTCCAGTGCGATTTTCTTTCGTTCCGTCATCATGGTCCGCCACACCAGCGCATAAGGGTTGAACTCGTCAAGACAAGCTTTTCTCGGCCAGTCGGTTCTCGGGAAAAAAGCCCCGGCAAAGGGCTCGGCACAATTCTTGAGGACATATTGGACGACCGATTCCAACCGGAGGTGTTCGGCGGCGCTTTTGTCCGCCGCCGCACCATTGCGTGCATCAATGCCTTCCGCGGACAAGGTGGCCAGCCAATAATCCGCCGTCATGCCGTGCCGGACGCACCGGTCAAAGGCGTTCCGGACTTTCCGGCAATCGGCATCATCTTCCGCCAGTTTCCGGAACATCAACTCCACGGCCACCTCTTCCGCGGAAATGGCCAGCGCCAGGTTGCCGCCCCCCGCCGCGCCGGTGCACCAATCCCTGAAAGAAAGGATGTCGTCGATGCTCATTCCGTTTTCGTCGGACGGGCCGGCCGTGGCCCGGTCCAATTCCTCCAACATTTCTCGCCCCCATGCCATGTCGCCCGTCGGGGTGTCTCCCGAATTCCCGGAAACCCCGTTTTCCTTGGAAAACGCAATGGCCACGGGGGGCCATCCGCCCTCTTCCATTCGGGAAGAAAAACCGGCGAGCCGGGGCGCGTCCCCCGATCGGCCTTCTTCCGCCTCCGCGATGCCGGCCCCGCCCAGCCACGCCATCGCGGAAAAGGACAAAAGGATACGCAAAAAACAGGTTCTGGTGTTCGTTGGCTTCATGGATGCTCCTTTCAGAAAACAAAACTGGTCCATTCATGGAATGTTCGGTCAAAATATACTCGGTCGAAAAAGATGTTGCCAGCATCTCGCCCTTCGATTGTGTCATCCCATCCAATCTGTAGAACGGCCGCATGACTGTTTTGCCCCCCGTCTTCATAATCGAAGTCATACAGGTCTTCAAGCAATCCGTCCACCCGCAATTGATAGATGTACAAGTCTCCCAAAAACCAGCGTTTCACGACAACTCCGACCGTGAGATCGTGAAACACCGCATTCCCAAAAGCAAGATGGAGGTCGTGCTCGGCGACATGGCTTTGATCAGAAGAGGGTCTGTCCCGGGTCTGTCCCCATTCGTCGTTTCCGCCGCCCATCTTGTCAAAGATGCCGCATCGGCGCAACCGGAAAATTCTTCCGCCCCTTTTCTTTTTCCCCTTCTTTTCGTTTTCCGTGGCGGAAAATGCGCTGGCCGCCGCCCTCCTCCGTGCCCTGCCCGTGGTCCCCGCCGACTCCCGCTTTGCCGCCGGCGCCGCCGCTTTTCTCGTTTCACTTCGCGGCCAGCCGCCGAGCGGTTTTTCTAACCCGTTTTTGCCGCGCCACGCTTTTCCGACTCGGTGCCGCGGAAGCCGCAGAGGGTTTTACAACGCTGAGAAAACGGCGGAGGGGAGACTCGGAGAGACTTTTCGGCATTGTCGCTCTCTCCGGAAGAGGGCCTGTCCCCATCCGCCGAATTTTGGGCGTAAATTGAAAATTCTACTTGTAATTTACGCCCAAGAATGCCACGCTTCCCCCATCCAAAACCCCGGAGCCCCCTCCATGATCCAGCGAAAAATCGAACCCGCCTTCCGCGAAGCCCTGTCTGAATTCCCCGTCGTCACCCTCTTTGGCCCGCGCCAGTCGGGCAAGACCACGTTGGCCAAGTCCTGTTGCCCGGGCTTCGGCTATGTCAACCTCGAAGACCGGGAAGAAAGCGAATTGGCCGCCGCCGACCCCAAGGCTTTTTTCCTTCGCCACCCCGCGCCGGTCATCCTCGACGAAATCCAGCGCGTCCCGTCCCTGGCCTCCCAAGTCCAAGTCCAGGTCGACGCCGACCGGAGTCGATGCGGACGCTTCGTCCTGACCGGCTCCCACCAAACCGAACTGGCCGAAGCCATCGACGAATCCCTCGCAGGACGGACCGCCATCCTGGAACTGCTCCCCCTCTCCCTCGCCGAACTGGGCGACGCCAGGCGCGCCTCCACCGACGAACTGCTCTTCCGGGGCTTCATGCCCGAACTCCACGCCACCTCCAAGAACCCCGCCCGCTACTACCGGAATTACCTCCGCACCTACGTCGAACGCGACGTCCGCCGTCTCGTCAACATCCGCGACCTGATTCTCTTCGAGCGTTTCGTCGCCCTGCTGGCCGGACGCATCGGGCAGGTCGTGAACTTTTCCTCCCTCGCAAGCGAAACGGGCGTCAGCACCCCGACCATCGCCTCCTGGCTCTCCGTCCTCGAAGCCTCCTTCCTCGTCTACCGCCTCAAACCCTGGTTCTCCAACCTCTCCAAGCGCATCGTCAAATCCCCCAAAATCTACTTCGCCGAAACCGGCCTCGCCACCCATCTCCTCGGCATCCGCACCCCCTCCCAGCTCGCCGCCCACCCCTTGCGCGGCGCCCTCTTCGAAAACATGTGCGTCATGGACGTCCGCAAACGCTTCCTCAACGCCGGCGAAGACGCCCCCCTCTCCTTCCTCCGCACGGAAAAAGGCTTCGAAATCGACCTGCTCGTCCACGAAGCCGCCGCCGTCCGCCCCGTCGAAATCAAGTCCGCCATGACCTTCCACCGCAACCTCGTCCGCAACCTCGAAACCTTCGCCCGCGAAGAACCCGCCGCCGACGTCCCCACCCTCCTCTACGACGGCTCGCCCGTCCCTTCCTTCGGCCCCCGGAACGTCTCCGTCCTGAATTTCCGCGACTGGACCTGACCACCTCACGTCACGCCCCCTTCCGCTTCCTCGCCCCCCTCCCGAGGAGGGATGTCGCCCCCAGGCGACAAGGGGGAGTCCCCCCCGCCCCCCTCCCGCTTCTCTCCCGTCTCCCGGGGGCGCGGGCTTTCAAGCGGAGCGCAGGCCCCCGCCCGCGACTCTCCTCCCACAAAAACACACTTCCATTCAATGGAAACATGTTTCCCGCCCCCCAAAAACCGCTTTCCATTGTATAGAAACGTGTTTCACACACGACAACAGGCGCATAGGCCTTCTTTTGTCAGCAACAAATTGTCCCCTACGTCCCTATCCCCCTCCCCCCTCTTTGTCAACATCTTAAGGGCCTGACCCCTGGTTCCAAGACCCCTGGTTCCACTGGTTCCATAACCCCGTCAGATCGAAAACAATTTTTTGGAATAACCATGTAATTTCCGAATTGAACTTCGAGAAAACCGCCCCATCATCGGATGGACTCTTCCGTTCGCCGCACCCGCAACGACCATCCCCCCATTCCGTTGTCCCTTCTCTACCCTGCCGCCCCTCCCCGTCCAGCCCAAACTTCCCTCCCGCCCTTGGTCAGGCGCTCTGTTCTGACCCCTTCACGCACCATCCCGCCCCTCGGACGCGAACCCGCCCCTAGAGCATTTTGCGAAAATGTGTGGCCGCAAGGTTCGGAGGTGCGACATCCTGTCGCGCCCAAATTAATTGCGCGGCTGGAAGCCGCACCTCCGGAAGCCGCCCGCCAAATGGCTACAGTAATCTGAAAACCGCTCTAAAGTCCGCCGCTGCGGCGGTTTC
>JAFTAH010000148.1 GCA_017458625.1 Kiritimatiellia bacterium | reverse complement strand
GACATCCTCTCCTTCACCGGTGCAGGCACCGTCACCATCACCTTCTCCCAGACGGGTGACGCCGACTACCTTCCTGCCGAAGACGCCTCGCTTGCTTTCGCCGTCACCAAGGCCCCCGCGACCGTCACCCTCTCCGACCTCACCCAGACCTACGGCGGCACCGCCAAACCCGTCACCGTCACCACCGATCCCGCCGACCTCCCCGTCAACATCACCTACGACGGCTCGTCTTTCGCCCCCATCAACGCAGGAACCTACGCCGCCGTCGCCACCATCGTTTCCGACCTTTACGCGGGCACCACCAGCGACATCTTGACCATTGCTCCGGCGTCGCAGACGCTCTTCTTTGATCCAATTCCCGACCAGGATATTGACTCTGGCAGCATAATCCTCAACGCCTCCGCCAGCAGCGGACTTGAGGTCGTCTACGCCCTCGACGCCGCCAGCCCGGCCACGTTGGACGGCGCAACGCTGACGTTCACCGCCACCGGCACCGTCTCCGTCACCGCCAGCCAGCCAGGCAACAACAACTGGCTGGCGGCGGAAGCCGTCATGCGGACGTTCGCCATCACCAGCACACCGGCCGTCGTCCTGACGCCCTACGAGCAATGGATCACCGACCAGGGCCTTGACCTGGAGGCTTATCCCGAGTCCACGGCGCTGGCAACCGACGGCGACGGCGACGGCGTGTCGAATTGGGGCGAATATATTGCGGACACCGACCCCTCCGACGCAACGGCCTACCTCCGCTGGAGCGGGGCCACCTGGACAGCCGACCTGCTAACCCTGACCCCCGCTGGCATTTCGACCAACCGCGCCTACAACCTGGTGGTCTACACGAACCTGCTCTCTCCGCCGACGACGAACGACCTCGGCATGGGCGCGACCGCCCTCACGCTCAGCACCAACGTCCCCGCCCAATGGTTCGGCACCCTCCGCGTCACCCTCCCGCCGGAATAGGCGCGCGGGTTCGCATTGATTCGCCGCCCTTTCCGTAGCCCATGGAGCGGGAGCGGGAGCGCGGGCGGGCGGGGCGATAATAGGGCTTGTGCGGAGGTGCGGGGAATGGATAGAATCAAGGCGTCGTGCGTGGTTGCGTTTCCAAACAGGAGTCATTATGAAGAACATGCGTTGGTGGTTGGTTTTGTCGGTTGCGGCGCTGGCCGCAGTGTTGGTGCTGCCGGGATGCTCCCGCAAGGATGCGGCGGGGGATGGTTCGGCCGCGCTGGAAGAGCCGGCGGCGGTGGCGCTGACGCCTCAGGAGGCGTGCGAGAAGTCGGTGGCGGATGCGCTCCAGGCGGTCAAGGAGGCGAACATGCTGGCGCTGTTCGCGATGCTCCCGGCGTCGCGGCAGCAGGATTTCCGCAATCTGGTGGCGGCATTCGCCGGTGCGGTGCCGGAGCAGCTATGGACGGAGACGTCGGCCACGGCGTCGGAGCTGCTGGACACGATTCGGGTGCAGATGCCGAACATCCTCGCGCTGGCAAAGGATTCCATGGCAGACCTGGACGAGCTGTGCGGAGACGTGATCGATGATCCGTCGGCGCTAGTCAACGAGAATGAGCTGCTGATGCTGTGCGATGCGGTGACCGAGGTGTTCGCCATTAGCCGCCAGGATTTGCTGGATGGCAAGGTCGAGAAGCTGCTCGGCTCGACAGCGCTCCGCTCGCTGCTGCGAACCGTCCTGGACCAGGACGGGGAGCTGACGCGGGCACTGCCGGTGTCGTTCGAGCTGGCCGAGGCGGCGGATGAGACGGCGGCGGGCGTCGCTGGCGAGCCGATGTTTACCCTGACCATCACCCGCGAGGATGGCTCGTCGGATAGCGAGCTGATGGTCTGCGTCGACGGCAAGTGGTTCTTCGAGTCCTTGAACCGGCAAATGCCGGAGCTCGTGGCCGATGCGATTGAGGAAATGCGGCAGAATCCGATTTCCGAGGAGGATGCCGCGGCGGCGATTGCCGGGCTGCGCGCGTTCCGGGACACCCTGCCGACGATCAAGGCGGCGACCACGCCGGAGGTGCTGCAAGGGGCAGTGATGGGGGCCGTGATGGCGGGGATGGGCGGCTTGGCCAACTGAGTCCAACCGCCGTGGGCGAGAGCGGTTCAAGCTTATCGGTAGCCTCCCCCGCCTTTTGATTCCTGCTTGCTCCTCCCCTCCCCCTATGCTAGGCTTTGCCCGTCTTCGGGGCAGGGTGCAACTCCCTACCGGCGGTCATAGCCCGTGAACTGGTCCGCAAGGCCCGGCCGACGAGGTGGAATTCCTCGGCCGACAGTAAGATGCCGCGCGTCAACGCGCACGGCGTCAGAGTCTGGATGAGAGAAGACGGGCCGCGCTCCGGCGCCTCGCCCGACGCTCTTTCCAGCCCGGGCCCCGGAGGCGGAAAGCGAGCGTTCCATCCATGACCACCAGCACTTCCGGCCAGCCTTCCCTGCCGCCTCCTGGCGATGCCCTGCGGCCTACTCCCCCCTTCTGTACCGTCGACGAGGCCGCCGACCTCCTCCGCGCCGGCCGCCTCCTGCTCGTCGTCGACGACGAAAACCGCGAAAACGAAGGCGACCTCGTGGCGGCCGCGCAGTTCGCCACCCCCGAGATCATCAACTTCATGGTCACCGCCGGCCGCGGCCTCGTCTGCGTCCCCCTGGATGCCGCCCTGGTCACCGCGCTCGACCTCCCCCGCATGGCCCCGCCGGACGAGCGCGATGCCCTCCGAACCGCCTTCACCGTCTCCGTCGATGCCCGCGCCGGCACCTCCACCGGCATCTCCGCCGCCGACCGCGCCACCACCATCCGCGCCCTCGCCGACCCCGCCTCCCGGCCCGACGACTTCACCCGCCCCGGCCACATCTTCCCGCTGCGCGCCGTCCCCGGCGGCGTCCTGCGCCGCACGGGCCACACCGAGGCGTCCGTCGACCTCTGCCGCATCGCGGGCCTCCGCCCCGCCGCCGTCATCTGCGAGATCATGAACGCCGACGGCACCATGGCCCGCCTCCCCGACCTTGTCCGCTTCGCTCGCGCCCACGACCTCCACATCCTCACCGTCGCCGCCATCGTCGCCTACCGCCGCGCCCGCGAAAAAACGGTCGAGCCCGGCCCGTCCGCGCGCCTGCCCACCGCCTTTGGCGACTTCGACCTCCACCTCTACCGCGACCTCGTCACCGGCGCCGACCACGTCGCCCTCGTCCACGGCGACCCCGCCGCCGACGCCGCCGACCCGTCCCGCCCCGCCCCCCTTGTCCGCGTCCACTCCGAGTGCATGACCGGCGACGTCTTCGGCTCCCTCCGCTGCGACTGCGGCCAGCAGCTCCATGCCGCCATGCAGACGGTCGCCGCCGCCCCCTCCGGCGCCATCCTCTACATGCGCCAGGAAGGGCGTGGCATCGGCCTCGCCGAAAAGATCCGCGCCTACGCCCTCCAGGAGCAGGGCCTCGACACCGTAGAGGCGAACCTCCGCCTCGGCTACCCCCCCGACCTCCGCGACTACGGCGGCGGTGCCCAGATCCTCCTCGACCTCGGCATCTCCCGCCTCCGCCTCCTCACCAACAACCCCCGCAAGATCGCCGGCCTCGAGGGCTACGGCCTCCAAATCGTCGAACGCGTCCCCCTCGCCTTCCCCCCGAACCCCCACGACGCCGCCTACCTCCGCACCAAGCACGACAAGTTCGGCCAGCTCCTATGAACCTCGCCCCGGAAAACATGCTTCCATTCTCTGCTCAAATGAGCGGAAGCCCAAGCCCTACGGGCGCTGGGCACTCGCGAATTTGGAGCTTGTCCGCAGGACAGGAAGCGAGCGGAGGCTTGCCGCCGCGAAATGGTCCAAATACCCGTGAAACATGTTTCCATTCTCTGGAAAATTCTTTGAAATCCGTTTGAAACCCACCTCACCCCCAACCAAGGACACCACGCCATGACCACTCCCGCTCCCATCGAAATCAACGCCACCCTCGACGCCGCCGGCCTCCGCTTCGGCATCGTCCTGAGCCGTTTCAACGACCTCTTCGGCAACCAGCTCCTGGGCGGCGCCCTCGACTGCCTCCAGCGCCACGGCGCCTCCCTTGCCGACGTCACCATCGTCCGCGTTCCCGGTGCCTACGAGCAGCCCTTCGCCCTCAAGCGCCTCGCCGCCAGCGGCCGCTTCGACGCCCTGCTCGCCCTCGGCTGCGTCATCCAGGGGGCCACGCCGCACGCCTCCCTCATCAACGCCCAGGTCACCCGCGCCCTCACCCAGATTTCCCTCGAGCACGACCTCCCCGTCATCGACGGCATCGTCGCCGCCGAGTCCATCGACCAGGCCATCGAGCGCTGCGGCTCCAAGGCCGGCAACCGCGGCTGGAGCTCCGCCCAGACCGCCATCGAGATGGCCTCCCTCGCCCGCCTCCTCCCACCGAAGAAAAACTAGCTCCCTAGCTATCTAGATACCTAGTCATCTAGTTATCTAGAATCCTAGCATTCTCGAATCCTAGCCTCCCCCCCTAAAAAATCCATCTGCCATGCCCGCCTCAACCACGCCGCCTCCCCCCATGACCCCGAACGCCGCCCGCCACTGGGGCATCACCCATGTCTTCCCCCATGGAACGCGCCACGCCGGCCGCGAATGGGCCTTCCAGTTCCTCTTCCAGTCCGAGTTCAACCGCCTGGACAGCCTCGAGGCCTCCCTGGCCCTCTTCTGGGAGGAGCACCAGCTCAACTTCGACGCCGACCTTGAGCGCCTCGCCCATGCCGTCGGCCCCATCCCGCCCGTCGCCATGAAGGAGATCGCCAAACTCCGCCGCCAGGCCAGCCGCTTTGCCGAAAAGCTCATCCGGGGCGTCCTGGCCACCCACCCCGAGCTCGACGCCGCCATCGCTGACGCCTCCGCCCACTGGGGCATCGACCGCATGGGCACCGCCGACCGCAACATCCTCCGCCTCGGCGCCTACGAGCTTCTCCACCATCCCGACGTCCCCCCCGCCGTCGCCATCAACGAGGCCGTCGAACTCGCCAAGACCTACTCCTCCTTCGAGTCCGGCCGCTTCGTCAACGGTATCCTCGACCACATCCACAAGAACCCGCCCCCCTCCACCGCCCCGGCCTCCGGCGGCGAACCCGACGACGCCCTGCCGCCGCCGTCCGACGACGCCCCCGCCCCCGACGACGCCTAACCGACCGCCCTCGGTTGCAATCGGCTGCGTTCGACTGCAATCGTCCCTTGACCTTTCCTCGTTTTTCACCCCCTTTCCCCTCCCGTCTTATGTCCTGGCTCTCCGCCCTTTCCCGCACCCGCGCCCGCTTCACCGACGCCCTAGCCTCCCTCTTCCGCCCAGGTTCCGCGCCTTCCGCCGCCGACCTCGACGACCTCCTCGACCTCCTCGTCATCGCGGACGTCCCCCCCCGCGTCGCCCAGGAGCTCCTCGACGCCGCCCGCCACACCGCCAGCCGCTCCCTCCCCCTCCTCGACGCCGCCCGGCAGGCCCTCCTCGACGCCCTCCCCGCCGCCGCCACGCCCCCCGACTTCGCCACCGAGTCCGCCGCCCGCCCCGACCGCACCCCCACCGTCGTCCTCCTGGTCGGCATCAACGGCTCCGGCAAGACCACCACCGCCGCCAAGCTCGCCCAAAAGGCCCTCGACGACGGCCTCTCCCCCCTCCTCGGCGCCGCCGACACCTTCCGCGCCGCCGGCTCCGTCCAGCTCAAGATCTGGGCCGACCGCCTGGGCGTCCCCGCCGTCGTCGGGGCCACCGGCGCCGATGCCGCCGCCACCGCCTACGATGCCGTCGCCGCCGCCCTGGCCCGCCGCTGCAACCCCGTCATTATCGACACCGCCGGCCGCATGCACACCCGCGAACCGCTCATGCGCGAGCTCCAGAAGCTCCGTTCCGCCGTCGCCAAACGCCTTCCCGGCGCCCCCCACCACACCTGGGCCGTCCTCGACGGCATGCTCGGCCAGAACGCCCTCGCCCAGGCCCGCCAGTTCCACGCCGCCACCCCCCTCGACGGTCTTATCGTCACCAAGCTCGACGGCTCCTCCAAGGCCGGCTTCCTCCTCGGCGTCCGCGAAACCCTCCCCGCCGTCCCCATCCTCTACGCCGGCCTCGGCGAATCCCCCGCCGACCTCGCCCCCTTCTCCCCAGAAGCCTACGTCTCCGCCCTCCTCCCCTCCCCCACCTAGAGCGGTTTTCAAATTCCTGTAGCCATTTGGCGGGCGGCTTCCGGAGGTGCGGCTTCCAGCCGCGCAATTCATTTGGGCGCGACAGGATGTCGCACCTCCGAACCTTGCGGCCACACATTTTCGCAAAATGCTCTAGAGCGGCCCCCAATCATCTGTGGCCGGGCCCCTTCTGCTTCTGGCTCCGTACCAGGAGAGGCTTTGGGCCCGACCGCCGGGCGGGCCGCGCCCAGCCTGCCCGGGCGTTTGCATCCATTCCGGAATGGCTCGCGAGCGAGGTTGCAAACAACTCAGATGCGCCCCCAGTTTGTCAAATAGAAAGGACACTCTTCAGGAAGGGCGGTGGTTTTTGGTTGGTCAAGTACTGGACACTCCTTTCTCTGTCTTGTGAGGGGGTGGGG
>JAFTAH010000027.1 GCA_017458625.1 Kiritimatiellia bacterium | reverse complement strand
GAGGAGGTAGTCTTTTTTCGATGTTCTGCTCATGGTGTGCATCCTCCGATTCTGTCCGGTGTCCAGTATTTGACGCAAGAACCGTCTCCGGTTTCTTTCTCCGTTCCGCTCCGGTGTCCTTTATTGTGACGCAATGCGCCGCGCGCCGAGAAAACCGGATTCCGTTGACGGATGGAGGGGGATACGATATGATGGTTGCACATGAGATTGTATATGCCAGAGCAAAGTGGGAGATGGCCCATGGCAGGCCGCCGGATGGCGAGGCCTGCATCGGGACTGGATCAGCTGCGAGGGGACGGCTGAGATGGTCTTCAGCACGATGTTCTTCCTGACAGTGTTTCTGCCGCCGGTCTTGTTCGGGGCGTGGCTTCTCCGGGCCTTGGCGGCATGGCAGGAGCGGCGGACGGGCCTGCCCCGGAATCATCGGCTGGAAAATCTGTGGATTCTGGCGGCCAGCCTGTTCTTCTATTTCTGGGGCGAAGGCTGGGGCGTGTTCTGGCTGGTGGCCAATATCATCTTCAATGCCACGTGCGCGGCGGCCATGTCGCGGCGACAGAGCCCAGGCTGGCGCAAGGGATGGCTGACCTTCGCCGTGTTGGGCAATCTGGCGGCGCTGGGCTGGTTCAAGTACGCGGGACTGGCGGCTCGGACGCTGAATCTGCTGCCCGGGGTGTCGGTCGACATTCCCGCCGTGGCACTGCCGCTGGGCATCAGCTTCTATACGTTCCAGGCCATGAGCTATGTCGTGGACGTGTACCGGGGAACGGCGCAACCTGCCCGGCGCGCGGGGGACTTCGCGTGCTACGTGGCCATGTTCCCGCAACTGGTGGCGGGCCCCATCGTGCGCTACACCGACATCGCGGCGGAACTGGAGCACCGGGAATGGCGGCTGGAACAGGTGGCCTCGGGCATGCGGCGCTTCCTGTGCGGATTGGCCAAGAAAGCCCTGATTGCGAATGGCGTCGGCGCATTCGCCGACAAGGTGTGGGAGGTACTGGCAGCAGGCAGCGCGGTGCCGCCCTCCCTGGCCTGGCTGGGCCTGCTGTGCTACACGTTGCAAATCTACTACGATTTCTCCGGCTATTCGGACATGGCCATCGGCCTCGGCCGCATGTTCGGCTTCGAATTCCAGGAGAACTTCCTCCACCCGTACGATGCGACGAGCGTGCGCGACTTCTGGCGGAAATGGCACATCTCATTGTCCTCCTGGTTCCGCGACTATCTCTACATTCCACTGGGCGGCAGCCGCTGCGGGGCGTTCCGGACGGCAATCAACGGCCTGGTGGTGTTCGGCCTGTGCGGACTGTGGCACGGCGCCAGCTGGATGTTCCTGCTGTGGGGACTCTGGCACGGCGTATTCCTGATGCTGGAGCGGCCGCGGCGCAAGGCCGCGCCTCCCTCTGGCTGGCGGGCGGGAATTGGCCACCTCTATGCGCTGGCCGTGGTGGCATTCGGCTGGATTCTCTTCCGCAGCGAAGGCTGGGGCGAAGTGGCGCGGATGCTGGAGAGCCTGGTCGGAACCGGGGTGGCCACTGCGCAAAGCCGGCTCCTGTGGATGCACCTGTCGCCGCGAATGCTGCTCATCGTCCTTGTCGGCATGATTGGCGCATTCCCCGTGGCCCAGTGGATCGAGGCCCGGCTGCGGCGCTGGCTGCCGGAAACTGCGATGACCACGTTGGCCTGGGTGTGGGCGACGCTGGCCGGCGCCATCGCCATTCTGGACGTGGCGGCCGGGTCGTACAATCCCTTCCTCTATTTCCGGTTCTGAGGTGCGCGTGACCATGAACGCTGAACAGGCAAAATGTACGGGAACCGGACGGGCCAGACGGGTCATCCAGTACGTGTTTCTGGCCTTCTGGCTCCTGATCCTGTGGTCGGGACTGGGGTTCAAGGCCTCGGCGCGCTTTCTCGGCTGGCCGCAATGGCGGCGCTACAAGCTCCAGGAAAATCGCATCTTGGCCACCTTCCCGAAGCTGTCGGACCTGCCCGCCAAGGAGTGGGGCCGCGGCATCGAACAGTGGTACAACGACAACTTCGCCTGGCGGGCGGTGCTCGTCCGCAGCTACCGGGTCTTCAATGTCTCGTGGCTCAGGACGGACCTGGCGGGCTCCCTGCTGGCACGCGAGGGCTGGACGTTCAAGAGCGCAAGCGACTGGAAGGAAGTCGAAGACTATCTCGGAGCACAGGAGCTGACCGAGGAGGAGCTGGCCGGCTGGAGGACCCAACTGGAAGGCCGGGTGACTTGGGCCAAGGAACACGGCTTCGGCTATGTCGAAGTCATCACCCCGGTCAAGGCACGCATCCATCCCGAGAAAATGATGCCATGGATTGCGGCTCATCGCGGCATCAACATGGTCGATCAGGTGCGCGAGAAACTCAAAGGCTCGTTCGCCGAAGCTCATGTCGTGTTTGCAGAAGACGATTTCATGGCCGCCACCCAGCAGGGACAGATCCTGTTCTACCAGACCGACCACCATCCGAACGCACGCGGAACTTATCTGCTGTTCGATATCTTTCGCCGTGCGATCGCCCGGGAAGTTGGCCGGGAGTTGCCACCTGCACCCCCGTGGTACGAGGGCGAACCGCCTCCGGAAGTTGACCGCGAGGAGGAACGCGGGTGTTTTGAACGCGATATCCGCCTGTGCGTCCGAGAACCGGGGCAACACGAGGTCAACACGAAGCTATTTGCCTGCATGCAAGCCCCAGGCGGCCCAGGCACCTCGCGCTCGCGCATGGTGGTCAACGACCAGGCCGCCCCCGATGCCTTGCGCGTGCTGATTACCCATAACTCGTTTCTGCGCTTCGGCCTGTCCTCGTGGAGATTCGAGCAGGACATGCTGCGTTTCCCGCTGGGCCTTGGGTTCCGCGAGATCGCCTCGGTGATGTGGGGACGCTTCACTACTTCCCGGCTCGACTATCTTGCCGGGTCCCCCTGGCGCGCGGATGTGCTCGTGGAAGAGTTCCCGAGCATCAAGCTCAATTTCGGCATCGACCCCGACGAGACGATGGAGCGGGCTGCCGCCTGGGGCAACGGCACCGACGTCACGCCCTCCGACCTGAAACCGGGAGAGCCCGTGCGGGTCTGTGTGCGTCTGTTGCAGTTGACGGACTCCAGTGGAAAGTGGACCGACATGCGCTATGTCCCCTCGCTCGCACCGGAAATCCACGTTCGCCTGCTGGCGGAAGGACATGACGAGCCGCTGGCGGAGTGGACCACCTGGCCCGCCGTCATCCGCGCCCTCTTTAGCGACGAAATTCCATGGCCAGACGCCACCCTGCGGGTGGAATGCGAAGGCGGTGGCCCTAGCCAGCAACCCCCGGAAATATTGCTCCGCCGTGCTCCGTAGCCTCCCCTCCTCCCCCATGAACCCCCTTCTCCGCTCGCTCGCTTTGCTCGTTTCCCTTGCCTTGCTGGCGTCGCTCGCGGCGGGAGCCCCCCCGCAGCAGAACGCCCCAGGCAAGACCGGCCATCGCGACCTGGCGACGGACGCAGCCCCGCCAGGAAATGCGGCGGCCCATCGACAGATGGATGCGACGCAGGCAACGGGATGCGACATGCCCCAGAATGACCCCGAGGCGGTTGCATGGTACCAGAAGGCAGCCGAACAAGGGAATGCCGAAGCCCAGCGGATGCTCGGGGTCATGTATCAGACCGGACGCGGCGTGGCGCAAAACGACACCAATGCGGTCATTTGGTTCTCCCGGGCCGCCGCGCAAGGACAGGCCCAGGCCCAAGTCAGCCTGGGCGAGATGTACGAAGCCGGACGCGGGGTGCTCCAGAGCAACGTCGTGGCAGTGAAATGGTATCGCGAGGCGGCCAACCAAGGCTATGCGGATGGGCAGTTCCACCTGGGCCGCATGTTTGAGCGCGGACGCGGCGTGCCCCGCAGGAACGTCGAGGCCGTGAAGTGGTTCCGGGCGGCGGCGGCGCAGGGCGATGCGCGGGCGCAATTTAAAATGGGCGAAATGTACGAGCTCGGCCGGGGGGTGGAGGGCAACATCACCGAAGCACAGCACTGGTATCAACTGGCGGCGGACAATGGCAACGAGGAGGCCCGGAAAAAGTTGGGCTCTTCCTTGCTGGGATTGAACTTCGATGTCCGCCACCTGTTCCAGTTCCCCGCCAGCACGGCCGATGTCCAGGGCCTTCGTCTCGGCTTGTGCGCCAAAAACCACAACGTGGGATTTGTCGACATCGGGATTCTTTCCACCATGACCTCCGGCAATGCCTCGGGACTGCAGTTCAGTGGAATTGCCAATTTCGTGGAACATGACTTCCATGGCATTCAATTCGCTCTCATCATGAATAAGGTGGAAGGGGAAGCCGTCGGGGTGCAAATGGGCATTTTCAATCGGGCCAAGGTGCTGCGTGGCTTGCAATTCGGCATTGGCAACTTTGCCGATGAGCTGCATGGCATCCAGCTCGGCCTGCTCAATCGGTGCGGCCAGGACGACAGCGCGCGTAGCATGATCCTTTGCAACATTGGCTTTTAGCCCGGTTGCATGAAAACAGTGTAGTCGCACGCATGCCGGGCGGGAGCGTGTCACGCCCCCTCCCCATGGAAGGGGGTTCCTTCGCGCCCTCCCCGCCGGCCCACAGGAAACAACCAACGCACCCCCCGCCCTGACGGAAGCGCTGGCAATACACTATGCCGTCGGCTTCTGCCAGTCCTGGTCGCGGATGACCTTGCGCTGGATCTTGCCGCTGATCGTCTTGGGCAGCGACTTGACGTAGACGATGCAGCGCGGGTACTTGTAGGGGGCCGTGGCGTGCTTGACATGCTTCTGGAGCTCTTCTGTCAGGGCTTGCGCACGAGTCTCGTCCTCGAGCACGTACTCGTAGCCCTTGGCCGGCACGATGGTCGCCTTGACGAGTTGTCCGCGCACGGGATCGGGCATGCCGGTCACCGCGCATTCCAGCACCGCGGGATGCTCCATGAGGGCGCTTTCAACCTCGAACGGCCCGATGCGGTAGCCGCTGGACTTGATGAGGTCGTCGTCGCGCCCGACGTACCAGAAGTATCCATCTTCGTCGCGCCACGCCACGTCGCCGGTGTGGTAGACGCCCCCGCGCTCGCTGTGGCTCGTCGCCTCGTCGTTGCCCACGTATTCCCGGAAAAGCCCGGCGGGCCGCCTCTCCACGCTCCCGTCCGCCGGCAGCGGAATGACCATTTCGCCATGTTCGCCCACGTCGCACTCGCGCCCATCCGGGTCGACAATCTTCGCGTGGAACAGGGGCGACGGCTTGCCCATGCTGCCGGGCTTGGGGGTCATCCAGGCAAAGTTGCCGACCACCAGCGTGGTCTCGGTCTGGCCATAGGCCTCCATCAGCCGCAGCCCCGTGGCCTTGAGCAGCGCAGCATAGGTCTCCGGCGCCAACGACTCGCCTGCCACCGCCCCATGTTCCACCCGGCTGAAGTCATGGGCCGACAAATCCTCCTTGGCGAGAAACCGGTAGACCGTCGGCGGGGCGCAGAAGCTGGTGATGCCCACCTGCGCACAAATGTCCAGCGTCCGGGCGGCATTGAACTTGCGATAGTCGTGCACAAACGTCGCGCTGCCGCAGATCCACTGCCCGTAGAGGTTGCCCCAGACGGCCTTCCCCCACCCCGTGTCCGCCACCGTATAGTGCAAGCCGCCGTCGCGCACCTGGTGCCACCACTTGGCGGTGACGATGTGCCCCAGCGCGTAGAGGTAGTCGTGCAGCACCATCTTGGGTTCGCCGGTCGTGCCGCTGGAGAAGTACGCCAGCATCGGGTCGCGCCCGCCGGGGCGCTCGCTTCCCGACTGCTCCTGCCACTTGCCCCCCGCAGCCTCCCATTCCGCCGAAAAGTCCACCCAGCCCGCACGCGGGCCGCAAACCTTGCCCTTGACCGGACCATCCCCTGCCCCCTCCGCCCGCAGCGCAGCACAGGCCGCATCCACGTCCCCGTCCAGACGCTCGTCGTCGGCCGTCACGATCATCTTGACGTTCGCCCGCTTGAAGCGATACACGAGGTCATGCACCATCAGCATGTGCGTCGCCGGCACCGCCACCGCCCCCAGCTTGTGGCAGCCAAGGATGCAGAACCAGAACTCGAACCGGTTCTTCAGCACCAGCATCACCGCGTCGCCGCGCTTCACCCCGTGCGCCGCCATGACGGCCGCCGCGCGATCGCTCGCATCCGCCATGTCCGCGAACGTGAACTTCCGCACCGCCCCGTCGTCGTCCGCCCACACGAACGCCAGCTTCCCGGGCTCCAGCCGCGCATACTCGTCCACGATGTCATAGCCAAAGTTGAACGGGCGTTCCGGAATCTTCAGCCGGAAGTTCTGCTCGAAATCCTCGAGCCCCGTGAACTCCGTCTTTTCCACATATCTGTCCAGTAAATTCATGACCTCTGCCTCTCTGCTCGAATAATGCCAATTTGCTGCGAAAACGCCACGCTTCCCGGCTTTCCGCCACCCTCCACGCGACGGCGGGGGGGGCAGGCGGGGCCAGGGCTGGCCGGCGGCCTGCCTACACGATGAACGCCAGGAACCGCGCCGGCTGGCCGCCCAATGCCTGCATCGAATGCGCATGCATCGCGTCGAAATACACGCAGTCGCCCGGCTCCAGAATCAGCTCGTTCCCGTGAATCAGCACCCGCAGGCGCCCTTCCAGAACATAGTTGAACTCCTGCCCCGGATGCGCGTTCGCGTGGCTCCCGTGCTGTTCGGTCTCGGAGGGAACCGTCACCTCGAAGACGTCCGCCTTGCGGCCCACGAAATTCGTGGCCAGGTTCAGATACTTGTAGTCGCTGCGGCGCTCCACCCGGACGGCCTTGCCCTTCCGCGTGACCGAAAAGATTTTCAAGCGCGGCTGCTCCCCCGTCAGCAATTCCGTCAGGTCGGCCCCCAGCACATGTGCCGCATTGTGCAGCACGCTGGCCGGAATGTCCTCGTCCCCCGACTCGTACTTGCGATACGCCTCCGCGTCAACCAGAATCTTGCCGGCGATTTCCTCGACCGACACCCCTTCCAGCTCCCGCCGTTCCTTCAGCCTCGCGGCAATCTCTTTTCTTGTACCTTCCATGACTAGCCTTCCTGACGCCTATGCTGGGGCGCCTTTGCGTGGCGCGAATCCTCCCCTATCCCGCCCCATAGCGTCAAGCCCTTTCCCCGTGTTGGCCCAAAAATGTCGAACTGGTTTGCCCCACAATCAATCCAGCCCCATCGCCCGGCCCCCTCCCCCGCCTAGAGCGGTTTTCAAATTACTGTAGCCATTTGGCGGGCGGCTTCCGGAGGTGCGGCTTCCAGCCGCGCAATATATTTGGGCGCGACAGAATGTCGCACCTCCGAACCTTGTGGCCACACATTTTCGCAAAATGCTCTAGAAGCGGACGGAGGCAAGCGTGCGGCATCTTTCGGGCGGCCCGAGCATCGATACCCAGTCGCGAAAGCCGTCGGCATGGTCAGGGTTTGGATTGGCCGCCTTCGCCTTCGCCAGCCAAGGCGCCTTGTGGAAAATGTCGAGGACGGCGGCCACGTATTCGCAGAGGCCCTCCTCCTCGCGCGGAGTCAGGGGCCGTCCGTGGTGCGCCATCCAGTGGTGGGTCAGTTCGTGGGCGAGGGTGTCCCGAACATATTCGCGCGGAAGGCCCTTGAGGACGAGAATGGTGCACGTGGGGCGCGCCTGGGCGGCCGGCGAGGACGGGGAGCTGGAGGAGGCGCCCGCCAGCTGCCCGCCAACGGCGGCGGACGGCAGATAGGCCCCGAACTCGGCGGGCTTGTCCACGGAAGCAAGATGTTCCTTCAGCTCCGCCCCGGTCGCCAGACGCAATTGGGGCTTGCAATCGACGGGGGCGCCGAAAAGCGACACCACCTCGCGCTGCACTTGCGCCCAGAGCTGTTCCAGCTCCTTGGGGTCCTTGATGGCGTTACGCTCGCAGAACCGGCAAACGGGCAAGGGCGCGCCGGTGCCGCGGGTCGGTTTCCCGCAGACGGCGCAGTGCGCCAGGCTGTTGGCGCACAAGGGGCAGAGATGCCATTCGCGGCCCTCCTTCACCTGCGAATAGTCCTGTCCGGTTCCGCCGCAACCGGGGCAAATCCAATGGATTTGGTTCCAGTACCGGACGGTGCCGTTGATGAAGATGCCGTGGGACGTCATGAACCCGTTGCCTTCGATGGGCTGGTTCGAGGTCGGCGCGTCAATCACCATGTAGGACTCGCCGAAGCCCACGATGGGGGCGTGCATTTCATGGCGCGGATAGTAGATGGGGCAGTTGAGGCGCACCGCGCAGTGCGCCAAGTTGGGCAGTTCGACGTTGGCGCGGAAGAAGTAGCGCCCGGGATGGGTCAGGACAAAATGGGAATTGCCTTCCGCGCCGGCGGCAAGGCGGGTCTCGTAGGGCATGGAATAGGGGGAATGGCCATTCGCCACCGCAGCCATGATTTCCTCGCGGTGCTCCTCCTCGCAGATGAAGATTGCGTCGGTCGGGCGCGCCCCGGAGAGCTTCCAGCTGAACTTGTAGAGCCCCTGGTCGGCCTCGAAGGTCTCGGTGGCGTTGGTGCCACGGAACTCGAAAGCCCCGTTGTGCCCCGGTCCCACGTGGACTTGGGCCCAGGCAGAAGAGCCAGCCGCGAGGGAAACGCAAACAAAAACAACCAGGGGAAAAGCGGGCTTCTTCATGGCATGGGTCTCGTTGGGAGAAAAGGTGGCGCAGACTGGCTCAATGGATGCCAGTCTACAGGCGGCAAAGGTCCCGCGCAAGCGCAAAGCGAGTTCTCGCCTTGCTCACTTCACCGTCAGCTTTTCCAGCTGCTCGCCCAGGGCAGCTTCTTCGCTTGACGAGCACGTTGCCCCGCCCCACCAGCCCCTGCGCGTCACCAGGCGCATCGTTCTCCGCAATCGACGCAAGCCCACATGATGAATCACGGATGCCCCGCCCCGGTTCACAGTCTATCCCGACCGCATGTGCGCATGGCAAGACAAGGGGAACGCCCAACCCGCTTTCGAGGCAGGCAGGGATAACAGAATGCCGCCTCCCCCTTCGCGTCCGTGACCCCATTGTCCCCGCCGTCCCCTCCTTTTTGCAGCGGGGAAGTGCGCTACTTCTGCCGCCGGTGAGGAGGGGTGGCGGATGCCGCAGGCGCGGCAGCGGCGGCGGCCGGGGCGGCGGGCTTGTGGCGCTTCATCCAGGTCTGCTGGACGATCATCAGGAGCTGGTTCGTCGTCCAGTAGAGCGACAGCCCCGACGGGAACGAGTAGAAGAGCACCGTGAACAGGATGGGCATCATCAGCATCATCTTCTGCTGGCTCGGGTCGCTCGTCGGCGTCATGCGCTGTTGCCACCACATCGTCAGCCCCATCACGATTGGGAGAATGTTGACGCCAAACCCCAGCTGCTCGCGGAACAGGTTCTCCGGCGTGGACAGGTCGTGAATCCACAGGAACGACGAGAAGCGCAGCTCGATGGCCCCGCGCAACACGACGAACAGCGCGAAGAACACCGGAATCTGGATGAGCATCGGCAGACAGCCTCCCATCGGGTTGATGTGGTTTTCCTTGTAGAGCTGCATCATCGCGGCCTGCTGGCGCTGCGGGTCGTTCTTGAACTTCTCGCGGACGGCGGCAAGCTGTGGCTGGATCTCCTGCATGCGCTGGGTGCTGGCCATGGACTTGTGGTTCAGCGGCCAGAAGATGATGCGGATGAGGACGGTCAGCAAGATGATGGACAGGCCGTAGTTGTAGGGCCAGATCGTGTCGCGGAGCCACACCATGAGCTTGAGAATCCAGATGCCGATGATGCGCCAGAACCCAAGTTGCAGGATATCCTCCTCGTGGTAGCCGTTGGCGGCAAGGGTCTGGTAGAGCTTGGGCCCGATGTAGAGGTCGGAGCGGAACTGGGCGGTCTCGCCGGCCCCCAGAAGCATGTCGTCGTAGCGCATCTCGCCTGCCACGGCGCCAAAGGGATGGGCGGTGGACGGAAAGATGAGCAACGTGCGGGTCGGGATGGGCTCGCCACGGCGAGCAAGAGCGCGTACGGCAACCCCGACGCCTTCCTCGGAGGGATGCAGCAGCTGGGCGAAGTACTTGTTCTTGACGGCCAGCCAGTCGGCGCGGGCCCCGTCGAGCGGCACGTTGGTGGTCTGGACATCGCCCGCCTCCTTGGCCGGGAACCACTTCTCGAACTTGCCCGACCAGAACTTGACGGTGCCGCCCAGCAACGTATCGATGCCGAGCGCGGGCATGCGGGCATCGGCCTCGCCCTCGAGGTTCGGCATCCAGCCCAGCTGCACGCCCCAGTCCTTGAGGGCGACGGGGCTGTCGGACTCGTTGCGCAATTCATCCTCGAACGCCAGCTGGTAGCCATCGCCCAGCGTAATCCTGCGCCGGACGACGAGCCCGCCGTGGTGCCGCTCGAACGTCGCGCTGGCGCCATCGGAGGCCACCAGCTCGTATTCGCCATTGCTCGCACCCGCCCCAGGCAGTCCGGAAATCGCACCGCTCGCCCGGCCTGCAAAGTCGAACGTGACAGGCTGGTCTGGCTCGGCGGCGGACAGCGGATAGCGCCACTTCGCCGCGTCCGCCTCGTCGCGGGAAATCATGATGGCGGTCTTGACGCCGGCCCCCTTCGTGGTCAGCACATACTTGGCGACCTCGTTGGCCAGCTCGACGGCCTGCTCCGGTTTTGCCGCCTCGGCCCCGGAACTCGCCTCCGCCGCCAGTTGCGGTGCCTCGGCCGCCGCCTCCGCCGTCTCGTCGACCGCCGGAGCGACAAGCTCGGCGTCCTTTGCGCCCTCATCGGGCGTTTCGGCCACCGTCGTCTCCGCCGCCGTCTCGGGCGTGCCGTCCCCCGCCTGCTGTTCCGCCACCGGACGGGTCCGCGCAGGGAACATCTTCGCCACGAACTTCCTGTCGATCATCGGATAGAGGATGAACAACGCGACGATGATGATGATAGGCCACAAATCCTGCTTCTTCATGCTTTCATTCCTTCTTCCTGCCAAGCAACACTTCCCGGAGACGAGGGCGAATCTCCGGCACGGGGTCGAACCCGCCCGGATTCCACGGGTGGCACCTCAGGATGCGCCTCGTGCCCAGTAGAACGCCGAACAATACCCCATGCCGCCGTACGGCTTCCAGCATATAATTCGAGCACGAGGGAGAAAATCGGCACTGGCCACCCAGCACATGGCTCAGCGTCAGCTGATACCCCCGCACCAGCAGGCACACCGCCCGCGCCGCCAGCGACATCCTACGCCCCGTACCGGAAGAGCTGGGCGCCGTGGCCGCCGTCACGGATTCCTCCGTGCCATCGGACGTGCCCCGCGCCAGCCCTTTCATGGCGCGTCCGGACATGCCTGCCCCCCGTGTTCACCGCTCGCCGCTGCCTGCTCCTGGAATCCTGCCTTCCGCGCCAGCGCCAGGAACTCGGCCACGAGACGGTTCCATGGCGCGTCGACGGCGCCATGGCGCGCCACCACCACGATGTCGGCCTGCGCCTGGACGAACCGGTGCCGGTTCAGCCGGTAGACCTCGCGCAACCTCCGCTTGGCCCGCGCCCGCTCCGGCGACCCGCCCACCTTCCGGCTCGCCACCACCCCCAGCCGGAAGTGCATCCCCTCCCCCTCCCGGCGGAACACGACCATGCACCGCCCATGCGCCCCCTCCCCCTGCGCATAGGCCTGCCGGAACTCCCCGTTCGACTGGAGCCGTAGCCGCTTCGGCAGACGGTTCCCCGTCACCGGCGCGGGCGCGGCAGACGCGGCGAATTCCCTACTCATGCGTGCTCAGCTCCAGCCCTCGGCCTCGTCCACCCGGCAATACAAAAAAGTCCCCACTCCATTGCCTCGTGCCAGGCTTGAGGCAACTTCGTGGGAACCGTGGGGTCGCTAGACCGGCGAAGGCTTGCGCAGACTATTCGTCGGCGACCGTCAGCTGCTTGCGGCCCTTGGCGCGACGGCGGCTCAGCACCTTGCGCCCATTGGCGGTGGCCATCCGGGCACGAAACCCGTGGCGACGCGCACGCTTGATCTTCGAGGGATGATAGGTCGGCTTCATGACTGTCTCCTTTCCTTGTTCTACGCACCCAGCTGCCAGCGGGCAAACCGCTTGACCGCAATCGTGTCCCCGAGCTTCTTGCCGGCCGCGTCAAGCACCTGCTTGATCGTCATGGACACCTGGTGCGTCACCTTCTCCTTGACCGACTCCTGCTCCAGCAGGCAGATGGTCGTGTAATACTTGTTGAGCTTCCCGTTCACAATCTTCTCGCGAATGGCCTCGGGCTTGTCCGCGACCTGCTTGAGATAGACCTCGCGTTCGGCGGCCACCATCTCCGGCGGCACCTGGTCCCGGCTAACGCAGACCGGCGCGGGAGCGGCCCCGGCGATCTGCAGCGCCAGATCCTTCAGCAACTCCTTCATGACCTCGCTGTTGACCGACTCGGGCTTCGTGCAGCTCACCTCCACGAGCACGCCCAGCTTGCCGCCAAGGTGCACGTAGGAGGAGATGGCACCCGTGCCTTCCACCTTGTACGAGATGTTACGCTTGGCGACGAGGTTTTCGCCAATCTTCTGGATCGCCTCGTCAATGGCCTGCTTCTGCAGCGTGGCCAGCGTGTTGTCCTCGATGCCTTCGGCGGCGGCCAGCAGCTGGTCGACGAACTCCTGGAACGCGGTGTTCTTCGTCACGAAGTCGGTCTCGCAGTTGACCTCGATCATGCGCCCGCTCTGCAGGTCGTCCGCGACCGCCGTCTTGATCATGCCTTCCTTGGCGACGCGCGACGCCTTCTTGGCGGCGACGGCCATGCCGGCCTCGCGCAGGATCTTGATGGCGGCGGCCCGGTCGCCATCCGCCTGCACCAGTGCGCGCTTGCACTCCATCATGCCGATGCCCGTGGCCTCGCGCAACTCCTTGACCATTGCAGCTGTAATCTGTGTTGCCATGTCAAACTCCTTCCGTAATTGCTGGACTATGGAAAACCTTTGGCCGACCGGCTATTCAGCCTTGGCTTCGGCGGCAGGGGCCTCGGCGGCCTCGGCCGGCTTCTCGGCAGCGGCAGCCTTCTCGGCGGCGGCCTTCTCGGCGGCTTCTCGGGCGGCGATGCGGGCCTTGCGCTCGGCATCGCGCTTGGCGCGTTCCTCGGCCTCGCGGATGCGGGCGGCCTCGGCCTCCTCGGCGCGACGCTTGGCCTCTTCCGCAGCCACCTTCGCATACTCTTCCGTCGCCTGCTTCAGCGTCACGCCGACCAGTTCCGTGATCAGCTTGATGCCGCGGATCGCGTCGTCGTTCGCCGGAATCGGATAGTCCACCGGCTCCGGATCCACGTTCGCGTCCACCAGCGCCACCACCGGAATGTGCAGGCGGTTCGCCTCCTTGACGGCAATGGCCTCGCAGTTGACGTCCACGATGAACAGCGCGCCGGGCATCCCCTGCATGTCGGCGATGCCGCTCAGGTTGTACGTCAGCTTCTCCTGCTCGTGCCGGATGGCCGCCTGTTCCTTCTTCGGCAGCTTCTCCAGGCTCTTGTCGTCCTCCATGGCCTTGATGGCGCGCATGCGGGCGATCGACTTCTTGACCGTCTGGATGTTCGTGAGCGTGCCGCCCAGCCAGCGGTTCACCACGTAGGGCTGCTTGTACTGCTCGGCCAGCGCCTTCAGCGCCCCCTGCGCCTGCTTCTTGGTGCCGACGAACAGCACCTGCTTGCCACGCGCCACCGTGTCATACAGGAACTGGCGCGCCGCCTGCAACCCTTCCAGCGTCTGCTGCAAGTCGATGATGTAGATGCCGTTCTTCTGACCGAACAGATACTTGCGCATCTTGGGGTTCCAGCGCTTCGTGCGGTGACCGAAATGCAATCCCGCCTCGAGCAGATCCTGCACCGAAACGTCTTCCTTGACGTTCGGATACGACTTGACCATCGTTACCATTTTTCTACCTCTTTCTGGCTATTCCGGCGTTTCCGCCGGAAAATCCGCTTTGGCCCGCAGGCGAGGGAATAGCCCCCGGGCCGTTCGCTTCTTGTTCCGCACACGCGAAACTGCGCGCCACTATACGCCCTCTTTTCCCCAACGCAAGCCCTTTTTGCCACTTTTTCCACCTTTTTTCCTCCCGTCTTCTGCCTCTCTCCTCCTCTCCTCCTTCCAGCCTCCCCTCTGCGCCTTCCCCTCCCCCTCTAGTCCTCTGGAATCCCCTAGTCCCCTGGAATCCTGGCCTCCTGGCCTCCTTGCTCTCTGGCCCCCTGCCCCCCAAAATGCCGTGAGCTTACGTGAAAACCTTTCTTTTTCCACTTTTGCTTGACCTTCCTCCGCCAGATTGTAATCATTTGTACACAATTCACGAAAGGACACCCCCATGCCCCAGATCCGCGCCCCCTACCGCCATACCCCCGAATACTACCGCCGCCGCCGCGCCCAAGCCCGCGCCGAGGCCGAATACGTCTGCAAGACCTTCCACTTCGGCCTCGGCGGCGACCTGGCGACGGCCACGGCCGAACT
>JAFTAH010000147.1 GCA_017458625.1 Kiritimatiellia bacterium | reverse complement strand
TTTTATATGAAACGATAATCATGTCAACAAAGAAATTTCAATTTACATGCCCACAAAATGAAAAATGCAAAAATATCATTTCGTCCAGTCCTGGCGCACCTTTCCCCCCCATTTTACTCCCGGAAACCGCTGGAACTTGGGCTTCATTGCCTCCGCCGCCCGGCCGCGCGGGTGGACCGTGAAAACATGTTTCCATTCCATGGAAAAACTGCCGAAACATGTTTCCATTCCATGGAAAAGTGCCGAAACACGTTTCCATTCCATGGAAAACCCCCGAAACCGTGTTGGCGCACCCCGTGTCGCGCAACTCCGCTCGTTGTTCGGGAACGTCCGGCGGCCGTGGAATCACGCCCGGCTTCAGCGGTTCGGGGGCGGGGGCTGGGGCATCTTGGCGGCCTGCTGCCTGGCGGCGCGGCGGGCGCGCTTCTCTTCCTGCTTTTTGCGGCGGGCGATGGCGGAGGGTAGCATGGGGCGGTTCGTCAGGCCCGAGGCGTCCGCGCCGGCAAGGGCGAGGTTCATGCGCTTGGTGGCCGGGTCGACCGTCAGCACCCGCACGTGCAGGGGTTGGCCCTTTTCGTAGTAGTCGCCTAGCGGCGACTCGCGCACGGCCCCCGGAATCTGGCTGTAGTGCACGAGCCCGTTGACGCCGGGAGCCAGGGTCACGAAGACGCCGTAGCCGGCGGCGGTCTGCAC
Organism: Kiritimatiellia bacterium; assembly: GCA_017458625.1. Classification (GTDB taxonomy): domain Bacteria; phylum Verrucomicrobiota; class Kiritimatiellia; order CAIQIC01; family Lenti-01; genus RGIG3636. The sequence goes on along the minus strand of JAFTAH010000147.1, from coordinate 3,669 downwards.
GACGCCCTGCACCTCGGTGCCCGGCGGAAAGCGCTCGGCGGCCGTGTGCCAGGGATCGTCCGCCAGCCGCTTGGCGCTCAGGAGGACGCGGCGGTGCGGATGGTCGTAGCCGATGACGACCACGTCGACGACGTCGCCGGCGGCGAACAACTTGCGGACATTGGCCATGGGGGCCGTCCAGGTGATCTCGTCGGGGGGCAGGAAGCCGTCCAGCGGAACCTCCAGCTCGAAGCGGGCCCCCTGCCACGTGGCCTCGGCGACGGGTAGCCGGAGGCGGGTGCCGACCGGGTATTGGGCAATGAGCTTTTCCCAGGGGTCGGGGCCTAGCTGGCGCATGCCCACCCGGATGAGCTGGTGGATGGGATCGTCCGCCAGCACCACAGCCGGAATGATCTGGCCAGCCGTGAACATCTTCTCGGCGGCCGCCGTCCGGTCGTGCCACGACAGCTCCTCGTCGGGCAAAAAGCCGCCCACGCCCTCGTCCAGCTCCACGAAGGCGCCCGTGGGCGTCACCCGGATCACTTCCACGGTGACGCGCTGGCCCACCGGATAGCGCGCCGCCGTGGCCTCCCATGTCGCGATGCCTTGCGGCGACCGCCGCTGGCTGAGGATGATGCGGCGCGACTCCGGCGACACCCCGAGCACCACCGTGTCCACGACCGAACCGCGTCCCAGCAGGGCCCCCATGCGGGCATCGGCCATGGGGTGCCCCAGGACTTCGCCCAGCGACAGCGACCCCACGATGCCCTCCTCGGACTCGAGCACCGCGTAGTCGCGGGCCACCCACGAGACGCGCCCCCGGAACGGGGTGCCGGCCGGGAATCGAATCTGCATGTCGCTCCAGAGGATGGCCGGGTCCGGAGGGGTGTCCGGGTTCGTCTTGGCGTCCGCCCGGAGCTTGCCCAGGTACTGGGCCAGCCAGGCGGCCGTGCCGGCGTTGCGGGGGCGGCAGGTGGCATCGGAGAGGTCGTTGCCTTCGAGCGCGATGTCGGAGCAGGTTCGCAGGAAGAGCGCCAGCACGTCCATGTCGCCGCCCCGCACGCGCGGCTGGTCGTGGCGGTGGCCGGTGTCGACCTGTTCCCGCTCCAGGCAGCGGCGGAAGCCCTCGCCGTACACCTGCTCGAACTTCCAGGCGACGGTCAGGAGCCGCACGCCCTTGGCACCGGGCTGCTCGACCTGCTGCTGGGCGTAGAGGAGGCGGACGAGGCGCACGAGCTTCTCGTGGGCGGTCCAGGTGACGCGGACGCGGTCGTCGCCGGCGGCCGGGCAGTCCTCGTCGACGAGAAACTCCGCGCAGCCCTTGAGCAGCAGCAGGAGAAAGCCTTCGCCCAGCACCGCCGCGCGAGGGCCAAGGCCGCCGTCGTAGCCGAGCGAACGCCCGTATTCCTGAAAATAGCGCCGCAGGATCATCTGGGCGCCGACGCCGTGCGGCGGGGGCGGAACGGCTTCCAGAAGCTCCGAGACGATGCGCCGGACGCGCGCCTTTACGTTGATGCCCATGGGGACTCCAGAGGACCGGGCCAGCGGGGAGCGCAGGCGCAGGGGCGCGAGGGGCCGGGGCGGGCGACGGACTGGAACAGGCGCTTGTCCATGGCGGCCTAGACGCGGAACAGGGCACCCAGCTTCTTGCCGAGCAGCACGCTGGCGCCGACAAGCGTGCAGGTGAGGAAGGCCATGGCCCAGACACCCAGCGCCGCCGCCACGTAGCGGCCCGTCCCGATCAGCTGGAACAGCTCGTAGATGGCCTTGGTGATGGGCATGAAGGCCGCCTTCTGGGCGAGCATCAGGCTGTCGGAGACCTCCAGCATGCTGAAGGCGAACGTCAGCAGCGCCCCCGCGATGAGGTTGGCCAGGATGAGCGGCAGGGTGATGCGCCGCAGAGTGGTCGCCGGGCCCGCGCCCAGGTTGGCGGCCGCCTCCTCGAAGGTCTCGGAAGTCTGCTGCAGCCCCGCCACCGCCGACCGGACCATGTAGGGCATGCGGCGCACGCTGTAGGCCAGGATCAAGAAAAGGGTCGGATTCGTCCGGATGTCGAACAGGGGCAGCCACCACGAGTAGCGGTCCGCCGCGGGCAGGTTGGCCAGCCAGGAGCTCACGGAGCAGAAGCCGAACGCCATCACTAGCCCCGGAACCGCCAGCGGCACCATCGACAGCGCGTCGAGCACCCCCCGCACGCGGAGCTTCGAGCGAACCACCACGAACGCGATCGCGATGCCGGCCACGATGTCGAAGCAGACCGCCAGCGAAGAGAACAGCAGCGAATTGCGGATGCTGCTGACGGTCATCTCGTGGCCGAGGGCCGCCACGTAGTTGCCGCCGGAGAAGCGCGCGGGCAGGATGGACTGGTACCAGCTGCCCGGCTCCGCGAAGGAGGTCAGGATCACGCCGAGGTGCGGCATCAGGGCCAGCCCTGTCACTACGACGAACGGCAGCACGGCCAGGGTGCCGCGCCAGCCCCGCAGCCGCCGCGCGCCGGCCTGGGTGGTCGCCTTCGACTGCATCGCGTAGGCCTTGCCGCCGAAGAGGACCTTGGAGAGGGCGTAGAGGCCCGTGCCCGCGGCCAGCATGACGACCACCAGGGCGTAGGGGAAGGGGTTCGAGCCGATCTCCTTCAGCGAGTCGAACACCTGCACCGGGGCGCAGCGCGTGTAGTTCATGATCAGCGGAGTGCCCAGCTCCGTGAAGCTCCAGATGAAGATCAACGTGCCGCCCGCGAACAGCCCCGGCATCATCAGCGGCAGCGTGATCCGCCAGAAGCGGCGCAGGCGCGTGCAGCCCAGGTTGGCGGCGGCCTCGTCCATGGCCGGATCGATGTTGGCGAGCGAGGCCACCGCGTTGAGATAGAGGATGGGGTAGAGCGAGAGCGTCTGGAGCAGCACCACGCCGATGTACTGGCCGCCGCCCAGCCAGTCGCGCGGCCCCAGGTGGAACAGCGTGTTGACCAGGCCGTAGGTGCCGAAGATCTGCTGGAAGCCGATGGCCCCGACGAACGGCGGAAGAATCATCGGCACCAGCACCAGCGCCGAGAAAAGCCCCTTGCCCGCGAAGTCGAACTGGTTCGAGAGCCACGCCAGCGGCAGCGCGATGCACATCGCCAGGAAGGTCGTTCCCAGCGCGATCTTGAGGCTGTTGAGGAGCCCTTCGAGGTAGACCGGATTCTGAAAGACGCCCCCCAGGTAGCGCAACGTCAGGTGCCCATCCACGAAGAAGCCGCCCGACACCACCCGCCACAGCGGCCAGAAGAACAGCACCCCCAGCACGGCGGCGACAAGGCAGAATACGGTCCAGGCAGTCGAGGTCTTCATAGTTGTATGCTCACGGGATGTCCGTCGACCAAGCCTATGCCGACCGCCCCCCAAAAGGGAAGCAAAAACCGCCGTTCCGCGTCTGCCGTCATTCGCTCCTCACAGGGTGCACAAAGATGTGAGTTTACGTAGTTGTGCACGTAAACTCGTACCTGTTCGCATGTCTTCATGGCCACCGCCCAAGGGGTGCGGTGGGGGGAGGGAAAGAGGGACGGCCTAGTGTCCTGGATGATAAAAACTTGTTCAAACGACGGCATGGTGTTTCCCGACGAGGCGCCGGATTGAAGGCGCAGTTTCCTGCGTCGAAATCCGGCAACGACGTAGGGGAACATCAGGGCAAGTTTGGACAAGGAATTTTGAATTC
>JAFTAH010000146.1 GCA_017458625.1 Kiritimatiellia bacterium | reverse complement strand
TCCTCGAAGACGTCGGGGTTGAGGGCGCTGGCCTTTGGGGAGACGTAATCGGGGATGTCGGCGGGGGAGATGAGGGTCCAGCCTTCGCGTTGCAGGGCGGTGAGGTGCTCGTGGAGGCGGCGGACGGAGACGGTGGGGACCCAGTCGGACTCAGTGAGGTCGTGGTAGAGGAGCGTCAGGACGGTGCCCTTGGAGGCGGCCTTCTCGAGCTCGTCGATGTCCACAAGCGCTTCGCGGTAGCGGCCGCGCGCCATGTTGAGGGTGGCGAGGTGATAGCGGAGCATGGGCGAATTGCCCTGAAAGTGGGCGTAGAGGTCGGTGATGATCTGCTCGGCGTCGTCGAAGCGTTCCTCGCGGAGGGCGACGTTGAACAGCAGCATCTTGGCGCGGATGTTGTTGGGGTTGTAGTTGACGAGGATCTCGACGGCCTGGCGGTGCGCCTCGGCGAGGTGGTTGGCCTGCAGCAGGCGTTCGCCGTAGAGGGTGCGATAGCCGATGTTGGCGGGGTCGTCGTTGATGCCCTTGCGGAGGAGGTCGAGGATGAAGTCCGTCTCGTACTGGCCGGGGCTGCGTTCATTGGCGAGGTGGCAGCGGTTGGCGAGGCGGACGCGGAGGGAGGCGCGGGTGAGGGGGTCGTCGGTTTCCTCGATGACATCGAGGATGAGCTGGATGTCGGACTGGCCGGCGATTTCCGCGATGTCCGCGCGCATCCGCATCGCCCGCGAGTTCTCGGGGTCGAGCTCCAGGACCGCCACGCAGAGGTCGTTCGCCGTCTCCAGCTCGCCGATGCGGAGGTCGAGGTCGGCCTGGTCCAGCATGAAGCGCGGATTGTCGGGAATCACCTCGTTGACCTGGCGGAGAATCTCCTCGGCCTCCTCGTACTGGAGCCGCTGCGTGAGCAGGGCGACGAGGTCGACGGCGATGTCGAGGCGGTCGGGGTCGATGCCGTACAGGTTGCGGAAAATGACCTCGGCGTCGTCGACCTTGCCGATGCGCATCAGGTTCTGGGCAAACCAGTAGTTCACGTCGAACTGGTTGGGGTTGATGTTCAGCGACTTGCGGAAGTTGCGGTCGGCCATGGTCCAGTCGCGCTTGATGATGTAGAACTGGGCCAGCAGGGAGTAGGGCAGCGCCTGGTCGGGCATGAGGCGCTGGAAGTAGTGCCAGAGGCGGTCCGCGTCCTCCAGGCGGTCGCTCTTGATGTAGGCCCAGCCGAGGCCTTCCCAGGCGGGCTGGAGGGCGGGATCGCGGCGGATGGCCTCCTCCAGGAAGGGGATGCACTCCTCGTACTGCTCGTCCTGTAGCAGCATGAGGCCGTGGTAGAGGATGGCGCTCTGGGGCGTCACCGAGACGTCGTTGAGGCGGGCCTTCGCGATGACCTGCTCGAACTGGTCGAGCTGCTCCGTGTCGGTGACCTCGGGGGGAATCGGCAGGATGTCGGAGAAGGGGCGGACCGGCTCCGGGGGCGGGGGCACGGAGAGCAGCGGCGGCGGCTCGGCGGCCGCCGTCAGCGGCAAGGCCAGCAAGACCAACCCTGCCCACGCGCGAAGCCAGCGTGCGCGCGTACGAGAAAACTGCTCCGGGCGGGAAGCGGGACGGGAACGGGAGACAAGGCGGGGAGCAGACTTCATGGGCGGTTCATCAGGCTGGGGTGGGATAGGTAAAACGTTTCCATGAGAAACTTCGCAGGGCGAGCCGCAGGGTCGCAGGACTCGCCCCGCCCGGCAGCTCGGCTAGCGTCCCCGGTAGAAGTTCTTGACGCAGGCCTTGGCCACGGCCTTTGCGCCGCCGACGGCAAGATGGACGCCATCGGGGTCGCGCACCATGATCGCCTCGCCTTCCGGCGACATCATGTACGCGGAATAGGTACCTGCGCGGCGCGAGAAGATCGAGCCCATGTCATACAGGAAGATCCGGTCCTTGCGCGCCTCCTCGCCCGCCAGTTCCGTCGCCAGACGGTTGACCAGCTGGGCATGTTCCTGCACGGCGGCATCCTTCATTGGGGGCAGCAGGAACCAGACCACCAGGTCGACGTCCGCCGCCAGCAGCTGGTCCATGAAGCGGGCGATGCACTCCCGGTAGGCCGGTTCCCAGGCGGGGTCGCCGTACTTGATGATGTTGCCCTCCACGGTCTCCAGCGCCTGCCGGTCGTTTGTCCCCAGCGCCACGAACACCGTCTTCGGGTGGTTTTCCTCCAGCAGTTCGTCCAGCCGCGTGAACCAGTTGAACACCGACGGCCGCACCAGCCCGGACCCGAGCGAGGAAAACGCCACCGCCGGCTGGATATCCGCCAAGCGGAACTCCTTCTCCATGTTCGCGCCCAGGATCCGCATCATCGAGTCGCCCACCATCAGCACCGGCGTCGACCCGCGCGGAAACTCCGGTTGCTCCGCCGACAGCGCCGTTCCCGCCACCAGCCCGGCCAACAGCATCACGCAGACTTTCAAGAATAGTTTTTGCATCGTGCACATCCTCTTTGTGAGTATTTCAAACACCTTTCCCTGATTATGGATGAACTTTCTCCATTGTCAAGTGGAAATGACCGAATAGGCGCGAAAAACTGCCGAAAGTGGAAAAGCCGCCGCCGGAATCCGGCGGCGGCTTCCAGGCGAGGGGAAAACGCTTCGGCTATTCCACCAGGTCGATGAGATTCCGGACGCTGGCACTCACGGCAGGCGTGGGAGCGGCCGCGCCCGGCGCAGACGCCGGTTCGCCGGAAGCGCCGGCCGCGGGCATGTCGTTTGCGGAGGGCTGTCCCATCACGTCCGCCCCGCCATTCGCGGCCGGCATGGCCCCGCCGGGGGCCCCGGAACCGCCGCCGTGACGAGCCCCTCGCCGATGCCGTCCGCTCCGCTGCGGACGGTCCGCGCGCGGCCCGCGGTCGTCGCCCCGGTCGCGGTCGCGGTCGTGATGCCGCCGCCGGTCGCCGCCCAGGACGAGATTCGCCAGGAAGGCCTTCCGGAAGGTGGCCGAGGAAAACAGCGGGAGCTTGGCCTCGACCGCCTTGGACTCCAGCGAGGGGCCCGAGGTGACCAGCGTGTAGTTGCCCTTCTTGGCGAGCCGCAGCGCATCGGCGATGAGCGTCTCGCTGTCAGCCGCGAAGTAGACTGTCACGCCGTGGTAGTCGCCCCCGTTGTCGACCTCGCGCAGCGGACGTTCCGCCTCGAAGATCGCCGCGATGTCGAACCCTTCCTCCTCGTGGATCCGCGCCAGCGCGTTCAGGAGCGCGATCTGGTCGCGTGGCATCAGCCGCCGCCCCGTCTTCTCGTCGTTCAGGCGGGCGCTATCGACGAAAAACGCCTTCTTCCCGTTGTGCATCCCGGAGGTGGCGCCTCCGAACATTGACTTGATTGCCGTCATGAAGCCCATGGCTTCGTCCTTTCTGCTTGCCGCTCCGCGCGGCCTATGGCCAAGTCCGAGCAACCGCCTTCCGGCTTGCGCGGACGTCTGGAACGACCATGCCATCTCCGTAGATATCGGCCGCCCGTCGGGCGCACCGTCCCCCCTGCGGCAGAACTCTGCATCGTCCTACTTTCCCAGACGGCGGAAAAGAATAATGCCTCCCCCTTCTTCGCGCAACATTTCTTTTCGCGGTGCTTGGGGCGCGCAGTTGGTCATAGTAACGGACACTCTTTGGCGAATGGGTCGGAAGTGAGACGGGGCCCGTTGGTCAAATACTGGACACTCTGTTAGAATGGAGGAATGAGCAACATGTCGAGAATGGCCACGGCCGAATACATCGGC
>JAFTAH010000145.1 GCA_017458625.1 Kiritimatiellia bacterium | reverse complement strand
TGAGGAGGTAGTCTTTTTTCGATGTTCTGCTCATGGTGTGCATCCTCCGATTCTGTCCGGTGTCCAGTATTTGACGCAAGAACCGTCTCCGGTTTCTTTCTCCGTTCCGCTCCGGTGTCCTTTATTGTGACGCAATGCGCGGAAGACGGCTGGAAAACAATGCAATTGCAACGAAGGCCCCCATTCGGTAGGATGAACAGGAAACGGATGGCCGCCGCCATGCCTGGCCCCTGCCCATCTGGCCCTTGTCCCAATCCATGTTCCGGTTCCTGAAAAACCTCTGGTCCTATCGGCGATATATTACCCGTAGCGCCTCCGCCGAGTTGCATTCGGAGATTGCGGACTCCTACCTCAACTGGCTCTGGTGGGTCATCGAACCGCTCTGCTTCATGCTGATCTACACCTTCGTCTTCGGCATCCTCTTCCAGCGCGGGCAGGAGTATTTCGCCACGTTCGTCTTCCTGGGCCTGACCGTCTGGGAGTTCTTCAACCGCATGCTCACGAGCTCGGTCAAGATTCTGCGCGAGAACCGCGAGCTCGTCTCGAAGGTGTACGTGCCCAAATATGTGCTGCTGGCCTCGAAATCGCTGACCTACCTCTTCAAGATGGCCATTTCGTTCGGCCTCGCGCTGGGACTCATGGCCGTCCAGGGCGTGCCGTTCCGCGCGAAGATCCTGCTGGTGCTGCCCATCATCCTGGTTCTCTACCTCGTGACCTTTGGGCTGTCGCTGTTCCTCATCCATCTCGGGGTGCTGTTCTCCGACATGCAGAACCTCGTCACCATCGGCCTGCGCATGGTGTTCTACATGTCCGGCGTCTTCTACAACATCCGTCGGCTGGCCCAGCATGTCGCGGACGGCCAGCTTGCCTTCTGGATGATTCGCGCCAATCCGGTGGCCTTCTGCATGGACGAAGTGCGCAAGGCGATGCTTGAGGCGCGAGGTCCCTCGTGGGAGGGATTGCTCATCTGGCTGGCCATCGGCATCGTCCTGGTCTGGCTGGGCGCAGCCCTCATCCACAAGAACGAAAACACCTACGCCAAAATCATCTAGTCCGCCCATGGCTTCCGTTCCCCAGTCCCCGCCGTCCTCCCCCGATGCCCTCGCCGCGCCCGCCCCCGCCGCCGCTCCCGCCATCTCCGTTCGCGACATGTCCGTCTGCTATCGCGGCCTCGTCAAGTCCTCCATCCGGTCCTCCTGGTCGCGTTTTTTCAACCTGACGCACGTGGAGACGTTCAAGGCTCTCGACTCGGTCTCCTTCGAGATCCCCGAAGGAGCCATCGTGGGCATCGTCGGCCGCAACGGCGCCGGCAAGTCCACCCTCCTGCGCGCCATCGCCGGCATCTTCTCGCCCGACAGCGGCACCATCGACCTCCACGGCCACTCCGTCTCGCTCCTCTCCATCGGCGTCGGCTTCAACAAGAAGCTCTCCGGCCGCGAGAACATCTACCTGTCCGGGCTCCTCCTTGGCTACACGGAAGCCCAGGTCCGCGCCCGCGAAGACGAAATCGTCGAGTTCTCCGAGCTCGGCCACTTCATCGACCGCCCCGTCCGGATGTACTCCTCGGGCATGTATTCCAAGCTCGCCTTCGCCATCACCTCCACTCTCGAGACCGACATCACCCTCATCGACGAGGTCCTTGCCGTCGGCGACGCCCAGTTCCGCGCCAAGTCCTACGCCCGGATGCGCCAGCTTATCGACGCCGAGAAGCGCACGGTCCTCATCGTCTCCCATAACGCATCCACCATCCGGTCCCTCTGCACGCAGGCCATTTGGCTCGACAAGGGCCACCTCGTCGCCGACGGCCCCGCCGGCCCCATCCTCGACCAGCTTGAGGCGCGTATCGGCCCCCGCAAGGCCGCGCGTCCGGGCCGCGCCAAGAAGGGCGCTTCTCCTGAACTGTTTGACCAGCCCTAGCCAATTCCCGCTCCTCCGCCCTCTCACCATTCCGCGCCCATGACCATTTCCCGCCGCGTCCGCTTCCCGCTGCTGGCCGTCGCGTTGCTGGGGAGCTTCCTCGTCCTCCTGCAGCGTTGCGCTCCCCTGCGTTCCGCCGCACTTTTCGCTGTCCTGACCTTCCTTCCGCTAGTCCTGTTCGCCTTTTTCCTGCTCCGCGCCCTGCCGCGCCTCCAGCGTGCCGCTGTCCTTGGCCTAGGCCTGCTCGCCGCCATCTTCCTGTTCGCCCGCCCCCACGCCGAACTCTTCACCGGACTCGACAATTCGGCCTATCGCCTCGCTGCCGAAGCCTTTCTGGACGGACGCCCCCTCCACTCGCCCGACCCCGTCCTTGCCACCGTCCCCCCCGCCCACCGCCGCACCTTCCTGTTCACCCGTGGCCGCGAACCCACCCGCGACACCGTATTCCGCCTCGCCAACGACTACGCCAACACCGACGCCCCCCTCACCCGCCCCTGGTTCACGCCCACCCTCTCCCTGCTCGCCTACGCCGCCGCTCGCAACGGACTTCCCCTGACCGCTCCTCCCGCGCTCGTCGGGGCGCTCCTGGTCTGCCTGCTGCTCGCCGCCGCCGCCCGCCGGGGCGGTTGGCCGCTCCTGCTTTGCGCGACGGCATTCCTCCTGGCCACGCCGATTCCCGCCTTTTTCTTCCGCGGCTTCTACGCCGATGCCCTGGGCGCGGCCCTGGTCGCCTCGGCCATCGCCTATGCCCTGTCGGCCCAACCCCTGCTGGCTCGCCCCGGTTCCCCTCCCCTCCCCCGTCTTCGCTTGCTCCTGGGTTTCGTCCTCCTCTTCTCTCTGGCCTTCCACCGTTCCGCCGCTCTGCTGGGCGCACTCGTCCTCTTCCTGCTGGTGACGGCGGAGGGACGTCTGCGCACCGCTGTCGCCTACTATCTCGGGGCCATGCTCGGCGCCCTGCCCGCCCTCTGGGTCATTCTCTTCGTGGCCCAGCCCTATGGACCGACGCTGCTATCCCGTACCCATGCCACCTTCGTGGCTGGCATCCCCGTCCTGCTCGTGTCGTTGCTCCTGCTCTCCACGCTGCTCGGACTCCCCGCCATCCGCCGACGCCTGGCCGCCCGCCCGGCGCACGTCCACCTCGCCGCCGCCCTCCTTGCCATCCTCTGCTGGTGCCTGCTTCCGGCCGCATGTCCCGCCACCATGCACCTCGTGCAAGGGCATCGCCGCGCCTTGGCCGCCATCCCTGCCACCTTTGACGGCGTGCTGCTCGGCCTCCTTTTCTGCACCCTCGTTTTCGCCATCGTCCGTGTCGTTCGCATGGGGAAACGGACGCTCAGCTGTCCCCGCGTTCCGCTGGCCTCGGACCTGCTCCCTCTTGCCCTGCTGGGCGCGACCGCCTTCTCCGCAGTCGCCGCCTGGCATCTCCTCGGGCGCGAAACCCCGGCCGGCATCTGGTCCTACCGCCGCCTGCTCGTCCCCTTCCTGGCCCTTTGCGCCATTCTCCCCGCCACCCTCGACGCCCTGCTCCGTGCCGTATCCCCAAGTCAACACCCCACTGCCTTGGTACACCAGCAGCCTCGGATCCGTCGTCTCATCTGCCCGATTCTGCTGGCGCTCCTGCTGCTCCCGACACCCTTCCTCCACCCCTACCCCTACATTGCCCGCATCACCCCCGAAGCCCCCACCTTCGCCCGCGACCTCGACCGCGCTATCCGCCCCGCCACGCGCCCCGCCGTCCTCTTCGACTACTTTGCCGACGCCATCCCCCTCGCCGTCCATCCCCGCAACCACGTCCTGGCTCTCCGCCCCTGGGCCTATCCCGCCTGGGCCCACGCCTGGGACTGGCTGCTCACCCAGGCCCCCGACACCCCCGAAGCCCCGTCCGACCCATCCCCCCCCCTCCCGGCCACCCTCGCCACGAGCCACGCCCCCGTCGTCTACGAGCAGAACGCCTTCCTCGCCTCCGTCACCAACCTTCATGCCACCTTGACCGGTCCTTCCAGCAAGGGATTCCTCCACGCCATGCCCGACGCCCGGCCCTGCGCCATCACCCTCCTGGCGCTCACCCCCTGCCGCACCCAGGCCGACCTCGCCCGCCTCGTCAACGCGTCCGCCCTCCACCCCGCCCCCGGCGGCGTCCCTCCCCCGCCCCAGCACAAGACCTTTGACGGCGGCCCCGCCGCCCTGCGCGGCCCCTGGGGCCCCCACATCCCGCGCCGGCACGGCCAGTGGGCCCGCCAGCACGCCGCCCTCCTCGGCCCGCTTCCGGCCCCCGGCGAAGCCGCCACCATCACCCTCCGCGCCTCCTGGTTTGCCCCCGACCGCCCCCAGCCCGTCACCATCACCGCCCCCTGGGGCGCCACCACCACCCTCGTCGCCACCTCCCCCGACCAGGAACTGGTCTTCATCCTCCCCTCCGGATCCGACGACATCGCGCCCGCCACCTCCCCCGCCATCGCCCCCTACGTCCTCACCACCCCCACCCCCTCCGACCCCGCCCTCGCCGGCTTCCCCTCCGACCTTGTCCTCTTCCTCCACGAAGCCACCATCGCCATCCCTCCCCTCCCCCGCCCCCGCTAGAGCGGTTCGCCATTTTCTGGAGCCGTTTCGGTGACCTTGGCTTGGGCTGGCGGTCGCAGATAATCTGCGCCTCCCGCTGGGCCCCGGCGCGGGAGGGACGCCATGCATTGCGTCCGGCGGGCTATACTTTTCATGGAACCGAACTAAGTGCCAGACAATTTATTCGCTCCGCTCTGTCGCCGCCCCCAAAATCGCCGTGATTTTTCGTCAAACATTGGTTTTTTTGCCTTTTTTGCCCCCGGCATGGTATCCCGTCAGGCTCGTCCACTTCCCCTTCCCCGCTTCATTCCCCCGGCCCCCTCCGTTCCCGCCTCAGCCCCACCCCCCCCACAGCAGGGCGGCGGCCGCCGCCGTCGTCAGCAACGTGAACGGCACGCCGATCTTCAGCCACCCGCTCACCTCCATCGGATGCCCCTCCCGCCGCAGGATGCCCATCGCCACCACGTTTGCCGACGCCCCAAACGGCGTCAGGTTCCCGCCCAGGCACGACCCCACCAGCAGCGCGAACAGCAGTAGCTCCCGCTCCACCCCCAGGCCCGCCGCCATCTGCCCCGCCACCGGCAGCATCGCCATGATGTACGGCACGTTGTCCACGAAGCCCGAAATCACGATCGACACCGCCAGCACCACCGCAAACGCCACCCCCTTCGAGCCGCCCGTCAGCACGGACAATCCCCGCGCCAGGTCGCCCAGCAGCCCCGTCTCGTCAATGGCCCCGATCACCACGAAGATGCCCAGCAGGAAGAAGATCGTCTCCCAGTCCAGCTCCCGCACCATCACCGCCGTGGCCTTATGGCCCTTCCGCTGGCCCACCCAGTACCACGCCACGCCGACCACCCCCAGCCCCAATACGAACAGCCCCGCCCCGTAAGTCTTGAGCACCCCCTCCGGCAACTGCGCGAACGAGAGCCCCGCCAGCCCCGCCACCATCGCCACCAGCAGCCAGAACGGCACCCACGACACCACCTCCTCGTGTCCCACCCGCACCCGTTCCCGCCCCGCCCGCGCAAAGAAGCAGTAGAAGAACACGCACCCCACCAGCATCCCCATCTGGATGATGAAGAAGATCGAAATGCGCCCCCCGTGGAAGAAGAAGTCGTTGAACGTGTACCCCGCATATGACGCGAAGATCATCGACGGCGGATCCCCCACCAGCGTCGCCGTCCCCTCCAGATTGCTCATCATCGCCAGCCCCATCATGAAGAACGTCGGATTGAGCCGCAGCGTACGGCACAGTGCCAACGCGATGGGGGCCATCACCAGCACCGTCGCCACGTTCTCCACGAACACCGAGATAAGCCCCGTCATCGCCAGAATCGCCACGATGGCCAGCCCCGTGTTCCGGCTGGAGTTGACGATCCCTTCCGCAAAGCGTGCCGGCACGTTCGAGTAGATGAACAGGGCCGCGATCACCATGCTCCCGATGTAGATGCCCAGCACGTTCCAGTTGATGACCTCCCCCGCCAGATGCGCCAGCAGCGCCTTCCCGCCTGTCGTCGCGAACACCGCCCCCGGCCAGGCCAGCGACAGCCCGACCATCAGTGCCGCCGCCGCCGTCGTGAACCAGACCTTACGGTTCTGGAACATGATCAGCAGCGCGTACATCGCGACTGACGCCGCCAGCACTACCCATTTCATCGTGAAACTCTCGCCCTTCCGCTTTACGCTACGCCCCTGGCCGGGACCGATGCGTCCCGGCCCTGACCAGTCCCGGCCGCCATCGCCCCCACCCCGGCCGCCGTCGCCCACCCCCGGCTAGTCGGCCGGCGTGAAGTCAGCCTTCGTGGCCCCGCACAGCGGGCAGACCCACGTGTCGGGAATATCCTCGAACGGCGTCCCGGGCGCAATGCCGCCCTCGGGGTCGCCCTGCTCCGGGTCGTACGTCCAGCCACACAGATTGCAAATGTACTTCTTCATGATGCCTCTCCTTCGGGAAGATCGACGTGCCGCACCATACCACCTCCCTCCTTCCCCGGCAAGCAAAAGCCCCTGCCCCCTCGCAACCCACCTCCAATCCGCCGTGAGCTTACGGTCAAGCATTGGCCTTTTTTGCCATTTTGCCTTTTTCCTCCCCCCGTCCGGTTCCGGGCCACTCGCGGTCCGGCTCGCCTCCCTCTCCTTGCCCCCTGTCACCGGTCACGCCTCTCTCTGCACTTGTCACTCGTCGCTTGTCACTCGTCGCTCGTCTCTCCCCCCCTCCCAATTTTCCGCTTCCAATCCCCGCGCGACCGTGCACAATTGCCACGTCACCCCGCACCGCCCCATGCCTGCAACCCCTTCCATCTCCGTTGCCCTCGGTGTCGTCCCCGGCTACGAGCTCCTCGACTCCGGCAACCGCTACAAGCTTGAACGCTTCGGCCCTGTCATCGTCATCCGGGGCGAACCCAAGGCCTGGTGGGCCCCCGCCCTCCCCGCCGCCGCGTGGGACAAGGCCCAGGCCATCCACGAAGAAGGCGAAGGCTGGCAACTCGCCCCCGGCTGCCCCACCCAGTGGACCCTCCCCGTCGACGACCTCCTCTTCCGCCTCAAGATCTCCGACACCTCCAAGCACCTCGGGCTCTTCCCCGAGCAGGCCCCCCACTGGGCGCTCATCCGCCGCGCCGGGGCCGCCGCCGCCACCGCCAGCCAGCCGCCCCGCCTCCTCAACCTCTTCGGCTACACCGGCGCCGCCACCCTCGCCGCCGCCGCCGCCGGCTGGCACCCCACCCACGTCGACGCCTCCAAGCCCGCCATCGCCTGGGCCCGCGAAAACCAGTCCCTCTCCCACCTCGAAACGCGCCCCATCCGATGGATCCTCGAGGATGCCGTCAAGTACGTCCAGCGCGAACTCCGCCGCGGTAGCCGCTACGAAGGCATCCTCCTCGACCCGCCCGCCTTCGGCCGCGGCCCCGGCGGCGGCGTCTGGAAGGTCGAACACCACCTCGCCGACCTCCTCCGCCTCTGCGTCCAGCTCCTCTCCCCCGACGCCCGCCTGCTCGTCCTCACCACCTACAACATCGAGGCCAGCTCCCTCATGCTCCTCGACCTCCTCCGCGACCTCCCCTTCCCCAAGGGCGGCACCTTCGCCGCCGGCGAACTTGCCCTCCCCCACGCCGCCTCCCCCGCCCGCCTCCTCCCCCTCTCCATCTACGCCACCTGGTCCCGCCTCTGATCCTTTCTTCTCAGGCACCGTGCGGCGACAGCTCCCTCCACCACCTCGACAAGCGCAGACATATCCCGGTTTTTCCTGGATACGCCTGGATGGGAAAATCGGCTTGAATCCTGCCGCCGAAGTTGCTTTTATTCTCGCAACGTCACGTCCTTTTCCCCGAAGTCCCAAGCCCCGGAAACCATGACCCCCACCTTCGACCTCCCCAGCTGGCGCTACGACGAAGCCAGCCCCCTCGTCCGCGACTTCACCTCTCCCGCCGAAGTCCGCGACTACGAGGCCTTCCACGCCCGCTTCCGCGACCTCGACGCCGATGTCGAACGCGCCGTCGCCCTCCTCGACCCGCAGCCCTCCTGGATCATTGCCGACTACGGCTGCGGCACCGGCCGCCTCGTCCGCCGCCTCGCCCCCCTCTGCGCCACCGTGCACGCCATCGACCTCTCCCCCGCCATGCTCGACTACACCCGCGCCCGCGCCGCCGAGCAAGGCCTCGCCAACATCCGCTTCCACCACGCCACCTTCCTCACCTACGCCCACGCCGGCGCTCCCCTCGACGCCGCCCATTCCGCCCTCGCCCTCCACCACCTGCCCGACTTCTGGAAGCAGGTCGCCCTCACCCGTCTTCACGCCGCCCTCCGTCCCGGCGCCCCCTTCGTCCTCACCGACATGGCCTGGCCCGACGACCACCCCCTCGACGCCATCCAGGCCTGGCTCGACGGCCTCGCCGCCACCGACCCCGCCATCGCCGACGCCCTCGCCGACACCCCGCGCCGCGAATTCGTCACCG
Organism: Kiritimatiellia bacterium; assembly: GCA_017458625.1. Lineage (GTDB taxonomy): Bacteria > Verrucomicrobiota > Kiritimatiellia > CAIQIC01 > Lenti-01 > RGIG3636. The sequence continues at coordinate 22,758 of JAFTAH010000145.1, read as the reverse complement.
CCGACTGGATTCTCCGCGAGATTCTCGCCCGTGCCGGCTTCACCCTCCTCCGCGCCATCCCCGGTTCCGCCAACGTCTCCCATACCTACCTCTGCCGCGCCTGACCGGCCGCCCGCCCCCCCGCCCCTCTCCGCCTTCTGCGGCCGGAATGTAACCCCGCCCTTCCCCGGCGCGACTACGGGTTCAGTCGCCGCTTCCGCCCTCGGCGGTTCCGCGCGACCGGAAAGGAACTGAAGATGATGAAGAAGCACACCCTCAAGACCCTCGCTGCCCTTGTCACGGCCCTCGCCCTTGCCGGAACCGGCACCGCCTTCGCCCGCCCCGGCCACCATGGTGGCGGCCGCATGCCCCCTCCGCCCCATCACCACCACCACTACCACGGCGGCGGCGGCGACGACCTCGCCCTCGCGGCCTGCCTCGGCGCCTTCACCGTCGTCTCCCTGGCGGCCATCTGCAGCAGTGCCGACGACTCGCCCCCCCGCCAGACCGTCGTCGAGGAGACCACCTACGTCCAGCCCGTCGTCACCCAGACCACGACCACCTACGCCTGGTAGTCCCCCCTCCCAGTCTCTCCCCCCCGGCCCGCGCCCCTCTCCGGCGCGGGCCTTTTCATGCCCTCCCCCCGTCACCAAACTCTTGAGATTTTACGTCAAACATTGGCCTTTTTGCCCATTTCCCTTCTCGTGGCACGAGGCCGCCGCGCGCCTGCCTGCCCCCCCATTTTGCCCTCCCATTTTTGTCGCCAAACCCACTTGGGCAAGCTATAGTGTGCCCACTTGCCAACCCGAGGAGCCGCCATGATTCCCAAAGACCACCACACCCCCTCTCCCGCCCTCTTCAGCCTCGACGCGCTGGACGCCAACGACTTCCCCGCCGCTCCCGAGCCTGCCGCCGCCTCCCAACCGCAGGCGTCGGCATCGGCCCCCGCCGCTCCGGAAGGCCCCCCGCCCGCGCTCCCCGAGTCGCTGGTGCTGGACCGCCCCATCGTCTTCTTCGACATCGAGGCCACCGGCCTGGACACGGGCACCGACCGCATCCTCTCGATCGCGCTTGTGAAGTACGAGCCACCAGCCCGTCATCTCCCCCCCCAGACCCGGACCTACCTGCTCAATCCGGAACGCTCGATTCCCCCGGAGTCGACCAAGATCCACGGCATCACGGACGAGGATGTCCGCCTCTGCCCCACCTTCGACCGCATCGCCGACGAGCTGTACGCCCTGCTCGAAGACGCCGACCTGGGCGGCTACAACGTGAGCCACTTCGACATCCCCATCCTCCAGCGCGAATTCCAGCGGGCGGGCCGGACCTTTTCCACGGACGGCCGCCGCATCGTCGACCCGCAGTCCATCTTCTTCATGAAGGAGCCACGGACCCTTTCCGCGGCCGTCAAGTTCTACTGCGGCCACGAGCTCGACGGCGCCCACAACTCGCAAAGCGACATCTACGCCACGGTCGAGGTGCTGGCCGGCCAGTTCAAGAAGTACGACGACCTCCCCACGGACATGGCCGCCCTCGACGACTACTGCGTGCAGCGCAAGCCGGACTGGATCGACCGCACCGGCCGCCTCCGCTGGCAAAATGGCGAAGCCGTCTTCAACTTCGGCAAGAACAAGGGCCGCACCCTCCGCGACATCGTCCGCTCCGAGCCCGGCTTCATCAGTTGGATGCTCAAGGGCGACTTCTCCGAAGACCTCAAGCAGATCGTCCGCAGCGCCCGCGACAAGGGCATCTACCCCACCCCCGGGAAGGCCTGACTCCGCGCCCGCCACGGCATTTCCGCCCCGGCTCCCGCTTTTCCGTTGCGCCCCGGCCTTGTCCGGCGTATCGTTCGCGCAACCCCAACCCGAAAGGATGTCGCCATGTCCGAAAATCAAGACAATCTGTTCCAGGGTCTCGTCATGATGCTGTCCATGCAGGCCATGCAGCACATGGGCAAGATCATGAACCCGCTCACCCACAAGGTCGAACGCCACCTCGACGCCGCCCAGCAGGCCATCGACCTCCTCGACATGCTCGCCGCCAAGACCAAGGGCAACCTCGACGAGGCCGAGGACAAGCTCCTCAAGCACATGCTCGGCGACCTCAAGCTCAACTACGTCGAGGAACTTAACTCCGGCCGCCAGGACACCCCGGACGCCCCCGCGCCCGCGCCCGAATCCGCCCCGGACGCCAAGTGAGCCGCCCCCCCCTCTGGCTCCGCCTGGCCGGCTGGGGACTGGCCATCGCCCTCGTGGCCCTGGCCATCTGGTGGGCCTGCACGGTGCCCTACCGCCCCGGCGCGGTCTACGACGCCATCCCCGACGGCGTCCTCCTCGTCACCCGCCACCTTGACGCCGGTGCCCGCTGGTCCGAATTCGTCCGCAACCCCTTCGCGCAATCCCTGCTCGGCACCGCCGGCGTCCCCATCCGCGACGTCCTGGCCGCCGCCGACGACCCCGAAACCTGCACCTGGGTCACCAAGCTCACGGGCCACGAGGCCGTCCTCGCCTTTCTGCCCGAGGCCAACGGCCACCGCGCGGCCTGGCTGGGCGCGGCCTGGCTCGGCGGCGGGGCCCAGCGCCTCCGCTGGCAGCTGGAAGTCTTCCATCCCGCCGGCTACCGCTGGCTCGGTCGCGCCTTCGGCTGCCCCATCTGGGAGGTCACGGGCGCCGACGTCGGCCCCGGCAACCATCTCGTCATCGCCTTTGCCGAAGGCATCCTCCTGGCCTCCATCTCCCAGGACCTTTTGGTCGTCGAGTCCATGCTCCTGGCCCTCGACCGCCCCTCCACGCGCCTACGCGCCGCCAACGCCTCCTTCCGCCGCTTCGTCGCCCTCGACGACCAGGCCGCCCCCGACCTCGTGTGGGGCCGTCCGCCCGCACCCCCCGCCCCCGCCGCCAACGCCCTGGGCACCCCGTCCGCCGACGCCCCGTGGGCCCTCGACGGCTTCTTCCTCGAGCTCTCCGACTTCTCCGGCACCCGCACGGCCGGCCGCGCCGAACTCGAAGGGTCCTGGCCCGGCAACGCCACCTTCCCCGCCGCCGCCGACCACCCCTCCGGTGGCCTCCCCGCCGTCGAGACCATCCTGGGCGCCACCCCCTGCGCCGTCGCCGTCGCCACCCGCGACGCCATCGACTGGCTCGCCCGCACCCCCCGCCTCGCCGGCGATTTCCGCCACGCCCTCCGGATGGTGACCGAGGTCGCCTCCGACCGCCTCCTCCTGGCCTGCCTCGACGGCGACCTCTCCGGCCGCCTCTCCTTTGGCATGATGAAGTCCATCGGCCTGCGCGGCATCCGCGTCCCCACCCTGGTTGCCGCGACCCCCGCCCCCCAGGGCGAAGCCCCCGCCCGCGTCCGCCTCCAGGCCATCCTCGACTCCTGCAACGCCCGCTACCGTGCCGCCTTCATCATGCGCCCCGCCGGCACCGCCGCCGGTATCGAGCTCTGGTCCCTCGAGTCCGCCGGCGGCGACGAATGGGTCGACTTCCTCGCCCTTGAGGACCGCCCTGCCTGCGCCTTCTTCGGCGACTGGCTCCTCGTCGCCTCCAACCTCGACGCCCTCCGTGCCCTGGCTACCGGCAAGGGGGCCCAGGCCACCGTCGCCCTCGTCGCCCGCCCCGGCATCGACACCGCCCCCCGCCCCGCCTGGGCCATGGCCGCCGAGGCCCAGACCGCCCCCGTCTGGCTCTGGCTCGACATCGACCGCGCCGGCAAGGCCACCCTCGACGCCCTGGCCATGGTCTCCATGCTCCAGCGCTGGGCCCCCAGCCTCGACGCCAGCTCCCGCGCCGCCGTCCAGGACACCATCGCTTCCACCCGCGCCTGGGTACAGTCCCTCCTGCCCTTCCGCGAGGCCACCGCCTCCCTCGAACGCCTCGGCCCCAACTTCTTCGCCTCCGCCACCCTCGGCCCTCCCTAGCCCCCTCGTCACGCCCCGTTGCCCCCCCCGCCGAAAACTCACTTCCATTTCAAGGAAAAAACGCTAGAATGCGGCTCCCCATGAAAGCTCGTCGCATGATCTGGAAAACGCTGGCCCGCAACCTCGCCGAAACGACGGACGCCCCCTCGCCCGCCGCCGCCGCCGACCCCCCGCAAGCGCCCGCCGCCCTGCCACCCACCGTCACCCCCTACGTCTTCCCCGACGGCCGCAAGCTCTACCTCCTGGGCACGGCGCACGTCTCCCGCCAGTCCGTCGACGACGTCAAGACCTGCGTCGCCGCGCTCCACCCGGACGTCATCGGCATCGAGCTCTGCCAACCCCGCTACGAAGGCTTCCGCAACCCCGACCGCTGGAAGCAGACCAACCTCTTCCAGGTGATCCGCCAGGGCAAGGCCCTCTTCCTCCTCGCCCAGCTGCTCCTCCAGTCGTTCTACCGGCGGCTCGGCGACCAGCTGGAGACCGAGCCCGGCGCCGAAATGATGGAAGGTGCCCGGCAGGCCGACGCCACCGGGGCACGCCTCGAACTCATCGACCGCCGCATCGACCTCACGCTCAAGCGCACCTGGCGCCACCTCTCCTTCCTGCAGAAGTGCCGCATGGCCTGGATGCTCATCTCCTCGCTCTTTGCCTCCGACGACATCTCCGCCGAGGACGTCGAGGCCCTCAAGTCGCGCGACCAGATGGACTCCATGATGGGCGCCATGGGCGAACAGTTCCCCGCCGTCAAGCGCGTCCTCATCGACGAGCGCGACATGTACCTCGCCGAACGCCTCCGCCGCCTCCCCCCCGAAAGCTCCCGCGTAATCCTGGCCGTCGTGGGCGCCGGCCACGTCCCCGGCATCGTCCGGAACCTCGGCGAAACGCGCGACCTGACCGCCCTGGAAGCCCTGCCCCCCCCCACCGCCTGGGCCCGTCTCTGGCCCTGGCTGCTCCCCGCCGCCGTCGTGGCCCTGGTCGCCTGGGGCTTCTGGCAGGGCGGCGCCGAGCGCGCCATCGACTCGATGGCCGTCTGGTGCGCCGTCAACGCGGCCTGCGCCGCCCTCGGCTGCCTGCTGGCCCTCCCGCACCCGCTCACCCTGCTCGTGGCGGCCCTCGCCGCCCCCATCACCTCGCTCAACCCGACCATCGCGGCCGGCTGGGTGGCGGGCCTCGCGGAAGTCTGGCTCCGGCCCCCCGCCGTCAAGGACTTCGAATCGCTCCCCGCCGACATGCTCGGCTTCCGTTCCTTCGTCCGCAACCCCGTCATGCGCATCCTGCTGGTCGTCGTCCTGACGAATCTCGGCTCCACCGTCGGCACCCTCGTCGCCATCCCCTGGATCGCCTCCCTCACCGCCGCCGCCCCCTAGAAAACAGGAAGGCCCGGCCGCCGGGCGGCCCGTTCTGGGAGATGGGGCTTCCAGCCGCACTCCAGCCGCGCATCTTTTTCCAGCGCGGCAAGATGCCGCACCTCCCAATAAAACGCACATTCCCACTTCCGGAGGTGCGGCTTCCAGCCGCGCAATAAATTTGGGCGCGACAGAATGTCTCACCTCCGAACCTTGTGGCCACACATTTTCGCAAAATGCTCTAGGTTCCTGCGCCTGGCCCCGGAGCGCGTACGGGAGGAAGGTGGAAAGGTCCACGTTGGCTTCGACATCATCGACCCCTGGGTCATGGATTCCGGCTGGCTGGCCGGAACAGGCGATTTCGTTCTCGAAAACGGGGAATTGCGGGAGCCCTGAACAGCATAATCGGCCTGGGGAGGCCGGACCTCTGACGTCAATCGACGAGGATATAACGGCCTCCCAAAACTGAATGGCAAAATTTTTGTCACAAAAATCTTGCCATCATGTTTTCCTCGCGCTACCTTGGGCGCATGAAAACGAAAAACCCATTTCTGACCACCGGCTATGCCGGCGAAGACACCTTCTGCGACCGTCGCGTCGAGACAGCCCGAATGCTCGCCGCCTTCGAAAACGACCGCAATTTGACGCTCATCGCTCCCCGGCGTTACGGCAAAACGGGTCTCATCCGCCATGTCCTCGCCCAACTTCCGCCCGATTTTACCGGCATCTACCTCGACATCTTCCCCATGGAAGACCTGACTGCGTTTTCCTCGGCTTTCGCCTCCGCTGTCGTGGGGGCGTTGGATTCGCCCATTGACAAGACTCTTTCCGCTGTGGCCAGGTTCTTCAAAAGTTGCCGCCCCACCGTCACTCCGCAGGAGGACGGGACGGCACGTTTCTCGTTCGATATCGCCCCCAGTGCCGCCCGAGCTTCTCTCGACGACGCCTTTTCCTATCTCGAAGCAAAAAAGCGCCGTGCCGTCATCGCCATCGACGAATTCCAACAAATCGCCTCCTTCCCCGAACAAGGCGTCGAAGCCCTTCTCCGTAGCCGCATCCAGTTCGTACCCTGGGTACGCTTCATCTTTGCGGGCTCCCGCCATCATGTCATGAGCGAGATGTTCGGCTCCGCCAAGCGTCCGTTCTACCAATCAACCGAAATCCTGTCCCTCGGGCCTATTCCTCCCGATGAATACGAATCGTTCGCCCGCCGACATTTCGCTGGCCGGCACCAATCTCTGGACTCGGCGGCATTCCGTGCACTCTACGAGCGGTTCGAAGGAATCACGTGGTACATTCAGGCTGTTCTGAACAAAATTTGGGAATCCGGACGCCCTCTCGCTGCCGCATCCCAGATCGACGAAGCACTTGACGCCCTTGTCGATGGTGCCAGCCTTGTCTATCACGACCTCTATCGGAGCCAGAATCCCGCTTCCCGTCGCCTTTTGCGTGCCATAGCCGTCGATGGCTGCGTCGCGGCGCCCACCTCCGGCGACTTCCTTTCCCGCCATGCGTTCACCTCCCACTCTACCGTCCGTGCCGCGCTCAAGGACCTCCTCGGCAACGATCTCCTCTACCTTTCCGACGCCGGATATGTCGTCTATGACCGCCTTTTCGCCCTTTGGCTGGCGCGCCAATCCATCTGAAGCACCGCAGAAGCACGCAACCGCCATTCAGAGCAGATAGTGGACGGCAAGCGCCTCCCGGGCCTTTCCTTTTTCGACTGCAATCGAATGCAATCGTTTTCTCTGCTTGGCGGGGGGGATCAAGCCAGCAGGAAACCCGCGTAAATCCAGCCGACAAACAGTAGGACGGGAACCTCCGCCACGGCCATGCAGGCGAAAAAGGCGCGGCGAGGCCGAACTCGCCATAACAGGCACGAAAGCGCCGTCCAGAAGGCGAGATTGATAGGCAGTAGCCAGTGTTGTGCGCTGGCCCAGGAATCCAGCAAGGACAATCCTCGAGCATGCGTAAGCCAAGGAAACGGCAACCCGCAGTAGGTGATGCGTCCAATCGTCTCGATCTCCTTGTCGGAATGCCCGACCGGGAAGCTGGCGGCATACCAAAATGCCACCCAAGCACAGACGACAGCCGCCATCCCCCTCGCCCAACATGCAATAATGTGCCAGTCGGAGGAGGCCCCGCCCATTTGTTCCTGCTGCTTATCATCGGATTGCATTGTGTTCATCGCTACCACCAGTGTCCCCTGCCCTACCCACTGCTTCAAGCGTTGGCACGAGTTGACACAAGTCAAAGATGCAAGAATTCTTTGTCTTTTCCCACATTTTGACTTTGGCCAGCTTTGTTGGCACGAGTTGGCACGAGTTCGTTACGTGCGGACATACCAGCCGTCGGAGCGACTGCTCCCGCGATACTCGACAGGGCCCTATTCTCGCTTCTCCTCCGATGCGTCGATCTGGCTGTCTGGTCAATTGTAGCATCAAACACACTTCCATTCACTGGAACCGTGTTTTCGACGCCCCAAAACCGTTTTCCATTGTATGGAAAGATGTTTTCACGTGAAATCTGGTCTGTCCCTCTTTTCCTCACCCAACAGTCCTCCGACAATCTCAATCATACCCCCACTCCCCTGCATCTTCGTTATAGTCATAATCCCATTCTGCAGAGTTTTCAGCCTCATCGAAAAAGGGTTGTTCGGCTTCAGGCTCGAAATCCTCACACCACATATCTTCGCGGGGGTCATAGGGGTCATAATAGTCAAAGTCATCAAAACTTCTTTTGGTCCGTTCTTCAAGGTGCCTCTGCGCCTCTTCGTGCCCTTGGTCTGCGGCTTTTTGATACCATTTTTTCGCCTCGGCATCATCCTGCGGCACGCCACAACCAGTGGCATATAGCTCACCAAGCTCGTTCTGAGCATAAGCATCGCCCTGTTCAGCCGCCAAACGGCACCACTTCACCGCTTCATCATCACTCTGAGGAACCCAATGGCCAATCGCGCACAACAGGCCTAAACCATATTGTGCAGCGACATTTCCCCGCTTTGCAGATTCTGTAAGCGATTGAACCAGCTTATGAGCCAGTGCCTGCACTCCACAAATCTGGCTAGGCTTCTGAGGTGATCGCCGGGGTGAATTAATCTGTAAAAGCCTCCCCCACATCTCCTCCATTTCCTTCCTCCGTCTCTCCTCTTTTTCCACCTCTGAGGCCTTCCTAAACCATTTGCTCGCCTCGGAGGTATTCTTTTGTACGCCTCGGCCCTCAGCGTGCATCATAGCCAGTATCCACTGCGCATCAGACTGCCCCTGATCCGCGGCCAAACGAAACCACTTCCCTGCCTCTGTGTCACTCTGGGAAACTCCTCGGCCAACAGCATACATCTCGCCAAGACTAACCTGCGCGTCGATGTTCCCCTGCTCCGCGGCCAAACGGTACCATTTCCCTGCCTCTGTGTCACTCTGGGGAACTCCTCGGCCAACAGCATACATCTCGCCAAGACTAACCTGCGCGTCGATGTTCCCCTGCTCCGCGGCCAAATGGTACCACTTCCCTGCCGCTGCGTCACTCTGGGAAACTCCTCGGCCAACAGCATACATCTCGCCAAGACTGACCTGTGCAGAAATATCCCCCTGTTCTGCGGCCAAACGGAACCATTTTCCTGCCTCTGAGTCGCTCTGGGGCGCTCCGCTCCCAGAGTCATACATATTTCCTAGTTCACGTTGTGCTACGACATTTCCTTGGTTGGCGATTTCTATAAGCCTTAACAACGCATTGGCTTGTCCCTCCTTTGCAGCCAATAGGCACCACTTCACCGCCTCCAAGGCATTCTGTGGCACTCCATGGCCTGTGGCGAACATCTCTCCAAGCCGATATTGTGCCGAGGCCCATCCCTGTTTCGCAGCGGCCCGTATACAGATTACTGCGGTCGAATCACACATTTCCAACTCGCGAGCATCAGCATAAATCTTACCAAGTGCAACCTGCGCATCGGCATCCCCCCGCTCAGCCGCCAACCGATACCACTTCGCCGCCTCTGCATAATTCTGTGGAACCACGCTCCCTTTTGAATACATCCACCCAAGATTACACTGTGCAGAGACATCTCCGCGCAGGGCGGCTTCCCGTAACACTTTTATCACACTCGGTTCCATCTCGCCGTCCGACATCCTATCCTCCTTTTGACGTATTATGGTTCTATTAGCGGGAAAACGGCCACGGCAATGCCGCCTCTTGTGCCATCAGACGCTTTGCGAAGCTCCTTCTTAAAAGTGTCTGTGTCTCCGTCACCAAGTCTAACCGCATCCAGCAACTCATCGAGTCTTTCTGCAGAAAATGATATGGCCATCAAGCGCCCATTAATCGGATAAGAGACCTGAACACCCTCCACGTATCGAGGAGAACCAGATTGATGTTCTTTTTCCTGGAGATAAGAAAGCACCTTGGAGTCAGCTATGGTGACAGCGAAATTGGAACGATAGACGAACACCTTGGCCTGACACATCAGCCAATGCACGGCATATGCCATAGTAGAGTCCACAAGGGCCAATATGTCCGCATCCTCATCAAATATGTAGACCTTACGAATCGCTTTCCGTTCAATTCCCCAGCCCCCCCTCGAACCTTCACACTCCACTTCTGATTTCATCTTCTTGCTGTCCATCTTCTTTTCCATAACATATCCTTTCTTGATTGTTTACCACTCTAAATGCCAATCTCATCAATTTTTGCCATTGCATCAATGGCAAAAAAACAACCTCTTTGAACTAGTAGTTCATTGTTCCTTTTTCTCTTGTATGCCAGCATCAGGCTGGACGCTCCTCTCTTCTTCCGTTGTCCGAAATACTGTGCTTGATTATGCCAGAGAAGTCTTAACTATGGCGGACTAATTTCCCTTTTCTTCTGCCTCTGACTTCTCCCAGTCGCATTCGGCCGAAACGTAGTTGGCACGGGCCTTTCGATAATGCTCCGTCGCCGCGCGCAACTTCTTCTCTATGGCGCAGTAATCCTCGTCAGACCAGCCTGACCCGTCCGACCCTCCGGGAATCTCTTGCGCCTGGTCAACCAGATTCGTCAGCACGGATAGCAATGTCTTTTGCGTCTTCTGCATCTCCGCGATAAATACCTCCATCTGTTTCGCCCATCTCGTTCTCGAATCCATCTCTATCTCCTTTCAAGCCTAACGGCTTTTTATCTCTCTATGGCCATAACACATTCTTCACGCAAAACATACAAATATCTCTCCGCTATTCCTCTCCACCTCGAATCTCCCGATCGGGCCTGATGGCCTTTTCTTTTTCGAGCTGTTCAAGGCCGGTTCGAAATGATGTTTTGGAAATGTGAAGTATTCCTCTTTTATCTCGAAGTTCCACAAGCGGAGGATAACCTCTTGCCTGGTGCCGGAGTTCTTCTAAAAGGCTGCTCTCATCGCCCATGCCTGCCCCACTATGGGGGACGGGACCGCACATGACTGCGGCATAGCGCGTGGAATTCTGCAAAAATGAACACCCCAAGCGCTTGGCTTCATCATAGTTTCTGAATTCAAAGCGCTCCCCTAAATAACCTTTTCCCTTAGCAATGCCACGAAGAATATCGCTACTTCGATTTCCGAGATCGCCTATGACAAGAATGTCCCCAAGGGCAGGATCACAAACTCCCATGTCTATATCATCCGTGGGCTCCATGAGGCCTTGAAGGCCGATAGCAATCAGAACCTCATGCAAGGTGCCATCCTGGTTCGCCTGGGAAAGGTGCTCGAAAACTTTGTCCAAAATGATTCGGAGCTTTTCTTCTGAAACCACCATGGTTATTCCTCCGTCTCTGTCTTGACTAGACAGTTGGCGGCATGGCTCGCAAATACGTTGCTGAGTTCCGCTTGCGCCGCGGCAAGTTGGTTGCGCAATTCTATAACACGCTGGATATTCTCTCGACAAATCTTGCCGATCTCCCTCTGGCGCGTAAGAGAAAGCTTGGGGATAGGAAACTCTTCTATGGTCCGAAGACTGACTGCCTTGACTGCGGTTCCAGTTGAATTGTCAGACAAATACCGCTGCCCGTATTCGCTGTCTATGCAGGCCTTGACGAAAAAGGGGTCGGCTTTTTCAGGGTCCACCGTCACAACCAACAGGTTTCCGTTGGGCAGAACTTTTTTATCCGAGGATGTGTCAACAACGGCCGCCTTGAAGCCAGCCTCGCTAGCTTGCACACGAGTAATGATGATGTCGCCCGGTCGTGCGCAAGATTCGAGCTCAAAGGTGGAGAGTTTCCTGAGATACGTCGGATGGGGAGGGAGGACCCCGTCACTGATGTCACCAGATGTAATATAAAGACAATCGGTCTCCTTTTCGCACACGACTTCGTCCAGCTCCTTGGACGCAATAGTTGCGCCGCGTTTGAAATCGATGTATTTGTCTTTGACAAGCTCAGAGAGCGGTATGCCGTTCCTCGGCACCACGGGCGGGGAGAAATATCGCTTAGGGAGCAGGCAACAGTCACGCTTGAGGATGTCGCGTGTGGGGACAAGCTTGCGATAGCAATCAATGTCCATCGCGGCGTAGTGTGCCGGAAGCCCCACGCAGGCGGCAATGATCTCGGCCTGTTGCTTGTCGATGATGTTCTGCCTAAGGTTTGGGTCTCCCAGCTTATCGGCAGAGACCATCTTAATAGATTCGTTATTTTCGCTGAAAATAACCATGCAGGGAGAGATTTTCGAGTGCGAGAAAAGTCTCGGCGGTAGTTCCACGACTGCATCAATGAGTTTTTTCTGTACGAAATATCGGCGAAAGGGTTCTCCAATGGAGTCGGACAGTGCCGACGGGGACATCAGGACAATGGCCCGGCCGCCCGGACTCATGGCCGCAATCACACGGGCTGCAAAAATCCATTCTCCAGTCATAGATGGCAGAATCGGGGGAAAGTCCCAACATTGTTCCTGAATCATCTCACGCACATCAGGATCTTGTGGAAGGCCACGTAGTCCGCTTGGGGGATCACAAAAAACCTTGTCGAAATGAAACGCTCTGCTTGCCTGCGAAAAGACTGACTCTTTGCGGATTTCAATCGGAATTGTGTCCCGCTCACAAATCATCCGAATCTTTGCCAGCGTTGCAGCATCAGCCGAACGTTCGATGCCGACCAGAAAATTATTCCCCTTTGAAGTTCGAACAGAGTCGTAGGCGCGCCGGATGAAATCTCCGGTAGCGCATCCAAGGTCACAAACTGAATCACCAGGTTTCAGGTCCAACAAGCGGATAGCCAACTCCACAATGGGCCCAGAGGAGACCCAACCAGCATTCTTTCCTCCAAAATACTTTTCGCCTGCAACGGCCTCGCGGATAAAATCGGATAGATCGTCCTTCCAGAACCTTGTCAGGAATGGACGGTATTCTTTCCAGTGGTCCTCAAGCCTGTCGAGTATGGTATACCGAAAGATTGCTTGGATATGGTTGTCCTCAAGGATGCTTGCCAACGGGGTCTCTTTCGGCACCCCACGGCTTAGATAGAGACAAAACGCACCAAACACAGCTGAAATGTAGGGCGTGGTCGTGTGTCTGCGCTCAATGTTGAGGAGGGTGGAGAGGATTTTTTCTGTAGTATCCGGATAGATGCTCATGTGAACTCCCTGTTATCGTGCGTACGGCGCGAACTATAGCACCCGCCAGGAAGGTAGTCAAGTAAGTGTTTACAGGTTTTTTGGTTTGATTGATTCACTTCGTTTCAAGAGCTTTCTTGAAGAAGGGGGAGAGAACCTGGGCCAGCCTTTCGGCAGGCCGTTGCCTTTATGCCACTGTGGTCAAGAAAGACTCCGTCGGACGAGATACCCTCGCTCAGCTGGACTCACTTTTCTCTGGAACAGCATCAGGATGATTCCTGTTGGCCACAACATGGCCTGCCAATATCTGGACCAATTGCGTTTTACTAGAATTTTTAGGCTTCTAGGTTTCCTAGGAGGACTAGAAAAATCTAGAGTGACTAGAGCTAATTCAAGAATTGTGTAGCCGTTTTCGGTAGCAACTGTCTTTTTGTGACGGTTGATTTTTCGCCCCGGTCTTGCGACCAGCTAAGGGCGGTGCTTCCGCGCGTAGCCGCGTTGGACGGGCGCGCACAGGATCAGCAGCGCCTCGACCCCGATCGCCTCGCCGCCGACCCCTCCACCGATGTCTCCGCCCTCCTCTTCCCTCCCGCCGCCTCCCCGTCCAACGCCAATCCCTGAGGCCATACGGGGAACTTTTGAATTGCATAAAGGTCCTCCCTGGCGCAAGATTCAAGCACAAGAACAAAAGCCATGAACCCTCGCACTGACATCAATCCGGCCATTTGCCACGGGCAGCCCGTCATCCGCGGGACGCGCGTGACGGTGTCGCAGCTTCTGGGTAGTCTCGCGGCGGGCGATTCTTTCCAGATGGTGCTGGAGGACTATCCCGGCATCACCTCCGATTGGGAAGGCATCTTTTGAAGGCCAAGAGGAAAACGACATCCAGCCATGAAAACATTCATTGCCATCCTCACGTTGATCCTTTGCACCCTCGTTTCCTCCGCCGACCCCGTGCCATGGGAACAGGCCGACTTCGCCGCCGACCTCTACCGCAGCGCCGCTTCGGCATCCGGGGAAAACGCCAACGTCATCCTCTCGCCCTGGGGCGTCGGTTCGCTCTTCGGCATGCTCCAGACCGGTGCCCGCGGCGATACCGCGCGCGGGATGGCCGCCGCCCTGCGGCTCGGAGCCGACGAGCCGGCGCCGGAGGAAACCGCCGCCACGTTCCGCGGAGCGCGTGCCGCGCTCGTTGCCGCCACGAACGGGAACGTAGCGCTTGAACTCTCCGATTCGCTCTGGCTCGCGCCGGACTTCTCCCCGGCCGGGGATTTCCTCGCCCTCGTGCGCGAAGCCTTCGACGCCGAGGCCCGCACGACTCCGATGGGCGAAACCGGACGGACGGCCGTCAACCAGTTCGTTTCCGGAAAGACGCACGGCCGCATCCCCGAGCTGCTTTCGCCCGGGTCTCTCGACGATCCGCTCCTGCGCATGGTGGCCGTGGACACGATCTACCTCAAGGCGAAATGGCAAGAGCCGTTCGACGCCGCGGAGACGTGCGACCGGACGTTCCACGCGGGTTCCGGAGACATCCAGACCCCCTTCATGCACGGCACGCGGGAAGCCGAAATCCTGGATGCGCCGGAATGCGCCGTCCTGCGCCTGCCGTACAAAGGGCTTTCCGTCGAAATGCTGGTCTTCCTGCCGTCGCCCTCCAACACGGTCGCCGACGTGGAGGCGCTCCTCGGCGGAGCGTTCCTCGACGGCCTGGCCGCATCCCCGTGGCGGGGAGAGGTCTCCGTCGCACTGCCGAAATTCGAATTCGATTCCACGCACGACCTCCAGCCCATCCTTTCGTCGATGGGCATGGCCGCCGCGTTTTCCCCCCTCGATGCCGACTTCTCCGGAATCGCGCCGCAGACATACCTGTCGGCGGCGCTGCAGAAGGCCAACGTCACCGTCGACGAGGAAGGCACCGAAGCCTCCGCGGCCACCGCCGCGTTCCTCCGCGCGGGCTGCGCCTGGCCGCCGCCGCCCCCGCCGCGACCCTTCGTCGCCGACCGGCCGTTCCTCTTCCTGATCCGGGAAATGGACTCCGGCCTCGTCCTCTTCCTCGGGCGTGTCGCGAAACCCGCCTACACCCCCAAAGCCGCGCCGTCGTACCAGGTCAAGTTCGACGCCAACGGCGGAAAGCTGCCCCAAGGCAAAAAAATGGCGCCGCAGACATTCGCCTGCAACACGGCGGCCCGGCTGCGGCGGAACGTTTTCTCGCGCAAGGGTTGCGTCTTTGCCGGATGGGCGAAATCGAAGAAAGGCGCGGTCAAATACGGGAATGCCGCGTTCGTGGAGAATCTCGCGGACGCGGGCGGTACCGTCACCCTCTACGCGCAGTGGGCGCGGGAGGACTACGCCATCGCCTTCGACGCCAACGGCGGCACGGGCAGGATGGCGGCGCAGAAAATGAGGTACGGGAAGACCGCGAAACTCCGCAAAAACGCCTTCAAGCGGAAGGGTTGCGTCTTCCGGGGGTGGGCGACGGCCAAGAAAGGAAAGGTCGCGTACAAGAACCAGCAGCAAGTCGGGAATTTGCGGACCGACGGCAAGACCACGACGCTCTACGCGAAATGGGCGAAAAAGAAATACAGGGTCGCGTTCGACGCGAACGGCGGGAAGGGAACGATGGCGGCGCAGGAGATGACCTACGGGAAGTCCGTGAAATTGCGGAAGAACGCCTTCACGCGGAGCGGGTACGAGTTCCTCGGCTGGGCGAAGGACAAGAAGGACGCGATCGTCTGGAAAAACGCGGCGGAAGTGAAGAATCTCACGGTCGGGGGCGGGACGGTGACACTGTTCGCGAAATGGAGGAAGGCGGCCGGATATCAGGCCGCTCCGCAAAACAGGGCGGCGCGGCCGGCCCCTGTTCCTGTTCCGGCGGCGAAAGAAATTCCCTGGGCGCTGGTGACGACGAGCGACCGGGCCGACGGGGCGGCGGTGGCGGACGGCGACGAGGCGACCTCGTGGACACCGGGAACGGCGGAAGGCTCGTGGGTGATTCTCACTTTCGCCGACGTGCGGAACGTCGAAGACGTGGAAGTCGTCGGCGAAAACCTGCCCGAGGAAACACGCTTTCTTCTTTCCGAAGACGCCGACCGCTGGCAGGAAGGCGTCCCCGGCCGGGCGATGTACCTGTGGGTGGCGTTCCCCCCAGCAGAAGAGGCGCCGGTAGTGAAGGAAGTCCGCGTTTTCCCGTGAAGCGGGAAGCGAAAAGCAGGAAGCAACCGGAAAAGTTCCACGCCATGGAACCCACTTTCGGCATTTTTCCACGGCATGGAAGCATGTTTTGACACAATTTCCATGCAATGGAGTCGTCATCCAAAAAACATGACACATCTTGCTTGTCTTTTCCACCGGACTCGTCGTCGGAAAAACTTGCCGATGCACCACATCGCCTTCGTTTTTCCTCCTTGATTCCGGTAAAAAATCCTGCGCAACAGGTTATGATTTTGTTTGACAACTCCAATGGAACACGGTTTCGCCGGTTTTCCACGCAATGGAAGCAGGTTTTCCACGGTGTGGAAAACGCCTCTTCCCACCCCGATACCGCCCCGCCCGACCGCCGGGCGGGCCGAGTCCAAGGGGTTCGGAAAGACAATTCCAGCAACTGCCCTGGCACACGGGCCGCCCGGCGGTCGGCCGACCGGCCATTTGCTGGGAATGGCTTTCGGGCAAGGTTGCAAATAACCCAGATGCGCCCCAAGCAGGGGGCGCGAAGGGAGGGCGCAGTGTGGGAGACCTCGCGGGTGCTGTGGAAGGCACTAAAAAGCGTGGCGGTGCCGAAGGGGGTGGGGGTGGGGGTGAACGTGGATGCGTTGTCGGTGAGGTAGCGGGGGAAAGCTCACGCGGTGGCGCGGTGGTGCGGAGAGGAAAGCCGCAAAGAACGCAAAGAACACAAAGGGGGCGAGGGGGAGAAAAATGAGGGGAGAGGGGAAGTTTGGGCTTGCGGGTGGGAGGGGGGAGAGGGGAAAATGGGGGGCGTGGAGAAGAGCGGCGCGCAAGGAAAGATGCACATGAAGAGATTGGGCTGGTTGATTTGGCTTGGTGTTGCAGCATTTTTGTGTGTTCCGCCGTCGTTTGCCGCTGGGGATGCCGACGAGGCGGGGGACGGGCCGGGCGAGGCGGTGGTGCTGGGGGAGGAGGATTTCGCGGAGCGGCTGGAGATTTTGCGGAACCAGTTTCGGCGCATGACGCCGGGGGACGGGGAGTTGGTGCAGGACGCGGGGGCATGGCCGGCGGCGTGGGAGGAGTTTTCGCCGCGATGGGATACGGCCCCCGCGACGCGCGACATGGCGACGTGGGTGGTTCCCATCGTGGCGGAGCGGGAGAGCGGGGCGACGGTGTTGCGCGACGGGAACGGGGCGGAGTTGTGGCGGGGGACGACCGATTTCGCGAAGGAGACGTCCACAAACGTGACTTTGACAGGGGCGTTGGTGGACGAATCGGATTGGCCGCTGTACATGGCGGCGAAGGAGGAGTTGGCGTGGAGGCGGGCGGCCGAGGCCTGTCGGCAAGAATCGGGGGAGTTGCGCGGGTACACGAATGGCCCTTGCACGACAGGCTTGCATTTCGTGTCGGCCGTGGGCAATTTCGCCACCTCTCCTCCGGAGCTGCATGTTGGCTTGGCTTGGACGAACAACGGGACAGTGGATGTGTTCGCCTACGGGCCGTTGCATGTGGCGGTGACGAACGAAGTGACATGGACGAACGACGAGAACGTGGTGGAGACGACAAATGTCGTGTCGTGGCACGCGGCCGAGCCGACTCTGACGGGATTCGGCAACACATGGAAATGGGTGGGCAGTTTGGCGGTGAGCAACACGGGGACGAACGTGTTCATCGACCACAGTTTTCCGACAAATCGTGGCATCGTGCGCTATTACGCGGCGGCGGAGGCCGTGGATTCGGATGGCGACGGCTTGAACGACGGCTTCGAAACGTTCGTGTTCCATTCCGACCCGGAACTTGGGGATTCGGACGGCGATGGCATCGGAGACGGGGCGGAAGCGGCCATGGGGTTCGACCCGGCAGACGCGGGGGATTGCCCCATGGTCATGATCAACGCGGTGCTTTACAATCCAGATGGAGACGATTCGGGTTGGGAATGGGTGGAGTTGTATTCGGCAGGGGCGCGAGCCGCCGATTTGTCGGGATTCCGGTTGGAAGTGGGCAGGTCGTTTGGTTGGGACGGCGTGCTTGAATTTTCGCCCGGGACGAGCATCGAGCCGGGACGCTGCCTGCTGGTGGGGGAGAGTTTCGTGACGAACGCGGACGTGTCGGCCACGCTGAACATTCCGAACCGCAATTCGTCGGGTTGGCCGACAGGAGTCCGCTTGGTCTGGAGCGGGGCGACCAATGGAAGCGTCGTGGACGTTGTCATGCTCGGCGGGAACACGAATTTCAACTTGGACACGACGGGTTGGTTGAGCGCGGCCAGCATCGAAGCCTATTCCGGCAATGCGGCGGTGCGTTGCCATACGGGCTGGGACACGGACCGGGCGGAGGACTGGACGTGGGCGTCGGGACGGACGGGGCAGGGGGCGGGCATCGACATCGATTCGGACGGCGACGGCTTGAACGACGAAGTGGAACGGACGGGAACCGCCAACACCAATGCCCTGTGGTTCGGAGAACCAACGGATCCGTGGAACGCCGACAGCGACGGCGACGGGCTGGGCGACTATGACGAGTGCGTGGTCCACGGAACGAATCCCAACGCCTGGGCCAGCGACGGCGACATCTGGCCGTGGGCGGTTCCTGGAACGGCGGTTTCGAATTGGCCGGGAAGCGATCCCTTCGAGTTGGCGAACGGGTGGAATCCGCTCGTTGCGGACGAAAACACCAACGGCATTCCCGACAGCTGGGAAATGGCCCTTGGACCGGGTGCGTGGTCGGTCGGTGCCGACCACGACAACGACGGCGTGGACAACCTTTCCGAAATGGCTCAAAACAGCAATCCGACGGATGCCGCCGATTCGGCGCCTCACGACTACACGAGCCATTTCGAGTCGTCATGCCCGGGCTGGACGAACGGGCGCATCGACAACGATGTCGGCTTCCGGGGATGGGTGAAGCAGGTGTTCGACTCGGTGTCGCCCGGAAGCTGCATAGGCGTGAAGGTGACGGAAGGAAACGTCCAAGAGGAGTTTGAACTGACTTGGGGCGGTGCGGACGAGCTGGCGCGGTTTGCGGGAGATACGGTCCAAATCCAGTACACCAGCGCCATCGTGGGGGCCAACGCCTGGGTGAAAGTGCAGGACGCGGGCTTGCACCCCGACGTGGGGGCAAAGCAAGGCGGGGAATACACGTTTTTCGTCTACGCCGGCAAACTTGTGCCGGATGCCGACCGAAACGGAACAATCGGCCCAGGAGACACGGAAGGCCTCGGGGCGGGCCGGCCTTTCCGTTTTTGGGTCAACGACGACAACGATGACGGCGCGTTTGCCTCCGGGGACAGCGATGTGCCGGGGAGCGGTGCCACCGCGGATTGCCTCAATGGACAAGTGGACGGGCCGTGCGATTTGGAGGATTTCACGCCAGTCTGGCTGGATTTGCACGACTTCCTGACGGAATATCCCACGGGTGTCACCTGTCTCCTGAAACACTCCGGCGGTGCTGTCAACGCCGTCTACACGGACTTGGCAAAGGACAACGCGGGGGCATTTCTTGAGTCTGGAGATTCGGTCTACGGTTCCACGTTCCAGCAAAGCGCAGAGTCGGCTGACGTTTTCCGGGTGACGGCGGAGGGCGTGGCGCTTTCCGAAGCGTTCCTCGAAAAAATGCGGGACAATTCGTTGAAAGGGGTCTTGCTGATCGAGGGACGCGCGGCGAGCGCAGCGCCGTTGCAACTCGAAATCCGCCTGAACGGGACGAAGTTCATGGAGCATTCCCTGCCACTTCGCCTGTCGCCAGTGGAAAACATGTACCGATGGGTGAACCTGCGCGGAGTCTGTGACGGCGAAGTCGTCTTGCCCACCGACATTTCCGAACCTTCCAATTTTCCCGACATTTCAAGCAACGGCAAGCATTTCGTGTTCGTCCACGGCTACAACGTCAACGAAACCGAGGCCCGCGCCTGGGCCGCCGAGATGTTCAAACGCCTGTGGCAATGCGGATCCCATGCGATGTTTACCGCCGTGACGTGGCGCGGCGACCACGGGCAATTGCCGGTCGTTAACATCACCCCCGACTATTACATCAATGTCCTTCATGCTTTCGACACGGCCGCGTTGTTTGCGTCCCGCCTGGAAACGGACCTCCCCGGAGAGCTTTTTGTCGGGGCCCACAGTCTGGGCAACATGTTGGTGTCGAGCGCCATCGTGGATCAAAGACTCGAAGTCTCCCGGTTTTTCATGTTCAATGCCGCCGTTCCCCTGGAGGCCTACGATGCCGACGTAGCCACGAACACCCTTCTGTGTCCTCCTGATTGGGCAGAGTACAATCAGTATCTTTGGGCGAGCGATTGGTTCGACTTGTTTCCTGAAGGCGATGGGCGGTACTTCTTAAAATGGCGAGGGCGTTTTGCGCCCATCACCAATGCAGTCAACTTCTATTCTTCCATGGAAAACGTTTTGGCAAATGCTACCGGCGTGGTTCCGCCGCTCGGAGGAACTAGATCGTGGGTGGGACAGGAAATGAGAAAAGGTACGACGAGTGCTGCATGGTTGCCCGGAAATTGCGAAGGAGGATGGGGATTCAACGACGAATATGATATTCTGGCAGGATTCAACCCCGTGACCGGAATGCCCTTTTATGAACACAGACCACCCGCTTTGGCTAATACCCTTTCTGAAGACGATTTGCGAACAACTCCCTTTTTCAGACGTTTTGACGACAGCCGTCTTTGGGGCGACAATGGAAGCGCCATCGCCCTAATGTCTTCCGTTTGGCGACAATTGCTGGCCGATGCGATCCCTGCCTTGTCCAACCCGGCGGGAAGCAATCCCATTCCGCTATGGGAATCTGAACCGGAAGAAAAAAACGTGAATATGTATATTTTGAGAGACAATCGTTCTGGAAATCGCGGTGGTTCCGGCCCCAGCGAGCATTCGGCCCTCAAAGCATTGCCGTTGGGACAAACAAAGCCTGTTTTCGAGTGCGTGGTGGAGAAAGGAGCATTGAATGAAGGTGACTAAACACTTGGCGTGGATGGTGCCGGTGTGGGTGGTGGCAATGTTGGCGTGGCATGGTGCTGCGGGCGTGTCGCTGGCGGCAGGGATGAGAAAAGTGACGGTTAGGGTGTCGGACTTCGACACGGGCGAGCCCTTGAAAGGAGTCGAAGTCAAGGCGTTTTTCTCGATGGCGGGCCAGGCCTGGGGGCATGCCGTTCCCGTGGAGAAAACCGCGTGTACGGACAGGGAAGGTTTTTGTTCGATGACGGCCATGGCGAGTGGCGACAGCATTCGCGTCGAAACCAAGCCCGAAGGGTATTACCGGTTTGAACGGACGTTGCTCTTCACGAACTTGGCCTGGGGAACTCCGCCACGCGCCTTGCCGTGGAACCCCACGCTGGAGTTGCGGTTGAACCGGAGAGGAAGTCCCATCCCGATGTTTGCGAAACACCTTGAGAAGTGTCGACTTCCCGAATGGGACCACCCTTTCGGCTATGACTTGGAGGCGGGAGATTGGGTCGCTCCCTTGGGGAACGGAACAACGTCCGATATATTGTTCACGATGCACCGCGACAAAAAAACGGGAACCTACCAACCTCCCCTTTTGCCTCGGGGCTATGAAGGGACAAGGATTCTGCTGAAGGTCGATTTTCCCGGCAAAGGGAACGGCATCCAACCCGTTTTGCTCCCAGAAGACACGTTCTCGCATTTTTTGCGCACTGCCCCAGAGTGCGGATATGAACCCCAGTTGATTCGGGCAGGATACTACCACTGTCCGGCCGATGACGATGCCGCGGAACAGGGCTGGATGTCCAATCCCGACTTGAATTACTATTTGCGTGTTCGGACGCGGCTTGACGAGCGGGGAAATGTCATTGATGCGCAATATGGGAAGATTTACATGGATTTCGAGGCAAAACCCAATCCCAACGTCCCCTGCTTCGGGGATTTCACCTACTATCTTAATCCCGTGCCCAACGACCGGAACATCGAATTCGGCGAAAACCTGTTCAAAAACCTGGACGTTCTCCGTTACGAAAAGGCGTTTCTCTTCCCGTAGATGAAAACGCAACTCGATTCCCATGGGCCAAGGCGGGGTTGGCGAAGTTGTTGGATCAAACGCCTGGCGGGGTTGCTGGCGGCGTGGGGAATGCTGGCCTTGCCGTGGCAGGGCGCGCTGGCGCAGGCACCGGATTGGACGAGCCGGGTGCAGACGCTGTCGCGGATGGCCTTCATGGGAAAGGCCGTTTCGAACGAGCTGGTGCGGATTTCCTCGGACGCAACCTGTTCGTTGGCGGTCAGACAGGCGGCGCAAGCGGCGCTGGAAAAAAGCCGTCCGGAAACGAACGACATCGCCTGCATGACGACATTTTTGGACAGTTGGACGGTGACAAACGCCCCCGTCGTGGATTTGGCGTTGATTGGGGAGATGGACGGCATTTTGGACTATGGTGTGTCGGCTGCGTCCATCATGGCCGCGGATGCCGTCGATACCAATTCCCCGGCATGGTACCGCGCATTCATGAACCAAATGCTGGTGGGCTTGGACTCTTCTCCATGACCGGAAAGTAAAAAGTTCCACGCCGTGGAGGTTTGGGCGAATTCGACTTCCATGGCGTGGAACTTTTGGGGGCGCAAGGAACAACGATGACGCTCCAAGCAGGGTGGCGCGAAGGGAGGGCGCGGGGAGGGAGGCGTCGAGGGTGCTGGGGGAGGCGATGAGGCGGGCGGCGGTGCCGAAGGGGGTGTGAGCAAAAAGTGTGAGGTACGGGCGATTGCCCTGGGGGCGCGGGCGGCCCGCCCGCGATGTTCCCTGGGAAGCCCCCTTGGTAAACCGTTCTCCCGCCATCCTTTGGATTTTCG
>JAFTAH010000144.1 GCA_017458625.1 Kiritimatiellia bacterium | reverse complement strand
CCTGAGTGGAGAAGATGTTGCAGGAGGCCCAGCGGACGCGGGCGCCAAGGGCCTGGAGGGTCTCGATGCGGACGGCCGTCTGGATGGTCATGTGCAGGCTGCCGGCGATACGGGCCCCGGCGAGGGGCTTGGCGCTGGCGTACTCGGCGCGGAGGGCCATCAGACCCGGCATCTCGTGCTCGGCAAGGTCAATTTCGCGGCGGCCCCAGGGGGCGAGGGAGGGGTCGGCGATGATGGCGGGGGTTGCGGAGGGGGTTGTCATGGGGGGGGCCTTGGGTTAAAAAAGTTGAAAGGTTGAAAGGTTGAAAGGGTTGAAAAGGGGATGGAAGGGATGGAAACGATGAAAACGATGAAGGGGGGCAGGGATTATTTCTTGGGGAGTTCGTCGCGGATAGTGACGGTGGTGCCAACGCCGAGCTGGGAGGCAATGTGGAAGTGGTCGGAGACGCGCTTGGCGTTGGGCAGTCCCATGCCGGCGCCGAAGCCGAGGGCCTTGACCCAGTCGTTGGCGGTGGTGAAGCCTTCCTGCATGGCCTTGGAGATGTCGGCAATGCCGGGGCCGGTGTCCTTGGCGATGAGCTGGATGTCGTCTTCGTCGGCGCGGAAGGTGAGGGTGCCGCCGTCGGAGTGGACGACGAGGTTGATCTCGAGCTCGTAGGCGGCGATGGCGACGCGCCGGATGATGGGGGGCGGGATGCCGCGGGCGGCCAGGGTGTTCTTGATCTCGGTGGCGGCGGAACCGGCGTGCTCGAAGTCGGACTTCTGGACGCGGAAGGTCTTGAAGTAGCACGTGGAGGAGACGGGGGGCGGCGGGGGCAGCTTGGCCTCGAGGTCGGCGACGGCCTTGAAGAGCTCGAGGAGCAGACGCGTGGAGAGGGAGCGCGCGGTGATGATGCCGATGGGCTCGTTGTCGACGGAAAGAACGGGAAAGCGGCCGTAGTCGTACTTGGCGAAGTAGGACATGACGATGGAGAGGGGCATGTCCTCCTCGACGGTGACGACGGCGGTGGTCATGAAGTCGGAGACGGGGGCTTCGATGGCACCCTGGTCGTAGGCGCGGATGAGATTCTCGATGGTAACGATGCCGTAGAGGCGGCGGTTTTCGACGACGGGGACGCCGGTGATGCGCTTTTCCGCCATGAGGAGCTGGAGCTCGCGCATGGTCGCGGAGCGGGGGAGGGAGAAGAGGTGCTCCGACATGACGTCGCGGACGCGAAGCTTGTAGAGGAGCTCGAGGAAGACGAGCGGGGATTTGTCGGAGGGGGGGAGGGGGATGGGGTTCATCGCGCTCGCGCGGTTGAAAGGTTGAAAGGTTGGCGAAGGAGGAAAAACAGCGATGGCAATCGCTTGCGGTCGAGGGCAGTCGAAGGCGGCGAAACGGGACTAGCGGGCCAAGGCCTTGCCGAGGGCGACGCAGGCGCGGAACTTGGAGAGAGCGGTGCGCGCGAGGGGAATGTGGAGAGTCTCGGCCAGCTTGGCCATCTCGGGGGGCGGAAGCTTGCCGTTGACGATGAGCACGCCGACCGCACCCACGACGTGGGCGGTGCGGATGGACTGGTCGGAGACAAGGGAGGTAACGAGCAGCGGGCAGTCTTCGTCGGTCATGAGCACGTCGGACATGAGGTCGGAGGCGACGACGTTGGCGCAGGGAACGGCATCGGCCTCGGGAGTGGTCCAGAGCGTGGTGGCGTCGGTGGCATGCCAAAGTTCGGATAAGGTCATGGGGAATGGTCTCCTGTGCCCCGCCGAGGGTGGCGGGGTGAGGGAGAATAGCGCGCGAACAGGGGCGGGGGAAGGAAAAAGGGGAGGAAGGGGACGGTTTCTTCTGGCTGGCGGCGGGCGGGCCGGCGATGGTCGGACAGCCCCTCCCGCCCCTGCCACGACGCCCCCAAAAAGCGTGTGATTTTACGGTAGAACAAAGGGAATTCCGCAAAGAACGACTTCCAGAGAATGGAAACGTGTTTCTGCCCTTTTTCCAGAGAATGGAAACGTGTTTACGCGTCGGGCTAGGCGCGGAGGGGGCGGAAGCGCTGCCGGGTGAGCCAGAGGAGGTACAGGATGCCGCGCAGGCAGAGCTCCGCCGCCATGGCCATCCAGGCGCCGACCAGGCCGTAGCGCTGGACCAGCAGGAACGTCAGCGTCAGGCGGACCACCCAGACGCTGACGAGGTTGATGAGCGCCGGGAAGAACGTGTCGCCCGCCCCGCGCAGGGCCCCGTTGGCCACGATGCTCGCCGCAAACAGGGGCTCGGCAAACATTTCGATGCGGAGGATGAGCACGCCGAGGTCGCGCACGGCCGCATCGGGCGTGAAGAAGCGGAAGAGGAGCGGAGCCAGCACATACAGGAGCAGGGCCACGGAGGAAACGGCCAGGACGCCGCCCCCCGTCGTGAGCCAGGCGAAGGAGCGGGCGAGCGGCGGGCGCTCGGCGCCGATGGACTGGCCGACGAGCGTGGTGGCGGCGGAGGAGAAGCCGAAGGCCGACATGTAGCAGAGGGCTTCGGCCGTGATGGCAAAGGAGTGGGCGGCCAGCGCAGTCGGGCCCAGCGGCGCGATAATGGCCGTGACCAGGACGCTGGCGGAGGCCAGGGCCGCGCTTTCGCACGCGATGGGAAGGGCGATGCGCACCGCCATCCGGGCATCGGACGGCAGCAGGCGACGCGGGGCCCCCGGCACCGGGCGGAGGGCCGGAGCGTGCCGCAACGTGTAGACAAGAGCCAGCAGGCCGCCGGTAGCCGTGGCCAGCAGGGTGCCGAACGCCGCCCCCGCCACGCCCAGGCCCAGCCCCGGCATCGGCAGGGCCAGGGGTCCCAGCCGCCAGATGCGCGCAGGGAAGATGCAGAGCGCGTTGAAAATGACATCGAAAAGGCACATGAGCGCACTGATGACGCTGGCCCGGCGAATGTCCCCGGCGCTCTGGAGGAGGCCTAGCGCGAAGTAGGTCACCATGACGATGGGCTGCGAACAGGCGAAAATGAGGAAGTAGCGGCTGGCATCGGCACGGATGGCCGGGTCGGCGCGCAACCAGCAGGGCAGCGGACGCGCCACCAGGGCTGCCAGCAGGCCAATGGCCAGCGAGGCCAGCAGCACCGCCCGTAGGCCACCGTGGACGAGACGGGTCGTGCGGGGAGCGTCGCGGGCCCCGACTGCCTGCGCGACTTGCACGGAAAAGCCGCTGCCGATGGCGCCGCCAAGTCCGTAGATGAGCCAGATAGTGGTGGCCATCAGGCCAATCG
The DNA here is from genome assembly GCA_017458625.1 of Kiritimatiellia bacterium. Lineage (GTDB taxonomy): Bacteria > Verrucomicrobiota > Kiritimatiellia > CAIQIC01 > Lenti-01 > RGIG3636. The sequence continues at coordinate 63,870 of JAFTAH010000144.1, read as the reverse complement.
AGGCGGAGGCGTTGGCCCCCAGCGAGCCGACCATGGCCGCGTCAATGTACTCCATCGCGATGGACGTCAGCTGGGCCAGGACCGCCGGCAGGCTGAGGGTCAAGACCAGCCGCAGCCGGTCGCGCAAGGACGTCGGCGCACTGGATTGCAGAATGGAAAAGAGGGAGGGCACGGGAGCAAGCAGAACCGTCTGATGAGTGGCGCGCGCAGTATAGGCGAAAAATGGAAAAAAGGAATGGCATATCTTCGCGCATCCTGGAATTCCGTGCATGAGACTGCGGGCCCGGCGCTTCCCCTTTTGGCGTTGTACCCGCGCCCGCCCCGCGCTATCCTTCGCCCGCCATGAATGACTCCTCCCCCTCCCCCACTCCCGCCAATCCGGCCCTCCTCTGGGCCCCCTGGCGCATGGACTATCTCGGCGGCCCGCACCCCGACGGCTGCTTCCTGTGCCGCATCGGCCAAGCCCTGGACGGCGGCGACGACGCCAACTTCGTCGTCTGGCGCGGCCAGCTCTGCTACCTCGTCCTCAACCGCTACCCCTACGCGGGCGGACACCTCATGGCCGTTCCCTACCGCCACATCCCCGACCTCACCCAGCTGACCGATGCCGAATGGACCGAGCTCCGTTCCGCCCTCGTCCGTGCCGAGGCCGCCCTTGACGCCACCATGCACCCGCAGGGCTACAACATCGGCATCAACCAGGGCACCGCCGCCGGGGCCGGGGCCAAGGGCCACCTCCACCTCCACCTCGTGCCGCGCTGGACGGGCGACTCGAACTTCATGCCGGTCGTCGGCGGCGTCCGCGTCGAATCCCATGGCCTGGGCCCCGTCGCCGCCCTTCTCCGCGCCGCCCTGGCCCACCCCTCCGCGCCATGACCGAAGCCACCTTCACCTTTTCCACCGCGCGCGAATGCCAGGACATCCTCGGCGCACGTGCCGCCCATCTGGCCGACCTCGAGCGCCTGTTCGGCGTCCAGGCCGTCTCCCGCGACCTCTGGCTCAAGCTCTCCGGCCCCGCCCGCGCCGTCGAGGCGGCCGAAGCCGCCCTACGGGGCGTCCTGCATGCCCGTGATGCCGGCCTCCCGCTCGTCGGCGGCGGCGTGCCGTTCCTCCTCCGCGCCTACGCCGAAGGCCGTGCCGCCGACATCGACGAGCTGCTCCACCTCCGCGTGGACGTGGCCCCGTCGCGTCCTCCCGTCTTCCCCCGCACCTTCGGCCAGGCCCGCCTCCTCAAGGCCATCCGCGCCCACACCCTCACCTTCGGCATCGGCCCGGCCGGCACCGGCAAGACCTGGCTGGCCATGGCGGCCGCCGTCTCCGCCCTGCTCAAGGGCGAGGTCTCGCGCATCGTCCTGACCCGCCCTGCCGTCGAGGCCGGCGAGGCCCTCGGCTTCCTCCCCGGCGACCTCCAGCAGAAGGTCATGCCCTACCTCCGTCCCCTCTACGACGCCCTCGGCGAAATGCTGGCCCCGGGCCAGGTCGCCGAGGCCGAATCCCGCGGCGTCCTCGAAGTCGCCCCTCTCGCCTACATGCGCGGTCGCACCCTCAACCACGCCTTTGTCATCCTCGACGAGGCCCAGAACACCACCCGCGAGCAGATGCTCATGTTCCTCACCCGCCTCGGCTTCGACTCCCGCGTCGTCGTCAACGGCGACCTCACCCAGGTCGACCTCCCCGCCCATCGCCTCTCAGGACTCCACGAGGCCGCCTCGCTGCTCCGCCACGTCGACGACGTCGCCGTCGTCCATCTGGCCGCCTCCGATGTCGTCCGCCACCCCCTCGTCCAGCGCATCGTCGACGCCTACGCCCCCCCCCGCGACACCGCCCCCGTCTCCTAGCCCCCCTTTTGCGTTGCGCCGCACCGCTCCCCGCGCTATCCTCCCGCACGTCATGAAGCGTCAACACCCTATTGCCGCCGACTTCCGCCGCCCCGGCTCCGACCATCCCCACCGCCGCACCGTCGCCCATCTCGGCCTCCTCCTCGGCATCTGGGTTCTCTCCATGGCCCTGCTCAACCTGGGCGGGCTACAGGTCTTCTCCGGCCTCACCGTCGGCCAGCGCGCCCCCGAGACCCTGCTCGCCGAGACCGACTTCACCTGCGTCGACCTCTCCGCCACCGAGCTCGCCCGCAAGGAGGCCGCCGACCAGGTCCTCCCCGTCTTCCGCGTCTCCATGGACAACGTGGCCTCGCTCGAGCGCACCCTCCTCAAGCTCGCCGACAAGGCCGTCGCCGCCCGCGCCGACCCCGCCGCCGCCGACAACCCCATGCTGGTCGAGCAGCAGCTCCACGACCTCGCCACCGCCCGCGACGCCCCCCTTACCGGCGCCGAAGCCGCCGCTCTCTTCCCTCCCGGACAGGAACGCCTCGCCGCCACTTGCCTCGTCGACGCCCTGCACACCGTCGCCGCCGCCGGCATCGCCCCCGACGACACCTCCACCCTTGGCGACCGCATCGACCTGGAAGGCTCCGCCCCGGCCCCCTCCCCCGCCGCCGACGACCCCGCCGCCCCCCCGGCCAAGCCCTCCGCCAACTCCGCGCGCCCCCCCCCCACCTACAGGACCCTCCCCGTCGCCGGCCTCGCCCGCGCCAACGCCGCCCTCCACCGCTTTTACATCGTCGTCTCCAACGCCCTGGCCAAGGCCGACTGCGCCGCCGTCCTGCCCCCTTCCCTCCGCCCTCTCGCCGCCGACGCCCTCCGCCCCAACCTCACCTACTACGATTTCGCCACCTCTCAACGCCGCAAGGAGGCCGCCGACCAGGTCGCCGACATCCCCATGACCATCCGCAAGGGCACCCCGCTGGTCGACCGCGACGACGAAGTCACCCCGCAGGTCATTGAAAAGGTCAACGCCCACAACCGCCGCTGGGCCAAGGTCGCCCCTCGCAACCTCCGCCTCCTCCGCCACATCGGCGATGCCGCGCTGATGCTCATCATGCTCGCCATCTGCGCCATCTGGCTACGCTCCTCCTGCCCCGAGGCCATCGCCTCCTCGCGCCGCAAGTGGCTCCTCGCCACCTTCGCCGTCGCCGCCGTCGCCATCGCCACGCTCTTCCGCTACATCTCCATCAACAACGAGCTCGTCCCCCAGTGGCTCGTCGCCGAAGCCGTCCCCATGTCCATCCTGGCCATCCTCTCCGCCCTTCTCCTGCCTGCCTCCGCCGCCCTCGCCCTCGGCCTCTGGACCGCCTTCGCCACCGCCATCACTTTCAACCGCAACTTCGTCCTGCTCCTCATGGGCTTCGCCGCCTTCGCCCTGGTGGTCTCCATGCTCCAGGGCGTCCGCAAGCGCTCCCAGGTCCTGCGCGCCGGACTCTGCGTCGGCCTCCTCAAGGCCGCCCTGGCCCTGGCCATCGCCGCCATGAACCCCTCCACCCCCGCCGAGCTCCTCACCCAGCTTGCCGCCGCCCTCTGCTCCGGCCTCTTCGCCGCCATCTTCGCCATCCTCGTCCTCCCGCTCATCGAATGGGCCTTCAGCTACACCACCGACATCTCCCTCCTCGAATACGGCGACATGTCCCACCCCCTCCTCCGCCGCCTCGCCCTCGAAGCCCCAGGCACCTACCACCACTCCCTCATGGTCGCCACCATCGGCCAGGCCGCCGCCGACGTCATCCACGCCGACGGCCTCCTCGTCGCCGTCGCCGCCTACTTCCACGACATCGGCAAGCTCTCCAAGACCGAATACTTCACCGAAAACCAGCACGGCGGCGCCAACCCCCACGACGACCTCGAGCCCACCATGTCCGCCATGATCCTCCACTCCCACGTCAAGGAGGGCGTCGCCCTCGCCCGCCGCTACCGCCTCCCCCGCCCCATCGTCGAGGCCATCGCCACCCACCACGGCACCACCGTCGCCTCCTACTTCTACCGCATCGCCCTCCGCCGCCTCCAGGACGCCGACGAACCCGTCCCCCCCGCCTTCGACGCCACCTTCCGCTACGACGGCCCCCGCCCCTGGACCCGCGAACAGGCCATCCTCATGCTCTCCGACTCCGTCGAGGCCGCCTCCCGCTCCCTCGAGAAGCCCACCCCCGCCAAGATTGCCGACCTCGTCGCCAACATCCTCCGCGAAAAGGCCGCCGACCACCAGCTCGACGACTGCCCCCTCACCCAGCGCGACCTCTCCGCCATCCGCGACTCCCTCGTCTTCTCCCTCACCAACATCCTCCACGGAAGGAGTCCCTACCCCAGTGAAAATCCTCCTCCGCAACCTCCAGCAGGTGCGCCCGCCAAGGATTCCGGCACTCCGGCGCCTCGCCCGGCGGCTGACCCGCCTGGCGTTTCCTGACGCCCCACCCGCCGGCCCCTTCGACACCCTCTCCGTCCTCCTCGTCGACAACGACGCCATGCCCGGCTACAAGGCCGCCACCTTCGGCGTACGCCTCCAGACCGACGTCATCTCCCAGGCCTACCTTCCCGTCCCCGGACTCTCCGGCCCCACCGCCGAGCTCGTCATCAACCTCCAGCGCGCCCTCGAATACGGCCAGCGCCGCCCCGGCGGCCCCTCCGCCGAGCTCGCCCTCTACCTCGCCCACGGCATCGACCACCTGGCCGGCCACGACGATGCAACCCCCGCCGACCGCCGCTCCATGCGCCGCCGCGAACTCCGCTGGCTCGCCCGCCTCTCCCCCCTCCCCCCCCTCCTCTAGCCCCCCCCTCGTGTTCTCGGGACCGCGGCCGTCGCGCCCCGCCCCCCCCGGCGTTCCCAACTCGTGCGATTTTACGTCAAAACAAGGCCTCTTGCCTTGTTTTCAACAGCAAAAGGGCTACTCCTCGTTGGTCTCCGCGTGGCGCACGTCCGCCGAGCGATCGACGGAGAAGTCGGTCTTGCGGAAGGTGGCGGAGGCGGGCAACACGACGTGGAAGCGGTTGGCCTTGTCCCACGAGACCTCCGCCTCCCGCACCCTGACGCCCAGCACATGCCCGCCTTGGGTGCGGTCTTCGGAAATGAAGTGGAAATGCCACCCGACGCCGTTCATCTGCCCCATGTAGTTCGGACAGTAGATGCCGACCATCGTGCCCCGGATGCCCTCGAAATCGAAGAAGGTCTGGTCCTTGGCCAGGGCCTCCGCGATGGTGCCGTAGGGCGGGGTCTGGCCATATTCGCTCCGGACGTGCATTTCCTCGAACGTGCCGTCCACCCGCGCCAGATAGAAGTAGTTGCCCCCCAGCGCCTCCACTCCTCGGTCCAGGATGGCCTTCAGCGCCTCGAAGTCCGCCACCTCGGCCACCTGTTCCGTCCGGTCCGCCCCGAAGGTGCTCGTATTGCCGAACGGAATGGTCTCCTCCGCCGCCACCTCCTCCACCGAGCCATCCCCCGCCGCCCGAAAGAGGTGGCCATCGAGCAGGATGAGCTCCCCGTTCAAGCCGTCGAAGGTGCCAATCCCCGTGTCCCCGAGCTGCTTGAACTCGGCGACGGTGATACTCCCCTCGAAGTCGCCTTCGGTCAGTCCCTGCATCAGAGAAATCTGGTACATCGTGTCCGCATGGCCTGCCCCTCCCGCCGTCGCCGACAGGTTCCCCACCGTCCCGCACCCGCACCACGCCAGGCCGGCCCCCAGGCACAACGCCAGCCGTTCCACCGTCGCCCACGATCCGCTTTTCCGTATCTGTTTCATATCCTGCTCCTATTTGCAAAGCGCCGACCGTCGAATGACGGTCGGCGAGGCGGAAAAACCCAGGTGGCGGCTAGTACTTGAAGAAGGACTTGCCGATGAACTCGCGGATGACGCTCGTCGGCGGCACGCGGTCGGGCGGAATCACCAGGAAGTTCGACAGGAACTGCTGCATGCGAATGGCCTCGGCATACTCGGGCATCGAGGGCTTGATCTCCGCCAGCAGCGGTTCCGCGAAGGGCCGCAGCACGGCCAGCTCGTAGTCGAGGGCCGAGTTGAACGCCACGTCTGCCTCCTTCTGGAACGGGAAAATCCAGCGCTTCTCGCCGCGGCGGACCTTGCCCCACATGGCGAGGGTCTTCTGGGCGGGATGGTTGCGGAAGTTGTTGTCGCGGACAATGCGCCGGATGAGGCGGTTGTCCGTCGTGGAGATGCGGTTGTTGCGGTCGATGTTCAGCTGCGTGAGCGCGCTGATGTAAATCTTGAACTTGTGCTCCGGCGGCACGGACTCGGTCAGGCGCGGATTGAGGCCGTGGATGCCTTCGAGGACGACCACGTCGTCAGGCCCGATGTGCATGAACTGGCCGTGGAACTCGCGGAGGCCCGTCGTGAAGTTGTAGTAGGGCAGCTCCACCCGCTCGCCCCGGTCGAGGGCGTCCAGCTGCTCGGCCAGCAGGTCGAGCTGCAACGCCTCGATGTGCTCGTAGTCGAGCTCGCCGTTCTCGTCGACGGGCGTGTGGCCGCGCTCGACGAAGTAGTTGTCCAGCGAAATCGGCTTGGCATTGAGCCCGCTGGCCTTGAGCTGGAGCGCCAGGCGCTTGGAGAACGTGGTCTTGCCGGACGAGGAGGGACCGGCGATGAGAATCCACTTGACCTCCCCCTTGCGCTGGGCGATCTGCTCGGCGAGCAGGGCGATGCGCTTCTCCTGGTAGGCCTCGTTGACGTCGATGAAGTCGTCGATCTTCTTCTTGAAGATGCGCTCGTTGAGGTCGCCGACGGTACGGACGTGGACGATGCGGCCCCATTCCTTGTGGCCCTTGAAGACGTCGTAGATGTAGTCGGCAGGCTCGAACGGCGGAAAGATGGTGGGATCGACGCGGTCGGGCCCCATGATGACGAAGCCGACCTGGTACGGGATGAGCTGGAAGCGCTCGATGTCCGCCGCATTGCAGGCCAGCGGATGGTTCGCGAGGTCCATGTAGTTGCCGCACATGTAGACGCGGACCTTGGAGCTGTTCTTGAAGCGGAGAAGATTGAGCTTGTCGGTGGCACCGGCCTCCTCGAAGTGGCGGATGGCCTCGTCGAAGGTGACCTTCATGCGGTCGATGGGCGTCTTCTCGTCGATGAGCTTCTGCAGACCGGAACGGAGGGAGTCCAACTCCTCGGGCGTGATGCCGGGGGCCTTCTCGGAACGCCGGAAGCTGCAATAGAGGCCCTTGGAGAGGGAGTGCTCGACGGCGAAGTCGCAGCCGGGGAAGAGCTCGTGGGCGACCTTGGAGAGCAGGAAGGCGATCGTGTGGCGGTAGATGCGCTGCCCATAGCTGTCACGATAGCCAAGCAGCTGGACGGTCGAATCGGTCTCCAGCCGGTATTCCACCGAGACGAACTCGTTGTTCACCAGCGCCCCCAGAACCTTGAAGTCGATGCCCTTGAGGGCTTCCGGATTCGTCTCCAGCAGCTGGCGCAGCCGGATTCCGCTTTCCGCCGGCATGGCGGGCCCGTGCTTGAACGATACCTGTACCTGATGCTTGCTCATGTTCCTGTCTCCTGATTGAGAGTTCTTGCTACTATCTTTCCTTTTTACCCTACGCCGCCGCCGCGTTCGCCGCAAGCCCGAACCGCCACCCGCCGGTAGAGCGTTTTAGCCAGGCCCCGTCGAAGGCGCTGTCGCCCCATCCCCCCCTCCCCTCCCCTTGCCTCCTCGCCCCCCTGGAATCCTCGCCTCCTAGCCCCCTAGCCCTCCTGGGCTGTCCCGCCTCCCAGGCGTCCAATCTGTTGTGAGCCCACGTGAGATCCTTAAGCTTTTCTCCATTTCCCACCTCTTTCCCCTACCCAATTTTCCCGCCCAGCTCCAGCTCGCGCCGGAGCATCTTCCCGAGGCTGCGCTGGCTGGGATGGAACTCCAGCAGCTTGCCCACGCAGGCCTGCACCTTGGCGATTTCCCTTGCCGTCTGGCTGCGAGACCGGGCACAGCTCGGTGCCGTCTCGTCGCCGGGCAGCACCCAGTCCATCGCCGCACCTGCCCCTTCGCCCTTGAGCGAAAACAGCAGCAGCAGTTGCTCGGCCAGCCGCTTGTAGCGCATGGCCGTCGAATAGGGGATGCTCGGGCAATAGGCCTTCAGCCAACCCTTCAGGCCCGTTCCGCGACCGGCCAGCTTGCCGTTCTGGTCCAGCCGGATGGCGTTGGAGGTCGTGTCCGCGATCTGCATGAGCATGGCGCCAAGGCGGAGCGCTTCCTTGAGCGACTTGCGCCTGGTGCGGTGCCAGCGGGCCTCCAGCGCGGCCGGCGTGGGCAGATGCGCCGCCGCCATCTGGCGGTTCATGGCGGCCCGGCGGCCCTTGGCCACCTGCGCCTTGATGGCGTTCAGGCCCAGCAGGAGAACACTACCTGCCAGCAACCAGGCCCCGCCGACAATGATTTCGGCAGTGGCCGTGGCGGCATCGCCGCCAAGACCGAAGTGGAAGGTCTTGCAGACGAATTCGGCCTCGGCGCGGGCGGACGCCTCGCGGTGGCGGTAGTACGTGGCGGAGTGACGATAGGAGCGGCGAGAGCGGGCAAGAGGATGGCGGTTGCGAGACATGGGAGTGGCCTTTCGTGTAATATGGACGAATGATTACATGCCAAAAGCTGCAAGGCAAGCAAAATGTGAAAATTGGCAACCTTTTCACGTAAAATCGCAGCAATGTGAGGGGGGTAAAAGCTAGGATTCTAGAAGGCCAGAGCGGTTTTCAAATTACTGTAGCCATTTGGCGGGCGGCTTCCGGAGGTGCGGCTTCCAGCCGCGCAAAAAAATTTGGGCGCGACAGGATGTCGCACCTCCGAACCTTGCGGCCACGCATTTCGCAAAATGCTCTAGGACTCTAGAAGACGGGACGATGGGACGGCTTGCGCATGGCCGGATTCCCTACCGACGATGGGCGGCGTGGCGGCGACGATGCTGCACCCAGCGAACCAGCGCGACCACGCATCCCGTCAGAGCCACCACCGTCGCCCCCCATGCAATGCAATTCACGACCAACGGGTAGTATTCAAAAGGCAGCACGCCGAGCGGCTTGACCAGCGCCATCGCCACCAGCAGGAGCGTCAGCGCTCCGCCACCGGTGGCCATCAGCCAGGGGAGCAGAATCCCTTCGCGGGGCTCCTCTCTCGCGGGCACGGACGGCAACCGCGAAGGCCACACCCGCATCCGTCGCCGCCGCGGCTTGGGCACTCGGATTGGTTTCGGTTCCGCCATATCTTCACCCAGCTTCCCTCCCCCGTGCACCTGCAAGCCTCCCCCATCTTCGCCACACAGGGTTCCAGTGACTCAAAACAGGATTTGCAAGGCACATGGGCTTACGAGAACCGAATCGTATCCAGCTTGGCGGCATAGTCGCGCCAGCCGGAGAAGAAGTCACGGAAGGTCTTGAAAAGGTCGTAGCGGCGAAGCCGGACGAGCAGAAGCGAGGTCGAGTCGGCCACCGACGACGGCACCGCAGGGTCGTAGTTGGTGCCCACGCGAAACTCGACTTCGTCTTGGGTTCCGGTGGGGCGGGCGAGAAGGAACTTGCCGTTGAATTCATCCCGGAGTTCGCATTCAGCGGTCTTGCGGGCGGCCAGCTGCTCCAGAAAAGGGAAGAGGACGGGGCCATCGATATTCTCGCTGTCGAGGTCGATGAGGGCCAGCTGGCCGTTGGCCGTCGAGATAGCCAGAACGGAACGATCGACGATTGACAAGGAAACCGAGGAATCCCACCGTTCGACATTCCATTCCCAATCGTCCGGATATTCGTCCAGGCGCAAGGGTACGAGGATTTCGAGGAACGGCCGCGCCCGGGAAGGCATTTTGTGGAAATGCTGGGACCGCCAGTAAAATGGGGGAAACTGCACCATGGAGGGGACCGCCCACCTCGCAGGCCGAGTCGGCTAGGGTTCGGCGGCGGAGAGGGTGTTGACGTCGATGAAGGGGATGGCACCGGAGGTGACGCGGGGGAGGTGGCCGTCCCAGCGCTCGAGGGCGCGGAGCTGGAGGATGCTGGGATTCTGGGCGAGGGATTCGGCCTCGATGCGCATGGCCTCGGCCTTGCCCTTGGCCATGGCGACGAGCTGCTGGGCCTCGTATTGGCGCTGGGCAAGGATGTTCTTGGCGGCGAGGGCGTTCTGCTCGGCCGTCACCTTGGCCTCGATGGCCTGGTTGAAGGCGACGCCGAAGGAGAGGTTCATGATGTTGAGGGTCTCGGTGTAGATGCCGTTGGGCGTGAGGCGCTTGGAGAGCAGTTCGCGCATGCGCTCGCGGACCTCCTCGCGGCGGGTGACAAGCTCCTCGGCGGTGTACTGGGCGATGGCCGCCTTGACGCCTTCCTGCATGGCCGGGATGACGACGGTGTGGAGGTAGGACATGCCGATGTTCTGGTAGACGTCGGCGACGCGGTTGGCCTCGAGGCGGAAGTTGAGGGCGATGGTCGCGTTGATGATCTGCAGGTCCTTGGAGGAGCATTCGGTGGTGACCTCCTCCTTGCGGATGCGGCAGTCCATGAGGCAGACCTTGTCGAGGAAGGGAACCTTGAAGTAGAGGCCTTCGCCCTTGACGACGCCCGTGACGCGGCCGAGGCGCAGCACGACGCCGCGGTGGCCGGCGGGAACGGTGCCCCAGACCCCCCAGATGAAGGCCACGACGAGGAGCACAACAATGACAATACCGGCGAGGACGGGATTGGGGGCGGGAGCACGGGACATGGAGGAATCTCCTTGCGGGGCGGGTTGAGCGGTCAGGTTGGGGGAAAAGGACAGGCGAGGCATGGGAGCTGGGCGGAGCTAGGGCATGGCGCCGGCAAGGGCCGCGGCCAGGACGGGGGCGTGGACGGGATCGGCGTAGGGGTGCGGCTCCCAGTTCCAGACGTGCTGGTCGTCGGGATACTGCGGGATGACGTGGAAATGGAGGTGCGGGACGGTCTGGCCGGCCAGCTCGCCGTCGTTGGTGACGATGTTGACGCCCTTGGCGCCGAGGGCCGCCACCTGGGCGCGGGCGACGCGCTGGGCGATGTCCAGAAGGTGGGATGCGAGGTCGAGAGGCGCCTCGGTGATGGCGCGGACGTGCTGCTTGGGAATGACCAGGGCGTGACCGTGCGTCAGGGGGCCGATGTCCATGAAGACGAGGCACTGGTCATCCTCGAAGACCTTGGCGGAGGGGATGGCCCCGGAGGCGATCTTGCAGAACAGGCAGTCGGCGGGGGCGGCGGGGGCGGGGACGGAGTCGGGCGTATTCATCGGACGAGTTCCTCTACGAGCAGTTCGCCGACATCGGCATCGATGCGGCCCCTGGCGTCGGCGGGGAGGGGCTGCATGGGGGTGGTGCCGGAGCCGGAAGGCCGGGCGGCTTCAAGAGGGGGGGTGGCAGACGCGGCACCGGCACCGGCGGGAGCGGCGGCCTCGGTCGGCGGAACAAGCCGGTAGTAGGCGCGCAGGGCAAGGCCGAAGACGAGGACAAGCAGGATGCTGCAGATGAAGCGGCGCTCCGAGGTGGTGAGGGACGCCGAGACCCAGCGGTCGCGCCAAGCGGAAATGAAGCGGGGAAGTCGCATGTGGTATAAGCGTAGCGCGCAGGGCGGGCGCGGAGCAAGGGAAAAATGCGTCGAAAAGCAGATTCCTTGCGCGCGCGTTTCGCACACGCGCACGAAAAAAGGGATTGGACGCGAGGGCCGGGGATGCTATATTTCCTCCGGTGCGACGGTGCACCCACAACAAGAGAGGGCATGGGCCATGGCGAAAAACACGCGAAGAGGTTGGTACCTGGATGGCGCGAAGGCGGGGGTTGCCGCCGTCTTGACATGGCTGGCGACGAGTCTGGGCACATCGGCCTGGGCGGCATCCTACTCGGCCATTACCGTGCCGGGCTCTCTGCTCGGCGACAACTGGACCGTGACCAAGAACCTCCTGTCCAAAAACGGTGACGGCACCTGGAGCGGCACCTTCGCGACCACCACCGACAACGGCGAGTTCAAGTTCGCGGCCAACAAGGCCTGGACCGTCAACTGGGGCGGTGCCTCCGACCTCGTCATCGCGCGGCTGCCCGCAACCGGCCCGCTGGCGCAAGGGGGTAGCAACATCGGGGTGAAAGGGGTGCCGACAGGGACGGCGGTGACGTTCACCTTTAACGATTCGGCACTGACCTTCGACCTGACCGGCGCGGCCAGCGCGGGCGCGGACTTGCAGTCGGCGCAGGTGGTCGGGGCCTTCAATTCGTTCGGCAGCGGCTCGACGGCCGGCACCATGACGGAGACCACCGACGGCCTCTGGGAGGCCGACGTGACGCTTTCCGAAGGGACGACCATCCAGCTGCTGGTGAAGCCGAGCGGGGCAACGACCACCGAACGATGGGGCCCGCCGTACGCGCAGCCGGTTGCGGCCAGCGCCACCGAGGCCCTCGGCTGGTCCATGTGCGGCTCCAGCACCGGCACGCTGTCGGTCGCGGCCAGCGGCAAGTACCACTTCACGTTCGACGAGGAGACGCTGATGCTCTACGTGGCGGCCCCCCTGGCGGCCGTGACGCTGCCAGGCGACCTGCTCGGCGAATGGAGCGAATCCCAGTGCCCGCTGGCCAACAACGGCGACGGGCTTTGGACCGGCACCTACCCCACAATCACCAACAACGGGGCCTTCAAGTTTGCCGCCAACAACAGCTGGACCGTCAACTGGGGCGGCCCCACCGAGCTCACGATCACGCGCCTGCCGGCGACCGGAATCGGGCCGCTGGTGCAGGGCGGCGGCAACATCTTCGTACAGGGCCAGCCGACGGGAACGGAACTGACGTTCAACTTCGACGAGACGACCAAGACCTGCGACGTGGTGGGAACGGCGGCCAGCGCAGGCGCCAACCTCAAGTCGGCCCAGGTCATCGGCGACTTCAACAACTACGGCAAGAACTCGGCGGAAGGCGTGATGTCGGAGACGCGCGCCGGCATCTGGGAATGCGACGTGACGCTGGGCGAAGGCACCTCGGTGCAGCTAGCGATCGTCCCCGCCCGCGCCACGGACAGCGAACGCTGGGGCCCGCCGGGACCATGGACGGTGGCGGCCAACACCAACGGAACGGCCGTCTCGTGGCCGATGTGCGGCACGGGCTCCGGCTCGCTGGAGATTGCAGCGGGCGGGACGTTCCACTTCACCTTCGACGAGGAGACGCTGACGCTCTACGTGGAGCAGACGAGCGTGCTGGTCTTTCAAGCGGAGGGAATGAGCGTGGACGGCAACTGGCAAGGGCCACGCGGCCTGGCAAACGGCGCCAACCTGACGCAGGCGGGCCAAAGCTACAGCTCGAGCTTCTGGGTGACGAACGCAAACGGCACGACGCTGACGCTGCTCTTCTCGGAGCGCAACGCGGCCGGCGCGACGGGCGGCCTCTACTACGGCTACTCGACGGACGCGGCCATGTCCCCCGCCTCCCTCTCCGCAGGCTACTCCGGCACCGCCGTCGCCAGCTCGGACCGTTCGGCGCTCCAGCCCTTCCAGCTCAAGAGCACGGGCCCCGGCATGTACGAGGTCACCTTCAACAAGACCTCGCTGGCGGTCGAGGTGAACCGGAAGTATGCGCAAAGCACCACCTCGAAGGTGAACCTGCTGGACGACCCGGGCTGCGAACAGCTGGACGACAACTCCTTCCCGACAAAATGGGGCTACTGGAATGCGCGCATGACCACGAACGCATGGCATTCCGGCAAGAGTGCGGGCTATCTTTCGCAGCTGGCGGCGACGAGTGACCAAAACCATGGCGGCCTGACCTTCGACGTGCCCGTCAACAGCTCGCAGTGGGGGGCCACCTATCGCCTGAGCGCCTATTTCAAGAAGACGGCCGACTGGTCGAGCAGCGCCCATGTCATCTTGCAGATCGAATGGCGGAAGCCGAGCAGCAACGAAAACGGCTTCGACGTCGTCGGCTCCGACCAGACGGACGTGGATGGGCTGACCACCTGGAGCTGGACATACGGGCAGCTGGAAACAGACGTGCCCGAGGGGGCCGCGACCGCCCATGCCGTCATCATGTACAACGACGCCTCCGACACGGGCGCCATCTTCGTGGACGATGCGGAGCTGCGCGTGGCCTCGTCGCGCATCCAGACGTTCGACACCTGGACGGGCCGCCAGAGCGGATTCGGGCCCTTCTCGCCAGACTGGAGCATCCAGGGCGCGGGCAAGACGATCGACAACGCGATGGACCTGGAGCTGGGCCCGGGCGGCGTCTTCTTCGCCAAGTACATCGAGGGACGCAACAACAACAAGGCCCTGGAGATCTTCAACGCCAGCACGCAGAGCGTCAACCTCGCGGAGTACAGCCTCGTCTTCTATACCAACGGGGCCACGACCTACGCGGCCGCCGATACCATTGCCCTCAGCGGCACGCTCGGCAGCGGCGAATCGTTCGTCATCTCCCAGGAAAAGGGATACTTCCCCACCAACATGGATCCCGCCGCCGCGATCATCGCCGCCAGCGACATGCAGACGCATCGGCTCACCTTCAACGGCGACGACGTGGTGGTGCTGATGAAGGGCACCAAGGTCGTCGACCGCATCGGCCAGGTCGGCGCCAACGCCTGGACCAGCTTCAACGCGTTCGTCATGCGCGACCACACGCTCAGCCGCGTCAGCTGGCAGGGCTTTGGCACGACCAACGCGGTCACGGCGGAATGGCCGCTCTGGGATGAGTGGATCATCGACGGCGTGGACGAGACCTCCGGCCTGGGCGAATTCGTCCGGACACTGCCGCCCAACGTGTATGTGCCGAGCGGCCTGTCGCTGATTCTGCACACGAACAGCTCCATCGTGACGCCCGAGCTCTCCGGCGGCGTCGGCGACCTCACGTTCTGGTACCGGGCCGCCACCGCCACCAACACGGCGAATGCCACCATCCATGTCGAGATTTCCGAGGGCAACTCCTCCTGGACCGAGGTGACCAACGTGACGGTGAAGGCCACCGACACCGCCTGGCAGAGCTTCAGCGTCTACCTCAATGCACCCGCCGCCAGCTGGTTGCGGCTGCGCTCCGAGGCCACCCTGGCTGGCCTCGTGCGCCTCGACGACATCACCGTCGAGGCCAGCGTGGTGGAGTCGCGGCGGCAGACCTTCGAGGACTGGACCACCGAGAGCTGGCAGCAGTATCACGGCACCTACAACCAGGCCGGCTGGCAGCTGGTCGGCCAGGTCGCCACCAATTCCGGCGGCCTCTGCGCCCGGCTCGGCGCTGGCGACAGCATCATCTCTCCGCTGTACGGGTCGGGCGGCGCAGGCACCATCACCCTCGTCATCAGCGGCGATACCAACATCACCCAGGCCATCCAGGTCTCCATCTCCACCAACAAGACCGACTGGACGCCCATCGGTGACGTGCTGCCGGTGGGTACCGGCCTCCGGACCGACGTGGACGCCAACGTCGGCGGGGCCGTCGCCGTCAAGTTCGAGGCGGTTTGCAACGAAGACCAGTTCTTCACCGTCGACGACATCCAGGTGCGCGTGTTCGAGGGCGGCAGCGTCTCCCGCACCCAGGCATTCGAGAAGTGGAAGGCGGGCTCCGCCTATACGAATAGAAACGGGCAGGGATGGAGCTGCGTTGGCGGAGCCATCGTGATGCGCGAGGGCACCCAGGCACTCCAGATGCGCGACAGCGGCTCCTACTTGCTGTCCCCAGCCCTGCCCGGCATCGGCACCCTGACCTACACGGCCTGCCCGCTGAGTAACAACCACCATCCGACCCTCCTCGTGAAGACTTCGCCTGATGGCAAGACCTGGACGACCATCGCGACCAATCAGATTCCCAGCTCGCCGACCAACATGGCGCCGTACAGCATTTCCATCCAGGACACGCGCACGCTCTACGTCCAGTTCTACCTGAATGGCAAGCAGACCGTCGTGCTCGACAACATCAACGCCGCCGCCTACAAGCAGCCCGGCAACGTGTCGATGACGCCCGGCATCACGCCAGATCCTCCGGCCCTGGAGTCGAACTACCGCTTCACGGGCAGCGTCCAGCCGGTCGGGGATTCCACCATCGAAAAGGTGCAGATGCTCTACCAGCTGAAGCCGCCCAGCTCGGCGGGCTACAAGTCGCAGGTCTACACGAACTCGCTGACGTACGATGGGGGCGAGGGACTCTATCTGAGCGGGGCCAACGCGCCGCAGCCGACCAACACGCTCATGCGCTACTGGCTGCGCGTCACCTGGTCCACCGTCTCCGGCTCCGCCGTCGTCACCAACGTCTCGCTTTCCGCCACCAACGAGACCGCCTTCTCGTCGGTGGCCGGCGGCAAGGTCTGGATCAACGAGATTGCCTACCTGGCGACGCCGGACGACATGATGGAAGACCCCATCTGGGGCGAGGACATGCCAGGGCCGGAGAAGCACGAATTCATCGAGCTGTGCGGTCCGGCGGGCACCGACATCGGCGGCTGGAAGGTCCAGCTGCTGCTCACCCGCTCTGGGGAAGTTGACGCGGCAGGCTCGCAAATCTATGCGACCTATACCATCCCGAACGGGGTCACGCTGCCCGCCGACATCACCGTCTCCAATGCCACCGGGGCGTCAAGCTACGGCTTCTATGTCCTGGGCGACAACGCCAAGGACACCAAGAATCCGCTGAAGAATGTCGACCTGTACTTCACCACCAACTTCGTGCCGACAACCGTGATTTCGACAGCCGTGGAAAAGGACAACCACATCCATGACTCAGGCATGATCCGCCTCCAGTCCAAGTACCGTGCCACCATCGACACGCTCGTCTACGGTCGCGCCTATAACGGACAGTACGCCGGCGCGCAGGTGAACGATGGGCATGGGTCGCTCGGCGCCAGTGGCGAAGGCTCGTCCGCCAGCGACTTCACCGACAGCTGGACCACCACCAACGCCTTCACCGTCGGCAACGCCAATGTCGGCCAGGAGCTGACCGTCAGCGAAACCGCCGAGAAGAGCGTGCCCCTCGGGCTGTTCCACGAGGCCGCGCGGTGCGTGATGGGCGGCATTGACACCTTCTACATGATCGACACCAAGGTCGGCGACACCAGCGTCTGGCCTGTCGACATGCGACAGGCCGTCCGGTTCTTCGTCGGCGGGCCGCAGGACATTGTCGACGACGACTGCTCCGGCGTCCTCTTCGTCCGCGAAGGCACCAGCGGGGAGTTCTCCTCCCAGGAGGTCACCTTCACCCAAGGTGCCGGCGACGGGACCAACAACTTCCTGTCCTGCACCGCGTTCTCCGCCGGCGAGCTCTCCCGCCTGGAGACCTTGCAGTACTACTTCGAGGTCGATGCCGACAGCGAACTCTACCTGGCCGCTTTTGTCGGGGCCGACTCCAACGGGGTCGCGACCTGCGCGACCTATGCCAACGCGGAGGAGGCCAGGAGCAATCCGTTCACCTTCGTCGTCCCGTTCCCCGACTTCGACGACCCCGAGGAGCCGCTGGCCATCGACCTGCTGGAGTTCAACCGGCAGACCGGCAAGGCGACCATCACCTCCACGCTCCGTTCCTCCTTCCCCCCCCTGGCCGAAGAGATCGAGCTCCAGAGCTGCACCAACCTGGTCACGCCCAAGTGGGAGAAGCTGGACTCAATCCCCAACCGCGTGGAATCCGGCGAACGCACCTACACCTACACCTATACCTTCGAGCCGCCCACCACCAACGGCATGTGGGCCATCCGCCTCAAGCCCGCCTTGCAGCCGCCTGAGGAGTAGGCCGGCTCGCACCGCTTGGCGCAGGCGCAAGCGCCCCTCCCGTCTGACAGCCCCCCTGTCGACCGTCGACTGTCGACCATCGGCCGTCACCGGCGGACGGAAGCCGGTAGTCGGAAGTCGCGCAAGGCGTTGCAGAAGGCAAGCGCTGGGGGTTCAGCAACGGGCGGCAGGAAAGCGGCCGCCGTGGGCGGCAGGAGAGGTCAGCCAGACGAGCAACGCGGCATAGGCAGGCAGGGTGGCGAGGACCCGTGCGTCGCCAATGACGAAAAACTGGGTGCGGGCACGGGTGCAGGCGACATTCAGCTTGCGGTTGACCTTGCCTCCGGACGCGAAACCGCCCGTGCCCGCCAGCAGGGGGTTGTCGGCCTCGCCCTGCCTCAGGAAGTCGGTGCCGCGCGCATCCATGGCGACCGTGCTGTAGAGGACGATTTCCATGGAACCGCCCTGGACGCGCTCAACGGTGTCGATGATCTCGATGGCCTTGAGGTCGTCCGGAATGCCGGGCGTGGTCTGCAAGAGACTGCGGATGGTGCCGACCTGGCGCTTGTAGGGAACAACTACCGCAAACGTATCGGCTGGAGAAAAGGGCAATCCGTTGCGCTGGCGGAGGGCATACAGGGCACGCAGAATCTCGACCGTGCGTCGGGCCTCGGCGAGGCTGGCCTGGGGGTCGTGGTCGGCGGCATCCTCTCGCGGCGTGGGGAAAAAACCGATGCGGTGGTTGGCCAGGAACGCCTGGAGAGCATCGGCGGCATCGTAGACGTGATAGACCGGTTCGTCCGGCGGCAGTTGCTGATGCGCGGCCGTCCCATCCTGGAGGATTCCGCCGTAAAAAGCCTGGCTGGCGAAGGCGGCAATCAGCGGGTGCATCCGGAACTGGGTGGTAAGTTGACCGTAGGCATGAGTCCAGCCCTGCGTCCGGGCCCTGCGGTAGAGTCGCACGAACAGCGACTCGCCATAACTGGTAAATCCCAGTCCCGCAAGAGTCTCCGAACGGATGGCGCATGATTCGGGGGGTTGCGCAACGACGGCAGGCAGCTGGTTGGGATCGCCAATCATGACCAGCTTGGCGAACAGGGGCTGGCCGGGCGTTCCCTCCAGGCTGGCCTCGTCGGGCCAGAGATCGACAGGATCGGCCGTGGCGCAAAAGAGCTTGGCCAGCTGCGGTTCGAGGATTTGCGAGGCCTCGTCGACGATGGCGATGACCGGTCCGCGCCGAAGGGACGGCCGCCGGAACAGCACGTCCGAGGGATCGAAGCTACTGGTCGTGCAGACGAAGACGCGGTTGGCGTCGACCATGGCCCGGACGGCAGCATCCGGATCGGGCACAGTCCCCTCCCGGCGTGCCGTGGCAATCGCCTGCTCCGCAACCACCCGCGCACGGTGATCCATCAACCGGGCACGGAAACGCCCCTCGCAGCGGGCTTCGTTGCCCATGCGGAGATAGGACAGCCCCGTATCTTCGAGCATGCCGCAGATGACATCGACGGCGCGGTTGGTAAAGGCCATGAGAAAGACGCGGGCTTCGGGATTGCGGGCAAGCTCCTCCAGAAGGATGTTGCGCATGGCATGGGAGGTCTTGCCAGTGCCGGGCGGGCCGACCAACAGATAGTAGTCGCGGGCGGCCAACGCGGCTCGGACGGAGGCGCAAAGCGAGGCGTTGCCGGCCTGTTCGTCCTCGCGGGCCAACCGCGTGGCGAATGGTGCCTGGGGCACGGGGGCGGCGACGGGCGGTTGTTGTCCGAGGCAGAGCGCCCGGCGGCGAGCATCACACATGACAAATTGCCACAGGCCGCGACCATAGTCGCGGGCTGGCGTGCGGTGGGCGAGAATGCCCACGGTTTTCCAGGTCGCCAGGAGCTCGCGCCGCACGGGTGTCGCCAAGGCCAGCCGCAGCTGGTGTTCGCCGTCGAACGAGACCGTGGCAGGCAAGACAAACGTATGGCCGAGTTGGTCCAGGCCGGGACCAGGGAAAACCACCACGCCATCGCCGTCGCGAACTTCACAGCCCCAGCGGCCAGACGCGGAGGCGGGCAGCTCCACATGGGCCTGGCGGACTACGGGGCCCTCGTCCTCGGGCACCAGTTTTGCGTCGAGCCACATCAGATTGCGCAGGTCGTCAATCTGGGCGACGGACTCGCGGGAATGCTCGCCCCGGAACAAGGCCGCCACCTCGGCCGAGTCCTGAATGGCCTGCCAGTATTCGCGCTCGCCAAACGCGAAAAAGCCAGAAAAATAGTCCGCCTCGGCCGGAGACGCCTTGAGACGCCCCAGCAGGTCGAAGAACGTTGCCATTTTCTGCTTCTCTGTGGGGAAAAACTTGCGGGCATCCGCGCTTTTCCCGAACCACGTGCCGAAAAGCCATTGCAGCCGGTCGATCAACCCATCGGGGGTGCGATTGGCGAGATCGGTGGCGACGAGCTCGTTGCGCGCGACTAGGAGGTCGTGCAGGGAACGGGCCGGGTCAATGGCAACGAGGTCCGCCGCCGGCACAGACGCGGCCGGGAAGGCGGACGGACGCTGGGGAGAGGGATAGAGCAGCACGGCAGTGGGCAGGTCGGCGGCAGGATAGGCGCGGCGGACCATGCCCGCGTAGAGCCGGGTCTGGGTCTCGTGGTCGGCGTTGCCTTTGCCCGGATTGTAGTTTTTTCCCGATTTCAGCTCGAGAATGCCGGGACCATGGACGGAAGTGGGCGGAAAGAAGCAGTCCAGCTTGCCCTGAAACCCCAGCCAAGGGCACAGGAAGAAGGCTTCGAGCACGCCCTCGGCGGCGGGAAGCCGGAAGTCGCGCGGAAGCCGCTGTAAAAGGAGGTTGGCCAGCGGACGGGCGGCGTCGAACAAGTCCGCACGGGCATCTTGCGCCCGATAACGCTGGCCCCCTCTCGCTGCGGGCGGAAGCAGTGCCACCTCTCCGGGATGGGCACGATGGTAGACGCGGATGATGCTTTCGAGGGACGGCATGGTGGTCGTCGTCGAATTGACGAGGGCCGCCAGCCACTCGTTGAGGAGATTGCCGCGATAGATGTACGGATTCGCCTTGAACCCCAGAAAGCGCCGCTCGAAGAACCACTTGAAGAAGGGATGCACGCGATTCGCCCCGAAGCAGCCGGCAAAGCTCTGGACGTTGAGGAGACAGTCGGGCACCAGAACCAGCTCGTGGGCAACAAATTCACGGTTTTTTGCCGTTTTTCCCGTAATCTCACGAGCATCGAGCAAGGCAATCGGCAGTGGCGAATCCGCGTCCAGCTGCCGTTCCAGAATGTGCTGGAGCAGCGGCGTGACCAACGCTTCATGGCGAAGGCGTCCGCCTTCGTCCAGACGGCAATCGAGGCATAAAATGGCCGTTGGCCCAGACTGCGGGGAGACAAGCCGGAGCTGCATGCGGGAAGCGGCACAAGCCGTGGCCCATGCCTTCAGGAAGGACACCGGAGAACCCTCAAGGTGACGCTTCTCCGTGCGGGCACTGGACACAGACGACCATGGCCCCGGCGCGAAGGCCGGCGGCACCGGCGACGGGACGTCAGGACGGGTGGCCACCGAGCCGCTGCTGGAGGGCGAGGACGGTCTGGCGCAACCCTGCGTCCGTGCGCATCTTCTCGGCCACCGCACGGCAGGCGTGCAGCACCGTCGCGTGGTTGCGGCCAAACGCACGGCCAATGGCGGGCAGCGACTGGTCGGTCATCTCGCGGCTGAGGTACATGGCCACCTGGCGCGGGAACGCGATGGCCTGCGGGCGCTGCTTGCTGGTCATGTCGCCGAGGCGAATGTCGTAGTGTTCCGCCACGGACCGCTGGATGGCCTCGATGGTGAGGACGGTCTGGTGCTCCTGCTCGATCGTCTCGCGCAACAGGAATTCCAGGTTTTCGGGGGACAAATGCGGCCGATTGTTGAGCGAGGCGTAGGAGGTGACACGCAGCAGGGAACCTTCCAGCTTGCGGATATTCGACTGCACGTGATCCGCGATGAAGAACAAGGCGTCATCGTCGACCTTGTACTCCATGCGCTCGCGCTTGGTGCGCAGGATGGCGACGCGCGTCTCGAAGTCGGCCATTTCCATCTCGGCCACCAGCCCCCATTCGAAACGCGAGACGAGGCGCTTCTCCAGCCCGGCGATCTCCGTCAGCGGGCGGTCGCTCGTCAGCACGATCTGCTTCTGTGCCAGATAGAGCGAGTTGAACGTGTGGAAGAACTCCTCCTGCGTCGAGGTCTTTCCGGCCAGGAAATGGATATCGTCGATCAGCAGCAAATCCACGTTGCGATACTTCTTGCGGAAGGCCACCGTGTCGTTCGCGCGGAGCGCCGCGATGAACTCGTTGGTGAAGATTTCGCTGGTGGTGTAGCAGACGGTGCCCTTGCCGGCCGCCAGAAACGCGTGGCCCATGGCCTGGATGAGGTGGGTCTTGCCCAGCCCGGTGCCGCCGTGGATGAAGAGCGGATTGTAGGTGCAGCCTGGCTTGTCCACCACGGCCAGCGCCGCCGCGTGCGCAAACGTATTCGAGGGCCCGACCACGAACGTGTCGAAGGTGTTGCGGACGTCAAGCGGCTCGCCAATCAGCGTCGTCCGGTGACGCGCGCCCCCCTCGCGCCGCGTCGCCGCCGGAGCCGGCTTCTCGGCGGTCGCCGCGGGGGCCTCCGCGCCGGAGGGCTCCTCCGTCCCGGCCGCCTCCCCCTCGTCCACGACAAACTGCAAGGTGAGCGGCTCGTCCTGGCACGATCCCAGCGCCTTCTTGATGGACGCCAGATAATGCTCCTGGAGCCATTCCTGGTAGAAGCCGTTCGGCACCGCCAGCGTGAGCGTGTCCTCCCCCTGGTCGTCGCCGCGCGCCTGAATGGCCCCTATCCAGCTGTCGTACGTATCCTGAGAGAAGACCTCGCGCAACAATCCGCACGCGGTCTCCCAAAGTTCCTTTGCCTTTGCCTGATCCATCGCCAATCCATCTTTCCCGCGACCTTCCGGCCACGGCCAGGCCCGTCGCCGAGCCCGGCAAAATCCACTTGCCTCCCGAAGCCCCAAGACGCTTGCAACGCCTTGTCTTCGGACGGCTTCCAAAAGTTGTTAACAGGTTGTCCACAACTCCGTCTTTTCCCGAACGTGGACGCCCTTGAACAGCGTCAAGATACCCCTCGCCTCGCCGCAACGCAACCCAAATCGCGCCTGTTGCCCCGTTTTCATGCAACCCCAACATATAGACATGAACATCGTTTCATTTGCATATATCTGGGTATTGCCGCCTATTTTCCCTTTTTGACGCAAGAAAGCTTGACAACCCATGGAACCAGCCGCGAAATGGCCTTGAAAGCCATCTCCCCCCCGTAATCTAACGAAAACAGGAGCACCCCATGGCCTTGCTGCAAGCGAAGAAATCAACAGCCCCCCGGATTCTGGTTGCCGGAGGCCCGGAAACCGGGGCCGCGCGCTGGCTCACGGGATTCGGGGCCCCCGATCCGTTCGGCGTGGCGATGACGTCGGCAGACGAAGTGCATCTCTTCGTCAGCCACTTGGAGGCCGCCCGTGCCGCCAAGGCCGCCAAGCCCGGCGTCCAGCTACATGTCATCGACGGCACCCTGTCCGCCGCCCTCGTGGAATGGGCGCGTTCCCGACAGTTGCGGAAGGTGGTCGCCGGCACCGCGCTCCCCTTGGGGGTCGCCCGCGCCTTCGAGGAGGCGTCCATCGCCGTCTCGCTCCTCTCACCGCAGGACGAGCCTCTGCCGGGACGCCTCGTCAAGACCGAGGAGGAACTCCGCTACATCCGCCTCGCCCAGCATGCCGCCGCCGCCGCCGTCGCCCGGGCGCGCGTCATCCTGCGAGAGGCGACCGTCTCCTCCCCCTCCGGCCAGCTACGCTGGCAGGGCAGGACGCTCACCAGCGAACGGCTCCGCGAAGAGATGGAAAACGTCATTCGTTCGCGCGGGTGTGCCTCGGACGATGGACTCATCGCCGCCGGAGGGCGGCAGGCGGCCTGTCCTCACGAGGCAGGCCACGGTCCTTTGCGCGCCGGCACAGCCATCATCCTCGACGTCTTCCCGCGCCATCAGGCCAGCGGCTACTGGGGCGACCTCACCCGCACCCTCATGAAGGGCCGCCCCCGCAATCCGCGCATTCTGGCAATGTACCGGGCCGTGCTCGCCACCCAGCGTCGCGTCTTCGAGGCCCTGCGCCCCGGCGTGACCGGCGCCGCCATGCATCAGCTCGCCCTCGACAGCCTCGCCGCCGCCGGCTTCCCGCTCGACACCACGCCCGGCCACGAGCGGGGGATGTTCCACGGCCTCGGCCATGGCGTCGGTCTGGACATCCACGAAGAACCCCGGCTCTCCCTCCGGGGCCCCGTCCTGGCCGAGGGTAACGTCATCACCGTCGAACCGGGCGTCTACGACCCCGCCGTCGGTGGCATCCGCATCGAGGACACCGTCGTCGTCCGGCCAGATGGTCCCCAGTTCCTCGCCCCCTGCTCCCGCGCCCTCTTCATCCCCTGACCGCCCCCTCCCCTCCCCTCGCACCTCATCGCCCCCCCCCTGCTCTCCCCCACCCGTCTTCCCTGATTCCCGCCTCCTCCGGGGCCCGCCTGCCCCAATTCCAGCCGTTCGGATTTCCGGGATTCCGGGATTCTGGGCTACCGGGATTCCGGGATTCTGGGTTCCCGGGCTCTCGGATTTCCGCCCGCACGCCTGGGATTCCGCCGCAAAAATCGTATGATTTTACGTAAAACAAGGCGTTTTCCGTCTAGGCTCCGGGCTCTCTGGCTCGGGGCCGTTTGGTTGAAATCTCCCGCCGCATCGCTCCCCTGGCGCCACTTTGGCGACGCCAGCGATTCCCCGGCCTCGTCCTCCCCCATTCTTGTGGCCGCTGCCATGCCTCTGCGAAGGCCCCCCGCCGGCCGACCTGGACTTGTGATATTTCGTGAGTTTCCTAATGTTTTTCCGTAAAATCACTGCTTTTGGAGGACATGCATCCCCTGCGGGCGTGGCGGACGCGGAGCCTCGGTTGCGCCATTTGCGAAAACGTTTTCCCTTGTCTTGCGCTTTTGTCTGGAAAAACGGCGGAAAATAGGCTACAAGCAATAGATACGGAACGGCTCCGGCCGACCCGGTGCAACAACCAGTTTCAACTAGCAAAGAGGTCTCATGAATATTGCAGGACGCACGAAGCAAGGATTCTATTTCGACTCGGTCACGCTCATGCGGGTGGGCAAGGAGCTGTCGGCCGTTCCGGGGGTCATCGAGGCCTCGGTGGTGATGGCAACGGACGCGAACAAGTCGATTCTCGACATGTCGGGGCTGCTGCTGGACGAGTTCAAGAAGTGCGGCGACCAGGATCTCTGCGTGGCGGTCAAGGCCAAGGACCAGACGGCGCTGGACGCGGCGTTCGCCAAGGCGGACGAACTCCTGTCGAAGAAGAAGAAGCCGGCCGCCGCCGGGGCCGCCGCCGCGCCCTCGCCGCGCGACATTCCGGGTGCCGTGGCGCAGCTGGAAGGCGCGAACATGGCCATCATCTCGGTGGCGGGGCGCTATGCGGCACGCGAGGCGCGCAAGGCGCTGGAGGCGGGGCTGAACGTGATGCTGTTCAGCGACAACGTGTCGCTGGAGGACGAGCTGGAGCTCAAGAAGGAAGCCCACAAGAAGGGGCTCATCGTGATGGGCCCGGACTGCGGGACGAGCATCATCAACGGCGTGCCGCTCTGCTTCGCGAACGTGGTGCCGCAGGGGCCCATCGGCGTGGTCGGGGCGTCGGGGACGGGCACGCAGGAGGTCACCTGCGTGGTGGCCAACGCGGGCAGTGGCATCTCCCAGGCCATCGGCACGGGCGGCCGCGACGTCAAGGACTCGATTGGCGGCATCAGCTTCCTGGATGCGCTGGACGCGCTGGCGGCGGACGACGCGACGAAGGTCATCCTCCTCGTCAGCAAGCCGCCGCAGCCGGGCGTCATGAAGAAGATTGACGCGCGCATCAAGAAGATCAAGAAACCCGTCGTCAAGGTCCTGCTGGGCTCCGGCGAGGCGCCGAAGACGCTGGAGCACGCCGCGCTGATGGCCGTCGCCTATGCGAAGGGCGAGGACCCCGCCGCGGTCGGCCCGGCCCAGGAGCTGCGCAACGCGGAGCTGGCGGCGCTCGCCCAGAAGATCGTCTCGCGCAAGAAGGCGCCGCAGGGCCGCTACCTGCGCGGCCTGTTCTCGGGCGGCTCGTTCGTCGCGGAGGCGCAGGTCATCCTGGCCCCCATCCTCAGGACGCTCTACTCGAACGCGCCCCTCGGCGACTCGAAGCCCATGAAGAACGACTGGAAGCCCGAGCGCAACTGCATCATCGACCTCGGCGAGGACGAGTTCACCCGCGGCCGCGCCCACCCCATGATCGACTTCACGCTCCGCAACAAGATGATCCAGGAGGTCGCGGACGACCCCGAGACTGCCGTCATCCTGCTCGACCTCGTGCTCGGCTACGGCTCGAACCTCGACCCCGCCGCCGAATGGGTGCCCATCCTCAAGACGGTCACGAAGAAGGTCCCCGTCGTCGTCGGCATCACCGGCACCGACGCCGACCCGCAGCCGCGCCTGGCCATCGCCGAGGCCCTCCGCAAGGCCGGCGCCCTCGTCGAGTTCACCAACGGCGCCGCCTGCCGCCTGGCCGGCCACCTCACCGCCGAAATCGTCAAGTCCAAGCGCTAGGAGCCCACGCGCCCCTCGCCCCATTGCCGTAGCACCAAATCCAACCCCAGGAGTTTTCCATGAGCCTCAACGACCTCTTCCAGTCCCCCCTCCGCGCCGTCAACGTCGGCATCGAGACCTTCAAGGACACCGTCGACAAGTTCGCGCCGCCGTCCGTGCAGGTCGACTGGCGTCCGCCCGTCCCCGTCGCGCCCGACAGCGAGAAGATCCTCGCCAAGCGCGCCGCCCGCATCGAGAAGGCCAACCGCAAGGCCCTCGACATCATCCAGTCCGGCGCGCCCCGCCTCGTCGGCATCGACATCGCCCTCAACGTCGTGCCGGGCATGACCAAGGACACCATCCTCCACTCCGGCCCGCCGATCACCTGGGACCGCATGTGCGGCCCGATGCGCGGCGGCATCATCGGCGGCCTCATGTACGAGGGGCGTGCCAAGACCCCCGAGGAGGCCGAGAAGCTCGCCGCCAGCGGCAAGATCAAGTACTCGCCCTGCCACGAGCACGGCTGCGTCGGCCCCATGGCCGGCATCGTGACCCCCTCCATGCCCGTGATGATCGTCAAGAACGAGAAGTTCGGCAACCTCGCGTTCTGCACGCTCAACGAAGGTCTGGGCAAGGTGCTGCGCTACGGGGCCTACGGCGAAGACGTCACCGCGCGCCTCAAGTGGATGGAGCAGACCCTCTACCCCGTCCTCAAGGCCGCCCTGGCCGCCAGCGGGCCCATCGACCTCAAGAACATGATCGCCCAGGCCCTGCACATGGGCGACGAGGTCCACAACCGCAACCGCGCGGGCACCTCCCTGTTCTACCGCGCCATCGCGCCGTTCGTCATCCAGACCTGCGAGAACCGCGAGGACGCCGCCGCCGCCCTGAACTTCATCAACGGCAACGACCACTTCTTCCTGAACCTCTCCATGCCCGCGTGCAAGGCGTGCCTCGACCCGGCCATCGGCGTCAAGGGCTCCTCCATCGTCGTGACCATGTGCCGCAACGGAACCGACTTCGGCATCCGCCTGGCTGGCACCGGCCCCGCCTGGTTCACCGCCCCCGCCGAGGTGCCCGACGCGCTCTACTTCGCCGGCTTCACCAAGGCCGACGCCAATCCCGACATCGGCGACAGCGCCATCACCGAGACCGGCGGCCTCGGCGGCTTCGCGATCGCGGCCGCGCCCGCCATCGTGCAGTTCGTCGGCGGCACGGCGGCGGACGCCCTGCGCTACTCCCTGAGCATGTACGAGATCACCGACGACGAGTCCCGCATGTACCAGATTCCCGCCCTGGACTTCCGCGGCACGCCAACCGGCATCGACGTCCGGAAGGTCGTCGAGAAGAACATGGTGCCCGTCATCGACACCGGCGTCGCCCACAAGAAGGCTGGCATCGGCCAGGTCGGCGCGGGCATCGTCTCCGCGCCCATGGGCCCCTTCCAGAAGGCCTACGACGCCCTCGCCCAGGCCCTCAAGTAGTCTGAGCCTCTGGTTGCATTTTCCACCGATCTCACAGCACTCACAGAACCGGTCACGTCTGTGCAGTCTGTGAGATTTGCGGAATAATGTCTGGTTTCGCGCCACCCCGTCACCGCAGCTTGGCGACAAGCCGTGCGAGTTGGGCACGAGTGGTGTAGCCGCAGGCGACGAGATGCGTGGCAATGGCTTCGCCCAAGTTGGGCACGTCGTCCAGATGCTCCACGCCTAGCAGGAGTTCGAGGGTGTATTGCAGCTTGCGCGGGTGGCGATATTCCAGAATGCCCATGCGGTTGCTCCGCTCGTAGTCGGCTAACACGGCCCGCGCATCGGCCCCGCACAGGGCCCCTAGGATGGCGCAAAACACCCCCGTCCGATCGGTCCCCAGCCGACAATGGATGGCAAAGGGGGCAGGGTTTTCCGGCGCGGCGATGAAGTCGATGACCTCGGCCAGCCAACGCCCCATCTTCTCCTCGGCAGGATGCCCGTAGCAGGCCTCGTAGGTGGGCGTTCCCAGCCCGTTTCTAGCCCCCACGTACAGCACCTTGCCTGCTTCCATGAGCACATGGCGGTAGTAGGCGGAAATCTCCTCCTGGCGGGTGAGGCCATCGGCTGTCAACGTGGCCAGATTGCCGGTCTCGTCCTCCGACAGACAGATATCGCCTCGAATCCCATATCGCTCGTAAAACGCCTTCACCAGCTCTACGCGTACGAATTCGGTGCGGTTGCGATTCTTGTCGGTGAACTTGAACGGATGATAGCAACGCACCAGTTTCGTCGTGCCGGGCACGACCCGCACGTTGGCCAAGTCGCGCCGGCCCTGGTCGGTGGCGAGGTCGAAGTCGGCCAGCCGCTTCCGGATGGCTCCCTGGCGGATGTTCGCCTGGATTTGCGCCAGCTTGTCGCCGGCAAACAGCAACAGCTGATTGGTATCGTTCCCCGGAAACATATAACCTTCCGCAAGCCACGGCGGCGGATTCTGCCATTGGCCGTCGACGACAAACCGATATTCCGGCTGGCCGCAGTTCCCGGGGAGCCGAACGGCGGCGTACGGCAGCGTCAGCGACCAGTACGGGGTACCGTCCCCCCGCCGCCCTGGCCGCAAGTCATAGCCGGCGGTTCGTGTCCAGCCGTTGAAAGTTCCCCGCACCTCGACGCCGCCGACCTCCGCCAAGTGCCAGCGGCCCGGATCAAAGAGAAAGGTAATCGTCCGGTTTTGCGCATCTTCCGCATAGCAGCGGTCCCAATCGGCCGCAGCCGCATTGGCGCCATCTGCCCGAGAAACCATGGCGGCCTGGGGATTTACCGCTGGGAACTCGAGACTCGTCATGCTCCCTCACGCAAGGTCTGCCGAACTAGAGCGGAAAACGGAGGCGGAGGATCGGCAACGCGACAGGGTCGGGCTCGATGGCGGACGCCTGCACGGGACGTAGGGTCGAAATGGTCTCCTGCAAGGCCTCGCGGTTATGGCGATGGGCCGCATCGATGCCGCCGTAGACGCTACCCGTATACCAGGTAAACTCGAAGAAGGTCGACACGCCGAACAGCGCCCATTGGTCCTCGATGGCTGTTTCGGTCATGGCCCAGATGAACAGGCCGTTGAGCACCAGAGAACGGAGCGCATTCCCATATTCGCCGGAATAGGCGTAGCCCAGGCCCGGGATCAGCCCCAGCAGTCCGCCGACCACCGGCGACTTGCGGGAGGTGGCGGCATAGGCATCCACGACCTCGACGGCGGTAGGATAGGCGGCGACATCTTCGCGGGCATCGGCCAGGTTGCCAGCGGTCAGCGAAGCGGCGGCGGCCCCCCGGGCGGCAAACTCGCGCCAGGCGTCGGCTTCGCCGGGCGTCACCGTCTCGGGCAGGGCGGCGGGGATGGTCTGGAAATAGTAGCGGGCGGGAGCGGACTCCCGGAGGCGCAGGGTGAGTTCGGCGCGAAGGAAGGCGATGGGCAGGGGGGAGGCGACATCTCCGGGCGGCGCGGCAAACTCGGCGTCATCAAGCAGGTCGAGGGCTAGCCGAGCGGCGTGGACGTCGTCGGGCTGGGCATAGGCACGCGCAGCCATCCAGAGCCAGGTGGCGGACTCTGCAGGGTCGTCGGCGGCAAGGGCAAGACGGCGAAACTCGATGGCGGAGGCGGCATACTGGCCTTCGGCAAAAAGCTCCTCGGCAAGGGTGAGGGCGACAGGCGAAGCCGTATCCTCCGGCGCTTCCGCCCAGCCGGAAACAGCAAAAAGGCAAATCGCCAGCAACACGAGCAACGAGCGGAACGAAGGGGTTGTTTTCATGGGAATTCGGTGAACCAGAAGTCGTGATTGTCTACGGGGTCGGCAATGCGGAGGGAGCCATCGGGCCGTTCGACCAAGACCTCCGCCGCCTGGGTGACGGCGGGCTCGCGGGCAAAACGGTCGGCAATCAGCGGAATGCCTAAAAGACCATGCTTTTTGCTGGCCTGGAGGAAGTATTCGGAGCAGGAGGGCTCCAGCGCACAGCGGCCGCCAATGGCGGGGCGGACCTGGGAGCGGTAGAAGGCGATGAGGCCGCGAGCGGGCAGGGAGACGAGAGCTGGACGCGCCTGCTGGTGGCGCTGGCGAACAGTGCGTGGATTGGCGAGCGTCCACACGGAAGTGGACCATCCCGAGAGCGCAAAGGCCACTTGGTCGGCGAGGTCGGCGTGGGCCTCGGCCAGCTCATCGTTTTCTTCAAAGAGGAAATGGAGCGAACAGCCTGCCAGCTGGAAAAGCGTGGTGTTGCGGGTCTTGAGAAAGGCGTAGGCCAGGGGCGGCAAGGCGTCGGCACCCCCTTTGCGCAGCGACATGCGGTAGCGGCCGAGCTCGTAGGCGGCGAAGGCGCGGAGTTCTGCCAGCGCCGCCGGCTCCGTGGCCCCGTCAGCGGGAGCGGCATCGGGATTCCAGAGCTCCTCCAGCGTGGAGACGGCTTGCTCCGCGGCGACGGCGATACGGTCTTCGCGGCGGAGCTCCGCCAGGGCGCGGATAAGTCGCGCCTTGCCGACAACGTACGCGTCCTTGGCCCCCCGCATGACCATGCGGGCCTCGATTGCCGCCGCCGGATAGTTGGCCTCGGCAAAAAGCGCCTCGGCCAAGCGCAACTGCGGGGCGGAGGGCAGCACCCTGTCCATCGCCTGCAGCTCCCCGTCCAAGGCCGCCAAAACGTGTGAGTTTGCGGTAAAAACAGCGAAAAACGCAAGAATCAGGCAGCGGCACAGACGCATGGTCGGGCGGTCAGAAGTAGGCGGCAGGGTCGAACTGGGAAAGCGGGAGCTCGAGGTTGAGACGATACCCGTCAAAGTGGCTGACCGTGCGGACGGAATGGCCGTCGGCAGCGTTGGCATTCGTCTCCATGCGGCGGAAGAGGACCACGCCCGGCAGGGGTTCCGTGGGCGAGGAGAACGTGACCGTCACCAGCGGACGGGTGAGTTCGACATCCGCATAGAAGATGATGGAGGCAACCACGCCCTTGGCGTCCAGCGACACCACCGTGGCCTGCGCCGGGGCATCGCGGATCAGCGGCGCAAAGACGACTTGCCGCGCGTAGGGCGATGCCGGTGGCAGGCGGTCGACGCCAGAGGCGGAATCCAGCGCGGCCAGCATCTCCTCGGGCGACCCAGGCACCGAGCGAAGATTGGCCAGGGCCGCCGGCGACAGGGTGGCAATAGGTGTCACGGTGGGCACCGCGGCATCCTCGAATTGATCATGCACCTTGGCCCCGTCGATGACGACACGCCGGTGTAGCGGCGCCACGGTCTCGACGTTCATGCGGTCGCCCCGCGCAAAAACGACCTGCGAGATTACGGTGGCATTGCCCCGCAGACCTCCCGAGGACGTCACCCGGCGAACGGAACAGGAGAGATTGCTAACCGCTGCATAACTGGACGCAAGCGTCGGCAGGAATTCAGAAGCGGAGACGGCGAGAAGGGCGGGCCGGGAATCGTCCTGAACCGGAACCGCCTCCTCCGCAGACACCTGCGTGGCCACACCCAGCAGGAACGCGGTCGCAAAAAAAACGCCAGCGAGCGCACCCCGAAGAGCACGCCCGCTGTCACCCGAACGGGAGGAAGTCACCAGCAAAGCTTAGAAGAAACTTTCGCCGTAGGAGGCCTTCAGGTCAGACGTGGTGATGCCGGAACATCCCTTGACAAACGCGATGATATGGCAAGCCACCAGCGCATCGATCCACTCAAGCGCCGTCATGTTCTTGCCTTCGTTATAGGCCGCCGCGC
Organism: Kiritimatiellia bacterium; assembly: GCA_017458625.1. Lineage (GTDB taxonomy): Bacteria > Verrucomicrobiota > Kiritimatiellia > CAIQIC01 > Lenti-01 > RGIG3636. The sequence goes on along the minus strand of JAFTAH010000144.1, from coordinate 31,978 downwards.
CACGCAGACCGAAGCAGCATCCGTGAATGCCGCCCAGGAATCCGCCACGCCCCTCGACGGGAGCGGCCAGCGAAACCGAGGCCAGGATCAGCATGGAAACCAACAGGGCAATCATTTTCTTCATGGAATACTCCTTGTGTGAACCCAAAACAAGTATGCCGCGCATATAGCCCCAAAATGCGGAAAAGTCAAGTCGAATGCACCCGGCAAGCGAAGGGAGAAAGCTCCAATATGAATTGGACAGGGCGGCAGGGGCCCTCCTACCTGCCCCGGGCGCGGGAGACCAAGCGATGGTTTTCACCTGCCCTGCGCCGCCAGCTCTCGGGCAACAAACGAGGGCGAGACCTGGCAGTCGCGCCCTCTACGTGGCAACAATCTTGTTGCTACGTCTACTTGCCGTAGACGGTGATCTTGTAGTCGCTGACGATCCCGAGCACGCTCTTGGCTTCCCAGTCAACATGGTGAATCTGGGTGATGCCACCGTTCTTCGCGGCCGTCTCGATGGACACATCGCCCAACGCGACCAGGCCAAGAATGGATCTGCAGGTAGCCGTCCCCACCTTCAGGTTGGTGGCCGGATCCGCGGTAACCGCAACCGGGAGCTTGAGATCCGTGTAGATCGAGCCCATCGGGTAGCTCGTGGCGCAACCACTCACCAAGAGCAAGGCAAGCGCTACGACCAACAACCATTGTACTTTCTTCATGTTCTATCCTTTCCAAGGTAACATCACGCCAACTACGGCGAGCGAAAATGGCATTCGTCACTCAACGAACGTCAGCCCCCACTATTGTGAAAAATCGCCAGATGGCAAGCCTATTTTCCAAAAAGCGGAAACCTCATCCCGGCTTTCCGCTTGACGGGACAGCGCGACCCGGAGCATAGTCACGTATATGGCCATGCCTCCCCAGCGGCCCGGGGCCACCAACCCATCACCCGAAGTCCCGGACACCACCCATCCCGCCACGCTAGACTTCCATTGGCGCCGTTTGCTCCTCTTTCTCCGCTTTGCGGCCTCTGGCATCCTCTCCTTCCTGCTGGATGTGGGACTTTTCCATCTACTGGTGCGGGCGCTGGCCTATCTGCCAGGGGCGCACGAGCTATTCTGGGCGACGCTGGTGGCGCGTGTCTGCTCCAGCCTCTTCAACTATGCGCTCAACCGGGGCGCCGTCTTCCGCTCCACGGCGACCGTGCCCGCAAGCCTGCTCCGCTATTATCTCTTGGCGGCAACCCTGTTGCTCGCCAGCTGGGGGCTGGTCGACCTCGTGCACCGCCTCCTCCCCGGGGTTTTCCCCACTGTTGCCAAGGTCGTCGTCGATTGCCTGCTCTTCCTCGCCAGTTATCAAATCCAGCACCGCTGGGTCTTCCCTGTCCGTTCATCCGCGCAACGCCATCGTTGATTTTCGCCCCACCGCCGACCCTTTTGCATTGCGTCCCCCGCCCGCCTGTGGAAGGATAAGCCCCGCAAGGGGAAAGGAATCGCCCAATGAAAAAGACTTCTTTGGCTTGTCTACTGCTGTTGGCCCTGGGACTGTGCGCCTGCTCATCGCTCTGGGATGCCACCCGGGAACACGTCTTCGGCACCGCCAAACGGAGCATCCTTGTCGACCGCGTAGCGGACGCCAAGGACGCCCAGGAGGACACCCAGCAGGTCTTCCAGAACGCGCTGGACGAATTCGCCTCGGTGATCACCTACGAGGGCGGCGACCTGGAAGCCGAATATCGCAAGATGCAGGCCGCCTATGACCGCTGCGCCGCAAAGGCCCAGACCCTGGACAGCCGCATCGACGATGTCGAACGCGTCAGCAAGAGCCTTTTCAAGGAGTGGGCCCGGGAGAACGACCAATACGAGAACCCGGAGTACCGCCGCAACAGCGAAGCCCAGCTCAAGGCCACCCGCCAGAACTGCGACGAGATGATTGCCGCCATGCGCCGCGCCGAGGCCAAGGTCGCCCCCGTCTTGCGCGTGCTCCACGACCAGGTCCTCTTCCTCAAGCACAACCTCAACGCCGCCGCCCTCAGCTCCCTCCAAGGCGAACAGGCCCGCGTCGAGGCCGACGTTGCCGCCCTCGTTGCGGAAATGAACAAGGCCATCGCCGAAAGCCAGGCCTTCATCGACAAAATGGCCAAATAGGCCCTGCAAGAGCGTTCCTTAGGAGTCGTCGGACAATAAACTTGAGCTTGTTGCGACGGATTTTTCGTCGAGGCCAAGGAGGAAAAACGAAGCTGATGTGGTGCATCAGTGAGTTTTCCGACGATGACATCGGCGAAAAAGACAAGCAAAAAGCCAAGGTTGTTGTTTGACGGCTCCTTACTCGTCCGCGACGCCGACGGCCCGACGCATCCGTTGCGCGGCATTGTGGAGCGCATCGGCTGCGGAATCGCCGCCGGTGGTGATGAGGTTCATGGCCGAGGTCATGGCTGACCAGAAGGCCCCCATCTCCGGAATGTTCGGCATCAGCGTACCCACCTCGATATTCGCCATGAGACCGCGAATGCGGGGATCTCCGGCCATCGCCCGGTAGGCATCCTTCCGCGCTGGCACGCCCACCGGCACATGCTTGTCCATCGCGGCAAGCCCTTTCGGCGTGATGAGGTAGTACTCCAGGAACTCCTGCGCGAGGTCCAGATTCTGCGACGAGCGGTTCAGCATCGCGCCCAACACCCCCACGAAGGGCCGCCCGGGATGGCCGTCGAACCCCGGAAGCCGCGCAATCGCAAACGGAATCCCCGCCTTCCGCAGATTGTCCCAGGCGAACGGCCCCGACACGAACATCGCCAGCTGGCCATGGGCCATCAGCGACTCCGCCACCGCATAGGACGCGGCCGCCCGCATCGTCCCCTCTTGAATCATGCGCCGGATCGTCCCGGCCGCCTCGACCACGCTTTCCCCGTCCACGCCGACCACCTTCGGGTCATAGCCGCCATCCACCGTCCGTCCGTAGATCTGTCCCCCCGACGCGGCCAGAAACCCCCACGTGAAATACGCGTTGTTGTAGTCCCAGAGAATCGGATAGGCCCCCTTTTCCGCCAGTTTTGGCACCAAAGCCGCGCAGTCCGCCAGGTTTTGCGGCACCTCCTCCGGCGCCAGCAGGTCCGTGTTGACGATGAGCGTCGTCGCCTCCATCGCAATGGGAAACGCCCACAGCCGCCCCTGGTGCGTGAAGGCCTCCAGCGCCTGCGGAAAGATGGCGGCGCGGAACGCCGGCGTTGGATCCACCGGCATCAGCAGTCCCGCATCCGCCCATTCGCCCAGCCGATCGTGCGCCCAGATGAGAATGTCGGGCCCCTTCCCCGCCTGCGTCGCCTGCATGAACCGGTCTGGCACGCTGTCGGGATGCTCCACCCGCACCGGAACCCCCGTGTTTTCCGTGAAGCGCTCCGCAATCTCCTCGATTCCCTTGTAGCCCTTGTCGCCATTGATCCAGATCAGCAGCGACGGCTCCTCGGCCGCCCGCACCCCTCCCGTGACCGCCAGCAGGATCGCAACAATGCCGAAAAACTTGGCCATGAGCAAAAAGGACGGCTACCGCTACTGGATCCGCCCCCACGTCTCGCGAGCGAGTTCGTTGGCGCGCGCGGCAATGGCATCCTCGTCGAGCGTCAGCAGCTGATAATTCCGCATGAGGAAGCGTCCGCGCGCAATCGTCGAATGCACTGGCGCATAGTTGAGTCCGTAAAGATAATGCCCGTACACCCGTCCGTCCTCCAGCGGCGTCGTCGGCGCATAGCGGAACAGCGCCACGTCCGCCAGCTGTCCCGTCTTCAGCTGTCCGCGCGGCGTCTTGAAGCACCGGTTTGCAATCGTCGCATTGTTCTCCAGCAGCATCTGACACGCCTCCACGAAGGCCAGCCGCGGATCCCCGTGATGGCACCGCTGCAACAGATGCGCCGCCCGCGCCGCCGAGATCATCTGCGACGTCATCCCATCCGTCCCCAGCCCCAGCAGAATCCCCTTTCCGAGTAGCTGGAGCATCTTCTGCACACCCACCGCATTGTTCATGTTCGACTCCGGATTGTGCACCATCATCGTCCCTGTCGCCGCGATGAGGTCCATCTCGCTCTCGTCGATGTGAATGCCGTGGACAAAGATCGACTTCTTGCCCGTCAGGCCATACTTGTGCAGCCGCTGCACGATCCGCATACCGTACTTCTGGAGGCAGTCCTCCTCGTCCGCCGTTCCCTCCGCCACATGCACATGCACGCCCGCCCCCAGCTCCCGGCAGGCTGCCGCCACGGCCGCCATCGTCTCATCGCCCAGCGTCATCTGCGCGTGCAACCCGAACAGTGCCGTCACCTGGTCGTCGCCGGAAGCCTGGCATTTCTTCAGAAACCGCGTATTTTCCGCCACCCCGTCGCCCACCACGTTGCGGTCGCTCGTCTCATAGCACAGGCATCCCGACAGCCCGGCTTGCCGGATGGTCTCCTCCATGATGTCCAGAGAGCCGTCCGTGCACGATGGCGATGCATGATGGTCGATGAGCGTCGTGCAACCCGTCTTGATCGCTTCCACCAACGCCACCAGCGCCGAATACCTCACGCCCTCTTCGTCGAGAGCCAGATCCAGCTTCCACCACAGTTTCTGGAGAATCTCCACAAAATCGCGTGCCGGCTCGCCCGGGGCCGCGAAGCCGCGCGCAAACGACGAATAGAGGTGGTGGTGCGTGTTGATCAGCCCGGGCGTCGCCACCAGCCCCGACGCATCCAGCACGTCCGTCCCCTCCGGCACCGCGATCCCCTTGCCGACCTGCGCAATCTTCTCGCCCTCAATGAGCACGTCCCCGCCCATAATCACCGGCTGCGCCGGATCCAGCGTGATGACGTTCGCGTTCCGAATCAAAATGGTACTCATGCGCATTTTCTCCTGTCAATGAGGGACAACTCTGTGACGCCGCCAATCCTACCCTCCCCCCGCCTCCTCCCGCAACCCAAAAGACACGCCCTCCCCCCTGCCCTCCCCCTGCCCTCCCGTCGCCAGTCGCCCCCCCTCCAGGAAACGCGCCCCAACCCGCGTGATTTTTCGTCAAAACCAAGCGTTTTACGCAATTTCGGCTCCCGTGACATTTTCAGCCCACGCTTCTCGGGGCGCAGGGGCACATCCCCTGCCCTATCCTCCCCTCCCCCGCTCGGCAGCCGTTCCGGCCTACATGCCGGCCTGGACGGCGCGACCGAACTCGGAGCACTTCAGGAGCGTCGCCCCGGGCATCTGGCGGGCGAAGTCGTAGGTCACGGTCTTGGCCGCGATGGCCGATTCCATGCCGCGCAGGATGGCGTCCGCCGCCTCGGTCCAGCCGAGGTGCCGGAACATCATCTCGCCGGACAGGATGAGCGACCCGGGGTTCACCTTGTCGAGCCCGGCGTACTTCGGCGCCGTCCCGTGCGTGGCCTCGAAGATGGCGCAGCCGGTGTCGTAGTTGATGTTCGCCCCCGGCGCGATGCCGATGCCGCCCACGCAGGCCGCCAGCGCGTCCGAAATGTAGTCGCCGTTGAGGTTCAGGGTGGCGATGACGTCGTATTCCGCCGGCCGGGTCAGGATCTGCTGCAGGAACGCGTCCGCGATGCAGTCCTTGACGACGAGACCGCCCGGCAGCCGCATCCACGGCCCGCCGTCGATGGGCTCGGCGCCGAACTCCTCCCGCGCCACGGCGTAGCCCCAGTCGCGGAAGGCGCCCTCGGTGAATTTCATGATGTTGCCTTTGTGGACGAGGGTGACGGATTTGCGGCCGTTGGCGAGGGCGTAGCGGATGGCGGCGCGGACGAGGCGGCGGGTGCCTTCTTCGGAGACGGGTTTGATGCCGATTCCGGAGCTCTCCGGGAAGCGGATTTTCTTGACGCCCATTTCGTTCTGCAGGAAGGCGACGACTTTTTGCGCCTCGGGGGAGCGGGCGGGCCATTCGATGCCGGCGTAGATGTCTTCGGCGTTCTCGCGGAAGATGACCATGTCGGTCTTCTCCGGCTCGCGCACGGGCGACGGCACGCCCCGGAACCACCGCACCGGGCGCAGGCAGACGTAGAGGTCGAGCTCCTGGCGCAGCGCGACGTTCAGCGAGCGGATGCCGCCCCCGACGGGCGTGGTCAGCGGCCCCTTGATGGCGACCAAAAACTCGCGGCAGACGTCGAGCGTCTCCTGCGGGAGCCATGTTCCCTCGCCATAGACGCGGTTGGCCTTCTCGCCGGCGAAAACCTCCATCCAGCGCACCTGCCTACGCCCGCCATACGCCTTTTCGACGGCGGCATTCCAGACGCCCATCGCGGCCGCCATGATGTCGGGCCCGGTCCCGTCGCCCTCGATGAAGGGGATGATGGGCTTGTCGGGGACGTTCAGCGTCCCGTCCGCGCCCAGCGCAATCTTCTCCCCGTCCCCCGGCACCTTGACCAACTCGCTCATGGCAAAACCTCCAACCTCGCGGTCCCGAAACTACTTTTCCGCCTCGTCCCCCTCGCCTTGCGCGGCGAGGAACGCATTGGCGGCGGCCTCCATCGTCTGGAGCTTTTCGGCAATCTCCTTCAGCGCCGCGCGCATCTTCGGGATGCCGTTGATGCAGGCCATCTGGCGCCCGAAGTCCATGCGCGGAACCGCCGGCGACCCCAGGAACATGCCGGCCGGCGGCAGGTCCTTGGTCACGCCCGCCTGGGCCCCGACCACCGTCCAGTCGCCCACCTTGATGTGGCCCGCCAGCCCCGCCTGGCCCGCGCAGATGACGTGGCTGCCGAGCGTCGTCGTCCCGGCCAGCCCCACCTGCGCGCACAGCACGGTATGGTCGCCCAGCACGCAGTTGTGCGCAATCTGCACGAGATTGTCGATCTTGCAGCCCTTGCCGATGCTGGTGACGCCGAAGCGCGCGCGGTCCACCGTCGAATTGGCGCCGATTTCCACGTCGTCGCCGAGCTCGACGATGCCCGTCTGCGGAATCTTGGTGCGGACGCCGGCCCGGTCCACGCGATAGCCGAAGCCGTCGCTGCCGATGACCGCGCCGTTGTGCAGGATGACGCGGTTGCCGACCACGCAGCGCTCGCGCACCGACGCCATCGGATACAGCACGCAGTTCTCGCCAATCGTCGCCTCGTAGCCGACGTAGCTGTGCGGCCAGAGCCACGTGCCCGCGCCGACCTTCGCCCCTGCCTCGACCACCGCATAGGCCCCGATGCGGACGCCTTCGCCCAGCTCGGCCCCTTCGCCGATGACCGCCGTCGGATGCACTCCTGGCGCCAGTTCCGGCGCCGGCGGCGCGAACAGCGCGCAGGCGTCGATGAACGCCGACTCCATGTCCTGCGCCCGCAGCAACGCGGGATGCGGCTCCGGCACCGGCGCGCCGACGGGCACGATCAGCGCCCCGGCGTGGCACTGCGGCACGCGCTTGAGATAATGCTCGCCGCCGGCGACCGCCAGCTGGTTGGGCGTGGCGACCTCCAGGTCCCCGACCGAATCCAGAACGACGCTCCCATCGCCTTCCAGCTGGGCTCCAATCTTCTCGGCCACTTCGGCCGCCGTCAACTTCGGTGCTGTGAACATCGCCATATTCCTCCGTGCCAGAAGCCAAGACCTACTCGGCCGCCACCGCCGCCGTGCCTGCCGCCGTGGCCCCTTCGGGGGCCGCCGGACGGTCACTCTGGATGAATTCGATGAACGCCTTCGTCACGTCCAGCGCATCCTTCGCGTACACAATCACGGGCACGTTGTTCATCGTCAGCCCCGACCGGTCCAGGATGAGCGCATACCCCTCCTGCTCCGCAAAGGCCGCCAGCTCGGTCATCATCTCGTCCACGATTTGCCCCCGCATCTCCAGTACCTCCTCCCGGAGCGCCCGCAGCTTCGTTTCGGTCTGACGCCGCGCGGACACCATGAAGGCCGAGTATTCCGTCTCCGCCGCATCGGCCGCCGCACGCTTTTCCTTGCGGGCCTCCTCGGACAGCAGCGGACTCTTCGCCGCCTCCCTGGCCTCCTCGACCTGCGCCTGCAGCTTCTTCTGCCGCTCCACCAGGGCTTCCGCCTCCGCCTTCGCATCCTCCTCCTTCTCCTTGAGGGCCGCTGCGGACGCCACCGTCTTCGGATGCGCCTCGAACACCTGGTCGAGATCAATGGTCCCGATCTTGCCAACGGCTGCCGAAGCCCCGGTCGCCAGCAGCGCCATCATACCCGCCAATACCATCAAAAACGTCAATTTCTTCATTTTCATGCCTTTCCCGGCCAGCCGTGCTCGGCCGTGCCGTGCCCGTCATTCTCCCAAAACGCCGCCAAAAGTCCACCCCCTTTTCTGCCTCCGCCCAACTTTTCCGCGCCATCCACCACCGCCCCCACCCCGGCCGCGGACAAAAAAAGCGCACCGGCCGTCTCGGGCCGGTGCAATGCCTCCCTCCCCCGCCGGGGCCGCAGCGTGCTGCGCACCCCGGTCCTGTGTCCACGACTAGAAGTAGAACCGCATCCCCACGCGGATGGCGATATCCCACCACGTCGTGTCGTGCTTGTCGGCATAGACATCATCCGTGGCCATCGACCCCAGCACCGACGTGGTGACCGCCGCCGTGTCGGACAGGAAGAACTTCATGCCGCCTTCCGTGGTGAACACCCCGGCCCCGGCCTTGTCGCCCATCAGGTCCGCGTGCTGATAGCACAGCGCCACACCCACATACGGCACAAAGTCCGTGCCAATGATCGGCCGATAGTCGTCCGAGATGTCGAAGTTGTATTCGCCAGTGACCCCCAGCCGGACGTTCGTCACCCGGTCGTCATCCCCGAAACCACCCACCATGCCCAGGGAAATCCGATCCCAGAAGAAGTACGCATACCGCAGATCAAAGTCAATCCTCGTCCCCGCCTCCGTCATCGGATCGACGAAGCCCGAAACGCCAAGTTCATTCGAGCCTTGCGAAATCAACGCATCGGCCATGGCAGGCAGGGCAATGGCGAACACAAGGGCACTGGCAATCAACAGTTTTTTCATGGAGGTCCTTTCTTCTCTGAGACGCCGCAATCATGCCGTCCCCCGCCCCCCATTGCAAGGACGAAAAACGTCCCCCCCCCAGAAAACACCCTCCCCCCAGCCTCCAAAATTCTAGAATCCTAGGAACCTAGAAATTCTAGATATCTAGCAATCTAGCCCCTTTCTTTGCCCCCCTTCCCCACGAAAAACGCCCGGCCTCTTTTGCTCGAGGCCGGGCGGCAAGCGCCAGTGGGCGCCTTTGGGGCAGCCCTACGGCGCCACCTTGAGGTAGATGGCCGGGGCCGTCAGGTCGGCCGTCGTGTCGCTCGTGTTCTGAATCCAGGTGACGAGGTCCGTCGAGTACCAGATGTCCGCCGAATCAGCCGTCCGCGTCGTCCCATCGCTCAGCGTGAACGTCCAGACGCCATCGATCTTCTGCATGCTGACGAAGGCAACTTCCCCAGCTTCGCCGCCACCTTCCGACACCTCCACGGTCAGAGGATAGTCTTCGACAATGAACTCGTAGTCCCCATCAACCGCATTGAAGTGGAAGTCATAGGAACCGGTTGCCGTCGGCGTCCACGTCCAGGTGAACGAGGTCGCGGTGAAGTCAGAGAAGGCTCCATCCTCATCGTCATTGCCATCGTCCAGGAAACCATCCGGCCCTTCGTCCGTGTAGAACTCGGCGTTCGCCAGCGTGAAGTGCAGCACCAGCGCCTGGTTCACCTTCGCGGTCAGGCTCGTGCCTTCCGTGCAGGTCAGGGTGGGAACGCCGGGAAGCGCCTCGCACGTCACGGTCACCGTCGTATCCTGGGCCGGCATCACGAAGCTCGTCGTCGTGCCTTGCGACACGCCGTTCACCGTGATGTCCTTCAGCTCGTAGTTCGCCGCCGGCGTCACCGTCAGATTCACGGTGTCCCCCGCATACGCCGTCGCCGGCGCATCCACCGTGCAACCCACGGCATTCACCGTGATGGCGTACGCCACCGGGGCCTGGCTCACCGTGACCTCCACGGATTTCGTCAGGGGCGTACCATCCGACAACGTGGCCGTGACCACCAGCGTGAAGCTTCCCTCCGTCGCATCGGCCAGCGTCCAGACGCCATCAGCAATCTCGCCCTGGTCGGCGCTCCAGGCAACCACCGTCAGCTCGCCCAGATTGCGAACGAAGAAGGTTCCCGTCAGCTCGTCGCCAACATAGCCTTCAATGCTGCTCGGTCCGCTGATGGCGGGGGAGGAGGAGCCCAGCTTGAACAGCTTGACATCCTGCTGCGTACCCTTGTAGCCAGCGAACCGAACACTGCCGCTGTTGTAGTTGAACTGGAGGTTACGCACTGCGTCATCCTTGTCGTGCACGCCGCAAGTCAGCTGGAACAGACCTGTTTCCTCGTCCTTGGCCGCCGCCCAGCTGGTGGCCTCCGAAGCCTCTTCGAACGAGTAAAGCTCGTTCGCATTCTTGTCGGAATTGTAACCGATGTATTTGTCGGTCGCATTGTAGAAGGACATGAAGCCGGTCTCGTCATCAACGCTGACGGTCCAGGCCAAGGAGGCATTATTGTTCAGGATATACTCGACTTCGGCATCCTGGGAGATGGTCACCACGGTGCCCGGCAGCACGTTCTTGCTCAAGCCAGCGGTCATGGCATAGGCCGTATCGTCCTTGGTGCCGACGACCAGATACTGGCCGTCCTCGAGTTCATCGACGGAAGTGACGAGCGTGTACTGGTCGAACGAGGAAGGATCCACGACCTCGATGGGGTAATCCTTGGTCGCCGAGCCGCCGTCATAGGTGGCGGTCACCGTCAGCGTATATGCCTTTGCCTCCGTCGGCGTCCAGGACCACGCCCCGGTCGAGTCAATCTCGCCCAGCGAAGCCGTCCAACCCGTCGCCGTCCCGTTCTTCAGCTCGAAGATCACGGAAATTTCCTCGTGGATGTTGGCCGAGGAGGGAACCGTGCCGGAGACGGAGGGGGCCACGGGGCCACTCTTTTCGCCCTGGAACAGACGGATGTTCTTGGCAGAACCAGTATAGGTGGCGAAAAACGCGTAGTCAGCGCTGCTGTTGCGCTGGATGTAACGACCGGACTGGCCAACGCTGGCAAACTTGAAAATGCCATCGGTGCAGGAGATCGTCCAGCGAGCATAATCCGTCACCTCGGCAACCATGGTTCCGGAGTTGCCGGCACTCGTTGCGGCAGCCGCATACTTCGACGCTTCCTCGTTATAGAGCGTCCAGTTGTCGCCATCCTGGGCAAGCGTCCAGACCACCGCGTCGTCATCGAATTCAGCCGTCGTCACGTCATCAACCGTGGCGATGGTAACGTCCACGGCCTGCCAGCGCTTGGTGCTCGCCGTGCCCAGATCCGAGGACATGGCTTGGTCGAAGCCATCCGCTACCAGCAAGTACTTGCCCGGCGCCAGGTCATCCAGCGAGCTGATGCGCGTGTAGGCGGTGATGACGTTCTCCACGAACTGCGCATACACCGTGACATTGTCGGAAGGCATCGTGAACGAGTAATGGGCGTCCAGTTCGACATCCTGGCCGCCATCGGTCTTCACGGAAATACTGCCGAGTTTGTACGAGCGGTTGACGGGCACGGGGAACAGCGTGACCGTCGTCCCTTCGGGCACGGCCGCCGGACTGGCGACGATTTCGCCACCGACGCTGATTTCGACGGTTCCGTTCACGATGCCGTCGGCCACTTCCACCGTATACGACTGCGGCGCTGCCTTGACCGTGAGCGTGACATCGGTGGAAGCGATGATAGTTTCGCCGTCCATGGCGCTGACCGTAATGTTGATTTCGTCGGCCGCCTCGGTCGGCTTCCACGTGTACAGCCCGGTGGTCTCATCGATGCTGCCGCCTTCGCGTCCATCCTTTACCCACGTATATTCGCCTTCGTAGCCCTTCAGCGAGAACTGGATGGAGAACTCGCCGTCCGGCAGCGTCACGGTCGTGTCGCCCGTGTACTTCACAGTGGGAACGGAAGCACCAGCCTTTTTGTAGAGGCTGGGGGCCGCCTGTCCTGAAGCATAAGCGGCGAAATAGAGCGTGTTGGAAGCGCTGTTGCGTTGCAAATAACGGGCGGGATAGGAAACACTGTGGATTTCGACTTTCGGCAAATTCGTCCACACCAGTGTCCATTGCGCCAAGGCACTCGTTCCGTCTGACACCAGCTGGGCATTGTTCCCATCGCTGGAGGGTGCCGCCGCGTACACATTTGCCGCCGCGTTGTAGAGCGTGTATTGGCCATCCTCCGCGCCAGACGCGATAGTCCAGACAATGGCATCGGAATCGGTGGTGATGCTCTTGTTGTCTTCGTTCAAGGACACTTCCGCCAAAGCGATGCGAGTGCCATTGGTTTCGTTTTTCAATGCACTGGTATAGATACCGTCCTTGTGGCGGGCCACAATGAGGTAATCCGCCCCTGCGTCGAAGTCGGTCTCGCTCTCGACCAGCGTGTAGGTCTCTCCCGTGACTTCCTCGAACGTCGCGCCCACGTAGACGTCTTCGGCGGGCATCTTGAACGTTGCCGTCGCCGTCGTGAACGTCTCGTAGCGCGTCTCAGAGTCCTTGCCGATGACGGTCATGGACACGAACTTGTAGCCGCTGTTCGCGGTGGCGACCAAGGAGACGTCATCGCCTTCGGCAGCCTGCTCAGGAGAGGCCACGATGACGCCGTTCCCGCCGACGGTGGGAATGACGTCGTATTTCACCGCCGGGGCGACGACGGAGAAGTAGATCTGCTTGTTGGCCTTGTTGGATTCGGCGTCGGTGACTTCGACCTGGACGGTGTAGTCGCCTTCGGCGAGCGTGGCCGGGATGGCGAGGGTTTCGCCGGTGCCGTTCAGGTCGGGGGTGTCGCTCGTCCACGCGTAGGTGTACGGCTCGACGCCGTTCTTCGCGGTCGCCGTGATGCTGTTGGTCGTGCCGAGATCGACGGTGAAGCCGTTGGCCTTGTCGAAGGTGACGCCCAGACCGGGTTCGCCGGCTTCGAACTGGACCGTGTAGGACTGGCAGTACAGCGAGTTGACGCTTCCGGCGATGGTAATGACCACGTCGTCGTCAATCGTCGTCGCCGTCACTTCCGGCACGACATCCACGTAGTTCGTGCTGAACGCCGTGGACCAACCCGTGTCGAAGGAGGAATCCTCAATGCTCGCGAGAAGCGCATCGCCACAGGTGACTCTCAGGCTGCCGGAACCGGCGTTCTTGTTCGACTTCATGCTCAGTTTCAGGCCGGTGATGGTCATCCCTTCGTAGCCCTTCAAGGTCAAAACCGCCGTTTTGTTCGAGGAAATCTGTGCGATCTGGGTGGAATCCGCCGCATACACGGCCGTGGATCCCGTCGGCACATCGCCCGAAGCCTCCACTGAGGTCTTGCTCACGACCGTGTAGGTCGCGCTGCCGCCGGTGATGACCGGAATGGCCTCGACGTGGAAGCCGATGAGGGCGTTGATGGCATCGCCTTCGCCATTGTCCTCGGTGACCAGGCAGGCCACGGTGTAGTCGCCTTCGGCCAAGGTGGCCGGGATTTCGAGGGTGTCGGTCGTGCCGCCGTCCAGCTCCGGCGTGTCGCTTTCCCAAAGGAACGTGTAAGGCTCAATGCCGTTCGCGGGAATGGCCGTGATGGTGTTGGCCTGCCCCAACACATTGGTAAACCAGTTTTCCTTGTCGAAAGTCACGGAAAACTCCGCCGGACCACCGGAGGTAATGACGACATCGTAAATGCCAACATTGCCCTTGGCCTTGTTGTCATACAAGAACTGGACGTACTGCGAAGTAGCCGAAAGGGCGTTGGTTACATCCTGTCGGGTGTTCGTCAAATTGGAATCCGACGAATAAGTGGCAACGGGCGTGTAGTCCACGCCATCGGCGGACTCCAGAACCTTGAACGTGGAAATGTCCGTCGTGGTCTGGCTGTTGCCCTTGATGCCGTAGCTGAGGTCGCCGGGCGTCCCAGTGAAATGGATGATGATGGAGTCGGCCGCCGAATTGAACTTGGCCGAACCGTCGGCATAATCTTTGTCGAGGCCCGAGACCGTCATGCCATCCACCGTCGCGTTCTGCCACGGTCCGCTGTACGAGAACGGCAAAGTTGCCGCGCCATCAGCCCATGCACTGGCCGCGCACAAGCCCGCCGCCAACAATCCGACCAACCATTTTTTCATGTTTTCAATGCCTTTCCGTGGTTTTTTGGGGGCGCGCCGCCGGGTTCGCCGGTCCCGGGATGCGACACAGCCTTTCGCACCCGAGTACACCACAAAGTCCTGGGGAGGGGAAGCGGAAAACCCCTGGCGCGGGTCAAGCGTTTTACTCGCGCCCAAGGCCGGCAACTCGCGGGAAACGGGAAAAAGGCCCTGCCTTCCCCCCCCCTTTTTACGTCGATCTCTTCTTTGCCCGGCATGGATTGGGTGGAGGCACGTCCTGCGCCTGCCGAGACGGAAGATGACGCGAGCGGCGTCGGGAACGGTCTGGCGGCTGGGAGCCCTGCTCGGGGCGTTCCGGGAGGCCCGCGACACGCTCTCCTGGCTGGGACTGGGGGAGGTATCGGTCTCGAAGATGCGGTCCGAGACACTTGCGCGGGGCGTGGAGGCGCTTGCGGCGCAGGAGACTCCGGCGTGGGAGACTCCGGCGTGGGACCAGCGGGAATACATGGCGAAACAGCGGGCGGTGCCCGAAGGCGGACGGAGAGTTCCGCGGACGCTGGCGGTCCAGCTGGACGGCACGTGCGTTTTTTTCCTCCGCTCGATTTTTTGCTTCCCCGCGCCAGGCTTTAGGAGTAGGGTTCCAGATGTTTGGAGATGTTAGGCTGCACCTCCCGCCCCATCAGCCTCCTTCATGAAAGGATTCCACATGAAACTCAAATCCATCCTGGCCCTCGCCATTGCCATGGTCCTGACGACGGCCTCTTCCTTCGCCGCCACCTACACCGATTCGTCCGACAACTACGAAGAATACGTCACCCAGCTCGATTCGGGTGTGAACAACGGCTCCGGGTTCCTCCCGTGGGAAATCGAAAAGCACGGCGAAGGCGACGGCTGGGCCGGCTTCGGCGTCTGGAACCCCTCCGCCAACGGCTTCCTGGGCACTTGGGAAGGCAAGGCCAAGGCCTTCGGCATCATCGGCAAGGGCCCCAGCTACGGCGTCAACGCCGTCCGCCGCTTCCGCGCCCCCCTCGCCGCGGGCGATTCCTTCTCCTTCGACATGGCCGTCTTTTGGGATCCCAACTCCGGCACAGACGCCCTCAAGGGGTTCGTCCTCGGCGCGGGCGACACGGACGTCATCGTCGTCGACCACCGCTCCAACCCCGGCAACATCGCCCTCAACGGTGACGTCGGCCACGACATCCTCAACGCCTTCGGCCAGTACCCCATGACCTGGACCTTCACCGCCGTGGATGACACCACCCTCGCCATCACCGCCACCCCGCGCGACGGCTCCAAGACCGTCTTCTCCACCAACAAGACCGTCTCCACCTCCGCCATCGACCGCATCCGCCTCCAGTCCGCCCGCCAGAACCACGTCGAAGACAAGGAGGAAGCCGAAAAACAAGGGGAAACTCCCGAAATGTGGGCCGACCGCCGCCAGACCTACTTCGACAACTTCAAGCTTGAGCTTGTGCAGGAGCTTCCCGAACTCCGGACCTTCACGATTACGCCGCCCGAGAACGCGTGGATCGTCAATGAAAAGGAAAAGATCATGTATTTCACCATCACCCGCAGCAACTCCGACGGCGAGCTGGAAGCCTCGATCGAGTACTCGGATGCCCAGTTCGTTTCGGGGCAGTTCTGGGCGAGCTTCGCCGATGGACAGGCCGACTGCACCAACGTCCAAGTCATCGCCGGGGTCTCGGGCAATGCCAATGTCGGCACCATGACCGTTTCCGCCGAGGGCTATGAACCCGCCAGCTACGACTTCAAAGGCCCCGTCTTCACCTTCACGACGGCCGAGGACTCGACGACGCTGAACAAGGGGGCCACGCTACAGTGCTGGGCAAACGCCAAGGCCGATTCCGGCTTCATCGCGGACACAAACAAGATTTCGCTGCTGGTGGAGCAGGAAGGCGACGTTGTGTCCGTGCCGGAAACGCTGGAATGGAATGCAGATGAGGAACAGGGCGGTTTCTACACGCCTTTCGAGGTGGAAGGGCTTGCCGGCGGCACCGCGGACGTCTCGCTGGTATACGATGGCGCCAAGGTCATCACGAAGCAGTTCACGGTGATTGGGAAGTCCCTGACGTGGGTGGCGCCGACGGACGAGGCCTGGAAAATCAACGAGGCTACGGTCCTCCAGGAATTCTCTCTCACCCGCAACGATGCCGAAGGCGAGTTGACCGTCAGCATCGAATCCTCCGACACCAGCTTCCTCAACGCCTCGTCTGCCTCGGTGACGTTCGCCGATGGCGAGGACACCGTCAGCGGCATCCAGGTCACGGGCACGATTTCGGGCAGCGCCAACTTCGCCACCCTCACAGCCTCGGCAGAAGGGTATGCTGCCGCCGAATACAACTTCAGCGGTCCCGCGTTCTCCTTCACCACGCAGGACGATGCCACCTCGTTCATGGTGGGCGACACACTGACATGCTGGGCCAACGCCCGCACGGCCACCGGCGTCATCGCCGACACCACCAAGATTTCCCTGGTCGCCGACCCCGAAGGCGTTGTCGAGCTCCCGGCCTCCCTCGGATGGGGCGATGCGGATGACGGCGGCTTCTACACCGAGTTCGCCCTGTCCGGCAACGCCGCCGGCACCACCGTCGTCTCCGTCGTCTACGACGGCGTCTCCGTCCTATCCAAGGAATTCACCGTCGTGGGCTACGACATCAACGCCATTTCCGGCCCCACCTCCGTCTACACGGGCTCCGACAACACCTATACCATTGAATACCTGTTCGGCGAGGAAACGGCTGTAACCGTCACCCTCTCCGACGATTCGCTCGGCGAGCTCGACGAGACGAGCATCACGTTGTCCCCCGAGGCCACCGAATATCCGATTGTCTTCTCGGCCGGCGACACGGAAGGCACCGTCACCATCACGGTCGAAGACCTCAATGGCCACTCCGCCTCCATCGAGGTCACCATCACCAAGGAACCCGACTACTCCTCCTACATCGCCTACGACGACGCCTCCCTCTACGAAGACGGCTTCGACTACGACTCCACCGGTGCCGGCTCCGAAGGATTCTCCGAGTGGTCCGTGGTCAAGGATAGCGCCCAATACGGCGGTGTCGTCATCAATTCCGATGATGGCGGCTTCCCGGCCATCCTCTCCGGCGGCGCGGCCATCGCCCTTTATGCCAACGGAAGCAATCCCGATTACTCCGTCCTCCGTCCCTTCGCCACGGAAGGCGACTCCCTCCTGCCCTCCAGCCTCAAGCCCGGCCAGAAGGTCTCCATTGAGTTCGTCGCGTCCGACGCCAGTGGTTCCCGCTACGTCCAGTTCGGACGCATTTGGGAAGGCACCCTCTACAACCGCTTCGAAATCTGGAACTCCGGCGGTGCCATCGGCATCAATATCGACGGTGTTGAATCTGCCATCAACTGGGAAAACGGCATCCGCCGCGTCGTCGCTTCCATCGAGTTCGAGGCCGACGGCTCCGCTTACGACCTCTCGCTTTCCGGATATAACGAGGGTTCGGAATTCGTTTCCGACATCTACCAGCACGTTGTCGATGTCAATGTCGCTTCCTGGGGCGATGGTATCCAGGGCATCCTGATTGGTGCCTACGACAGCGGTGCGAACTTCATCTTCAACAAGCTCGCCGTCGAGCAAACCACCCAGCCCGTGCAGTCCTTCTCCATCAGCGGCCCTTGGGAAATCTGGGCGGCAGGCGATGTCGACTACACGCTGACTGCCCCCGAAGGCTTCGTTGGCACGGTCAACCTGAACCTCGACAACAACAACGGCACCTTGAACCTCCGCTCCATTACCTATGAAGCCGACACGCCGCGCGAACAGCCTTTCGTGGTGACTGCGGTCGCCCCCCCCGAGGAAGGCGAACTTTCCTACACCATCACGGCTTCCGATGCCGCTGGCGTGGTCTCCGACGGCACCTTCACCGCCTACATCAAGCAGGGGTCTTTCTCCATCAGCGGCCCGTGGGAAATCTGGGAGGCCGGCGATGTCGACTACACGCTGACCGCCCCCGAAGGCTTCGCCGGCACGGTCAATCTGAACATCGACAACGACAACGGCACCTTGGGCGTCCGCTCCCTCACGTATGAGGCCAACGACCCGCGCGAACAGAACTTCGTGGTGACCGCCGTCGCCCCTGCCGAGGATGGCGATCTCTCCTTCACCATCACGGCTTCCGCCGCCGAAGGCGGGGCCACCGATGCCACCTTCACCGCCTACATCAAGAAGCCCTACTTTGACCTGAAGCCCGGGGCAGAAGGCGAGCCCTCCGACTACACGTTGCCCGTCGGCGGACAGGTCTTGATGAAGCTCTACGCTTCTGCCAACTACCTGAACCAGACCTTCACGCTGTCCAGCAGCGATCCAAGCGTTCTGACGGTTCCTGCCGACACCTTGACCCCGACGGACGGCACGACCGAGTTCTATGTCACGGTGGCTGGCGAAGGTTCTTCCCGCATTTCCCTCCTGGCGGAGGACACGGAACTCAGCGGCTGGGGCATCAACATCACCCTCGACAATCCGGAAACGCCCTTCTCCTTCCCGCCGTTCACCGTCATCAAGGGCAAGGGCCTCGCCTTCGCCGCCGCTGATCTCGAGGGCGTCACCCTCTACGGCACCGAAGCTCTCCCCGCGACCGGCGACTTCAAGGACTGGAATGTGCTTGAGGAAGGCACGGACTACGAAATCGATGGCGAACAGATCATCATCCTGTTCGGCGACAAGTCTACCTTCTTCATCGCCGGCGAATAGCCTTCCCCTCCCCCACCGGGGCCTGCACTTGCAGGCCCCTTTTTTTGTCCCCGTGTCCTAATGCGACTTCGCCGGCTTCGTCGATTTTGCCGGCATCGGCGAATCCGGTTCCCATTTCATGCGCAAAGGAGCGAAGACTCCAGCCCTCCGGGCGCTGGGCACACGCGAATGTGGAGCTTGTCCAGCGGGCAAGGAACGAGCGGAGTCGCGCAACGCGAAGTGAACCAAAAATGGTTGTCCCATTTTCCAGACAATGGAACCTTGTTTCGGGTACTTTTCCAGACAATGGAACCATGTTTCGGCACTTTTTCCAGACAATGGAAGCATGTTTTGGGGGGAATCACGTTCCGTCGGAAAGTTTTCGCTCGTTATTCCGAGTGGGACATAATGGTCGCGGCGGGCGGTGGGCGGCGAAGGAGAGAGGCAACGGGGAGGAGAAAGAGCGCGGGGGGCGACGCCCCTGCAGTCCGAGAGAGAAGGGAGAGGGAAAGGGGGGGGATAGGGGACAGGGGAGAGGCGGAGGAACAGGGTGTGGCGACGGCGTCGCGCCGTTGCGCGGCGGGAGCGGGGGGCGGGGGCTGCAACGACGGGGACGCAGGTGCTACATCTTACCAGGCGCGGAGGCGGTAGAAGGTGGGGGTGGGGAGGGTGGAGTCGAGGGGGAGGGAGAGGATGGCAGGGTCGAGGGTATAGGTGAGGGGGTGCCAGGTGTCGGTGAGGAGGTTGGTGCGGTAGTCGATGATGTAGCCGTTGGCGCCAGGGACGGGGGGCCAGCTCAGGGTGAGGGTGTCGGCGTCGAAATGGGCGGCGGCTTGCCAGTCGGCCGGATGGGTGAGGTCGGGGTTGGCAGGCGGGTTGGCCGGGTCGAAGTCGGTGGAACCGCCGGATGTGGTGACGGCGCGGACGGCGGACCAGTCGCTCCACCCGGCCTGGCCCCAGGCCCTCACGCGCACGTAATAGGGGGTGCCCGCGGCGCATCCCGTCACGGTCCTAGACGTGCCGAAGAAACCGTTGTCGTCGACCAGGAGCGTCCCGGTCAGCGCGATGCCGGAGATGAAGCGTTGCGCGCTCCCTTTCGGACGGGTGTCCACCCATCGCAGATACACGTTCTTCCAGTTGCGCAGGTTGGCGCTCATCTGGACGGCGGCCGCCAGTTTCTGGGTGACGGCCACGGTCCGCACGATGATCGGCGTCGAGAAATCGGTCGTCGGACTGGCTTCCACCCGGTAGCTCCATTCGTTGGTGCTCGTGGTGGCGTGGTACCACGTCAGCGTGGCCGGATTCGCCACTAGCGACGTCCGCAGGAACTTGTTGGACGCCGTGAACTGGATGGCCCCCTTCCCGTCCGCCGCGTAGGTGGAGCTGTGCAGCAGGTTGCCAGTCGTCTCCCATCCCACCGGCAAATCCCCCGTGAAGTCACACGACAGGATCGGTTCGTCGTCGAACGTCGCGCTCGCGGCCACCTGCACCCGGTACATTTCGGCCCCGCTCGGCGTGCTCCACGCAATGGTGAATCCGTTCTCGGTCACCCCCGTCGCCGCCGAGAGCACCGGCGCGTCGGGCGCCGTCGGCGGGTCGGCGGTGGTCACGGTCGCCACCGCCGACCAGTCGCTGTCCCCCGTCGCCGTCGTCGCCTTGACGCGCACGTAGTACACCGTACCCGCCTCCAGCCCCCCGAATGTCGCGGTGGTCCCGGTTGTCCCGGTCTCTGCGGCGAGCCCATCCAGAATCACGATTTCCGAGAGATACCGCTGCGCCGTCCCGCTCGCCCGCGTGTCGCGCCAGCGAACGTAAACGTTCCGCTGGCCCGTCAAGTCCGCCACTTCCGCCACCGGCGCGGTCACGGAATCGTTCACTTCCACGGTCTCGGCCCACGTGACAACCGAAAAATCTTCGCTGCCGCTGCATTCCACGACATACGACCACGCCGTGCCCGCCGCGCTCCCGGTATTCTTCGCATGGTTCCATCCCATCACGCCGGGGTGCGCCAGTTTCGGCGTCCGCAGCCAGTGCCCGCTCCCCGCGAAAACGGCCACGCCCGTAGCGTCGCCGGAGAAGTTGGTCTTCACAGTCGAAAACGTCACCTTGTTGGTCGCCCACCCCGCAGGCAACGCACCATCCGCGAAACTCGCCTGCACGGCCACGCCGTCGTCGAACGTCGCGCTCTCCGCCACCTGCACGGTGTAGCGAACCGCGCCCGAAACGCCGCTCCACGCGATGCTGAACGCGCCCGTCGTCACGCCCGTCGCGGCGGACAGCACCGGGACGCCCACGGGCTCCGGCTCGCACGGCACCGACAGCACCCGTGCCTCGCCGGACGCCAACACCACGTTCTGTGTCGAAGGCGAAACATAGCCTGCCGGCGCGGCAAACGTCACCCGATACGTCCCAGCCGTCAGCGATGCCGTCGCCCCGCTCGCGTACATCACGCCACCGACCGTCCACGTCCCGCCCGCCGGGGTCAGGGTCACGGTCAGCGTCGCGGGAGCCTCGGCCATCGTGACGGTCTTGACGCCCGACCACTCGCTCTCGCCCGTCGACGTCTCGGCCTTCGCGCGCACGTAATACGTCTTCCCCGGCTCCAGCCCCGTGAACGACGCGCTGGTCGCAGTCGTCGCCTTCTCCGCCGCCAGCGCCTCCCGCACGGAAACGGCCGAAATGTAACGCTGGGCCGTTCCAGACGCACGCGTGTCGCGCCACCGAATGTACACGTTGTCCAACCCCGAAACATCCATGCTCTGCTCCGCAGGAGTCACGCCCACCGCGGTGTTGGTGACGGAGAACGTTTCGGTCCACTCCAAGTCGGCGAAATTCGTGCTCGTGCAGAACTCCACCTCGTACTGCCAAGCGTTGGTGTTGCTCGTCGTCGAGTGCCACCACGTCACCTTCCCGGGGCGAGCCAGTTTCGGCGTCGCCAGCCAGTGCCCCTTCCCGGCGAAAATGGCCACGCCCGTCCCGTCGCCCGAATACGCGGTCTTGTTGGCCGCGAACGTCACCTTGTTCGTCGCCCACTCGTCCGGCAATCCGTCGGCGAAACTTTCCGCTAGGATTTCCCTGTCGAAGTCCGCGCTCTCCGCCACCTGCACGACGTACCGGCTCGCCCCCGCGACCCCGCTCCACGCGATGTCGAACGCTCCCGTCGTCACGCCCGTCGCCGCCGAGAGCACCGGCACGCCGACCGTCGGAATCTCCTCGTAGGCCACGCTCCTCGACACCTCTTCGCCCGCCGCCACCGTCACGCTCTGCGCCGCGGGCGCGACGTATCCCGCCATCTCGCCGAACGTCACCTCGTACGTCCCCGCCACGACCTCGGCCACCGCGCCGCTCGCGTAGTTCGTCCCGTCGATCCGCCACGTCGCCGCCGACGGCGTCAGCGTGTACGTCACCCGCCCCGGCGCGACCTTGTACGTCAGCGTGACGGTCTTGCTGCTCGCGCCCAGATTGAGCGTCACGTTCGTCGCGGCGGGCGTGGTCCATCCGGCCACGTCGCTGCACGTCACGGTGTAGGTTCCCGGGTCGAGCGGCACCTTTTCCGCATTCGTGTAGCTCCCCGTGACACCGGAGACGCTCCACCTCGCGTTAGCCTGGATGTCCGCCGGATTCAGCTTCACCGTCAGCGGCACCTGCTTGACCTCGTACTCGGCGGTCCCCCGGTACATCCCGTTCGGCGCCACCTCGATGGTCTGCGACGCGGGCGCGGTGTACCCCTTCACCGCCCCGAACGTCACCGTGTAGCTCCCCGCGGGCACGCTGGCGACCTCGTCGCTTTCGTTCGTCGTCCCGGCGATCTTCCACGTCCCCTCGGGCGGCGTCAGCGTGTAGGTGACGTCGCCGGGCAGCCCGTCGTACTTGACGCTGACGGTCTTGCCGCTGGAGCCGACGTTCAGCGTCACGTTCGTCGCGGCGGGCGTCTCGTAGCCCGCAACCGCGTTGAACGTCACCATGTGCTCGCCGGGGTCGAGGCGCACGGCCGTCCCGCTGGCGTAGGTGCCGCCTTCGACGTTCCAGGTCGCGTTGCTGGGCGTGAGCTTGACGGTCAGCGGCACTTGCTTGACCGCGTAGCTGGCCGTCCCGCTCACCGTCTGCCCGGCCGTCACCGTCACGCTCTGGCTGCTCGGCACCGTGTACCCCGTCAGCGCGCCGAACGACACCGTGTAATTCCCCGCGGGCACCTCCGCCACCGCCCCGCTCGCGTAGGTCTCGCCGTTGATCTTCCACGACCCCGTGTTGGGCGTCAGCGTGTACGTCACGTTCCCCGGCGCTCCCACGTAGGTCACCGTGCGCGAGATGCTCTTCGACGACTCGATCGTGACCTCCAGCGCCGACGGCGCCGTGTATCCCGCGACCGCCTCGAACGTCACCGCGTGCGTTCCCGGCCGTAGCGCCGCCTTTTCGCCGTTCGTATAGCTCCCGCCGTCGGCGAACCACCGCGCTGCCGCCACTGCCGCGTCGTTCGTCGGATTCATCTTCACCGTGAGATTCCCCGGCTTCTCCGTGTATTCGGCGGTCCGCTCGACCGTCTCCTCGGCGTCCACGACCACCGTCTGGCTCGCGGGCGCGGCGTAGCCCGTGACCGCGCCGAACGTCACCGTGTAGGTCCCCGACGGCACCTCCGCCACCGCCCCGCTCGCGTAATTCGTCCCGTTGATCTTCCACGTCGCGCTCCCCGCGACCTCCGACGGCGACAGCACGTACCGCACGCTCCCCGCCAGCCCCGGATACCTCACCGTCATCGTCTTGCTCCCGCCCGCCGCCAGCGTCACGCTTTGGCTCTCCGGCGTCGCGTACCCCGTCTGCGGATTGAAGCTCACCGTGTAGGTCCCCGGCGCCAGCGTCGCCGTCGCCCCGCTCGCGAAATTCGTCCCCGCCACCTTCCACGTCCCGCCCGCCGGATCGAGCGTCACCTTGAGCGTCGCCGCCTTCACCTCGTACGTCGCGCTCGCCGTCGCCGCCCCGCCCGGCGGCACCGTCACGCTCTGGCTTGCCGGCGTGACATACCCGTCCACCGCCCCAAACGTCACCGAATACGTCCCCGCCTTGAGCGTCGCACTCGCCCCGCTCGCGTGATTCGTCCCCGCTGCCTTCCACACCGCGCTGCCCCGCACGTCCGCGGGATTCAGCGTCACCGTCAGCGTCCCCGGTTGGGCCGCGTAGGTCGCCTTGAGCGTCTTGGATCCGCCCGCCGCCACCGTCACGTTGCTGCTCGCGGGCGCGTTGTAGCCGCTCACCGCGTTGAACGCCACCGTGTAATTCCCCGCGACGACCTCCGCCGTCTCCCCGCTCGCGTACGTCCGCCCGCCGACCGTCCACGTCGCCGTGTCCGGCACCAGCGTCGCCGTCAGCGTCCCCGTGCTGGCCGCGCCCGCGTCATTGTTGCCCTTGACCGTGATGGCGTGCAGCACCACCGTGCTCTTCGAGACGTCGCCCACACTCGTGTCGATCACCCGCAGCTTCACCCCTGCGCTGCCGCCGCAGATCGTCCCGCCCTTGCTGCGGCTCTGCACGTTCGAGTAGCTGCTGCACGACCACGTGGCCCAGTCCACCCAGCCCGCGCCGACGTCGTATTGCAAGGTCAGCTTCCGGTTGTCGAGCTCCGTGTTCCACCCCGCGCGCACCTTCGCCGCCACCTGCGTCACCGTCCCCGCGAACGTCGGCAGCTGCACCCAGTTCCCCGTCTGCTCGATGACGATGTACCCTGTCTCGTTGTTCGTCGCGTAGGTCGGGAAAATCTTGACCCCCGCCATGCTCCACGACTCGCCCGCCACGTTCGTCGTCAGCGACGACACCACCGACGCCCGCTCCTTCCATCCCTCCGCCACCGTGAAATCATACCCCTTCGTCCAAGTCCCGTTCCCCGTGTAGCTCTTCGAGATGCTCTTGCTCCCGCCGCGCGTCAGCGTCACCTCCACCGGCTCCGGCGCGTCGTAGCCGTCCAACGCGTTGAACGTCACCGTGTACGTCCCCGCCGCCAGGCTCACCGTCTCCCCGCTCGCGTGGTTTGCGCTGCTCCCCGACACCTTCCACGTCGCCGTCGCCGGCGTCAGCGTCACCGTCAGGCTCGCCGGTTTCTCCGTGTAGGCCCCCGTGATTTCCTTGCCCTGGTTCGCTGAAATGCTGACCGTTTGGTCGGCCGGCGCATTGAACCCCGACAGCGCGTTGAACGTCACCGTGTACGGCCCTGGCGCCAGGCTCACCGTCTCCCCGCTCGCGTGCGTCGCGCTCTGCCCCGACAGCTTCCACTTCGCGCCCGCCGCCGCCTCGTCCGGCGTCAGCACCACCGTCAGCGCCCCTGGCTGCTCCGTGTAGGCCGCCGTGATGCTGTTCGTCTTGTTCGCCGTCACCGTCACGCTCTGATCCGACGGCGCGATGTACCCGCTCTTCGCGTTGAAGCTTACCGTGTAGGTCCCCACCGGCAGCTTCACCGACGTCCCGCTGTTGTGGTTCGTCCCCGCCACCCGCCACTGCGCCGAAGACGGCGTCAGCGTCGCCTTGATCCACCCCGTCTGCGGCGCCGCCACCGACTTCGTTCCGCGCAGCACGATCTGGTGCAACACCACCGTCGTCTTGTTCGTGTCCGTCGTCCCGCTGTCGTAGAATCGCAGCTTCACCCCGCCCGACGCCCCGATGCTGCACGACTTGGTGTGCGACACGCTGGCCGAATAGTTGTTCGCCGCCCACGTCGCGCTCGTCGTCCAGCTCGACCCGCCGTCCGTGCTGTATTGCACGTCCAGCTTCCGCCCGTCGAGGTTGCTGTTCGCCCCCGCGCGGATCATCCCGACCATCTGCGTGATGGTCCCCGTGATCACCGGCGTCACCAGGTAGTCCCCCGTCCCGTCCAGCGTCGCGTATCCGATGTTGTTCTGGCTGTTGATCGTCGGATTCACCTTCAGCCCCCGCGCGCTCCACGACTCCCCTGCCACGTTCGTCGTCCCGGCAAAGAACGAGTCCGTCCGCGCGCTCCACCCGTCGCTGCTGGCGAACTCGATCGTCCGCGTCCAGTTCGACGCCTCCGAATACGTCTTCGTCACGGTCTTGCTTCCCCCCGCCACAATCGTGACCGACTGCGACGCCGGCGTGTCGTACCCCGCCAGCGCGTTGAACGTCACCGTGTACGTCCCCGCCGCCAGCGTCACCGAATCCCCGCTCGAATACGTCGTCCCGTTCAGGCTCCATTTCGCGCTCGACGGCGTCAGCGTGACCTTCAGCGTCCCCGTCGTCGCGTCCTTGCCCTTCACGACCATCTGGTAAACCAGCACCGTCCCCGTGTCCTGGTTCGACGATTCGTCCAGTAGCTTGAACTTCACCCCGTTCGCCCCGCCGCCGACGTTCGACAAGTTCACGCTGCTCGGCGTCAGGCTGTCGTAGGCCGTCGCGCTGACCGTCCCCGCCTTCGTCCAGCTGCTCCCCCCGTCCGTGCTGTAGTACACCCCCACCTTGCGGCCGCTCAAATTGCTGTTCGCCGCCGCCCGCACCGTCAGCACCACCTGCGTCGCCACAACGCCCTTGATGGCGGGCGTCACCGCGTACGACCCCGGCACGTCCAGCCACAGGTCGCCCGTCGCGCTCCCGTAGGTCGCCGACGGATACACCCGCGCCTCGTTCAGCGACCACGCCTCGCCCGCCACGTTCGTCGTCCCCGTGAAGTTGCTGCTCTGCGATGCCCAGCCCTCCGACGCCGAGAAATTCCACGTCACCATCGCGCTGCCGTCTTCCACCGGCCCGCCGCCCCCAGAACTCCCGCCGCCCGCCCCCGGACCGAACTTCTCGTAGAGAAGGTTCCAGAACTTCGCCGTTCCCGGCTCGTGGCTCAGCGCCCAAATCCCGACGCCCCCCAGCCCCTTGCTGTTGATGTAGTCGTATTTCAGCCCCAAACTCTCCACGTCGTCGTAGAAGCACTGCCACGCCGCCCCCGCGCTGTCCGTGTAGGAGAACCACGGCACGCTCCCGTCGCTGTCCCACTTCCGTCCGTAGCTCGCCGCCGAACTCGCGCACGTCGACAGCACCGGACTGCTCGAATAGCTGCTCCCCAGACTGCTCGCCCCCAGCGCCGTGCTCGCCGCCTTCCATTTCCGCCCGTAGTACGGCACCGCCAGATAGAGGTGCGCCGCATTCGTCATCTTGCCCAGATAGTACCGCGTCGAATAATCGTCGTTCAGCTGCGTCCCCCACCGACTGCTCGGCATCAGCGGCGCCACCGGCCCCGGCACGCTCGACCCGCTGTAGTGGTAGTCGTACCCCATGATGATGCACATGATCCCCAGCTTTTCGAAACTCCCCACGTCGAAATCCGCGTACCAGTCGATGCTCGGCAGCGCAATCGACACCTCCAGCCCCTGCGCACTCGCCGCGTTCGCCAGCTTCGTCATGAAGCTCGTCAGCGCCTTCGTCGCCCCGGTCCAGCTGCCCACGCTTTCGAAATCGATGCAAATCCCGTCTCCCCCCGCGCTTTTTACCTCGCTCACCAGATTCGCCACCAGCGTGTTGCAGCTCGTCTCGTTCTGGAGCAGCGCCTTGTTCCCGCTCGATCCGAACAATGTCGCCGTCAAATGGATTTTCACCCCCTTGTTGTGCGCCTTCTGCACGATGGAGCTGCCCCACGAATGCTTCCCGCTGCACCCCCCGTTCGCCGAATTGACCTCGTACGAAAAATACGCCACATGCGTCAGCTTGTCCCACTGGAACTGGTCCATCTGCGCGCTCGTCGCCCAGTACGGCAGCCACCCGTACACCACCTTCCCCATCGTGTCGGTGCCCTTAGGCAGCGGCTTCGCCGCCTTCTTCCGCCCGAACCACCCCTTCAAATCCACGTCCCCCTCCCAACCGTCCGCCTCCCCGCGATGCATCAACGCCTCCGCCCAATTGCCGCCCCCGTGCTCCGGCGACAGCGCCTCCGCCCACTCCTCCGCCGTGACTGCCTCCACCGCCCGCGCATGCTCCTCCAGCGACGCGTCCTGGCCCGTGTCGCCCCGCGCCCCGACCGCCATCGCGCCGCAAAAAACCGTCCCCGCCGCCATCAGCCTGAGCCAACCATGCATCTTCATCGCGAACCTTCCTTGTCCCTCCAGCATACTCTCCTTCGCGCGCGCGTAAAAGCGATTTCACCGGCCGTGGCCGTTGCACGTCCCAACCTACGGTGTGTTTCCCATCCGCTGTTTTGCCTGTTGGAGCTCGTACTGCCATTCGGGCGACTGCTTCATGGCCTCCAAGCGGGCCAGGAACGCGTCCAGCTGCACGTCCGCACTCATGAACGGCAGCACCTTGGTCTGCTGCTCCTGCGGGCTTGCCTCCCCGTCCGCCGGCAGGGTGAGTTCCATTTCGTTCGTTTCCGGGAGATAGCGGCATTCGAACTGCGGATCGCGCATCCCGCTGACCAGCGCGACATCCGCGTCCGCCACGCAATGGATGACGCCCTCCCCGTCCACGGTCCAGTCGAACGGCATCATCATCATGAACCCGCCCAACATCCCTTTTCCTCGCCGGTCGAACGTCACCATCAGGATGTTGAACTCGTAATTCACCCCCCAGACGCCATGATACGCCCGCGTCTCCGCCATCTCCCGCCACGCTTCCACCGGATCGGGAACCGTCTCGTCCGTGCGCTCGAAGCACATCTCCTCGCGCGAGCTCATAACCCGCAAACGTCCCTCTGCATCCAACCAAATCACCATGGCCAGCTTGCGCAGCGGATCATCCGCTTTGGCAAAATCGCGTTGACGAATTCCTCCCCATCCGCCTTCCAGCGGCAGCCAAACCCCTATTTCAAAGGGTTCCGGATGCGAGCGCGACACCGGAGCGTTCGGGGTGTAGACAATGAGCTTCCGGTCCGGGCGGATCTTCAGCAACAAGGGATCCCCGTCCGTCCCGCCAGGCCCGCGCCTGCCCGATCCCGCGTCCTCGCCCACCATCCGCCAAGTGCCGAAAAACCGCTTTTCGTCGCGCACGGCATCCCAGTCCGGCGTCGCCGTCCGGACCATCTTCCGCCCCAGGCGATACCGGATGGGGCCCCGAGAATCCACCATTTCCTCCGCCCAGACCACATCGTTCGACGTGGCCGGCGCACCGGCTGCGGCAAGGGCCTTCAGTTTCCATTCGCGGCCGGTCTGGTACAACACATCGATGACCGACGAGTCTGAATCGCACCTTTCGAACCGGAACCCGTCATCTTCCCTCTGGACAAGCCGGGACGGGAGCCATGCCCCGTCCGTCAACGTCCAGGCCCTGTTGTTCGTGATGAACAGGCAGGCCTGTCCCGGCTGGTCCGCCAACGCCCAAGCGCCCTCCAGGTCCGGAGTCGCAAATCCCCGCCCGGGCCACAGGACCACCATCCCCGCCACCGCCATCAGCCACCACTTAGCACATGCTTTTTTCATGCTTTCTCCTCGGACGAACCTGCCGCTCCTGCCTCGACGCCTGGACATGTCGCCCCTACTATGAAGCATTTTCCGCCGGGAATCAAGGGCGGCCTGCCGCCCTTTTTCCCGCCCGTCTGCCACTTGCGCGGGGGACGGGCGGGGAGAGCGGAAATCCAGGGGGTAGGAGGAACTGGGCTCCATGCAATGGAATCCCCCACCATGCGAGCGACATCCTACGACACCTCGCTCCCCACTTGTCTTGCGTGGACGCGGGGCTACGTGCAGCGTAGCGCGGACTGCCGACACGTCTATCCGTAACGCGACTCAGCAGGCCGACACGTCCGGGGGCAACCCCTTGCCGGGCGCTCCCCTACCCTTCTGGCTGAATCTTGTCCGCATCGAACGCCAAAAAAGCCATCCCCAGGCGGTTGGCCTCGGCAATAATGGTTTCGCGTTCGAGCAGGATGGCCTTGCCGGCCTCGACGGCGAGGCAGGAGGCCTTGGCCTTCTTGAGCATCTTGAAGGTGCGGGTGCCGATGATGGGGATGTCGAAGCGCATGTCGTGGCCCGGCTTGGCCACCTTGACGACGACCGCCCCGCCGTCCTTGCCGCCCAGCTTGCCCGCGCGCAGGATGGTCTGGTCGGTGCCCTCGAAGCCTTCGACCGCGAGGATCGTCCCCTCCTTGACGACGATGGTTTGCCCGATGTCCAGCGCGCTCGCGACCTTGGCGACATGGGCGCCGAGGCGGATGTCGGCCATCTCGCGGTCGTCGGGGGCGCGCGCGGAGAGAAGTCCGGGCCCCGGCATCTCGGTCTCCATGAAGCACGATGCGGGCAGGAGCGTGGCCCCGACGCCGGCCAGCTGGTCGGCGATGGTGCCGAACAGCGTGTGGGCGTTGCGCTCGGGCAAGGTGGCCAGCAACGTCAAGGCAAGTCGGTCGAGCCGCAGGCTGAAGAGCCGCGTCGGCTTGATCTGTCCGGCCATGACGATGCGCGTGATGCCGGCGGCCTGGACGGCGTCGAGTAGCGCCTTGAGCTGCCCGAGGTAGAGCCAGTGCACCTCGTCGGCGGCGCGGTCGATGGCCCAGGCCGTCTCGTGGCGGAACGCGAACGCGACGATCTTCTTGACGCCCTGCGCGTGGGCGCTACGGCAGAGCTGCAGCGGATAGGAACCACGTCCCGCGATGAGCCCCAGCGTCTCGGGAATCTCGGCGGGCGGCGGGAGCGGCGACATCGCGGCCGTCTGTGCGCTGACCTCGGCAATGGCCTTGGCCGCGGCGGCGGCAAGGACGGCCGACTTCTCGACACTGGCCTTGCTGTCCATCGCCGTCGCCATCAGGCGCCTCCCGGTGGCGCGACGTGCCACAGCACGCAGAAGAAGTGGCAGATGGCCCCCGCGAGCACGGCCAGATGCCAGACAAAGTGCAGATACGGCACCTTCTTGAAGAGGTAGACGACGGCGCCCAGCGTGTAGCAGGCCCCGCCAATCCACAGCCACCGCACGCCCGCCGACGACATCTGCGACAGCAACGGCCGGATGGCGAAAACGATAATCCAGCCCATCGCCACGTAGAGCCCCGTCGTGACCAGCCGGAAGCGGCCCGTGCAGAACGCCTGGAAAACCATCCCGGCGACCGCGAGCCCCCAAATGGTCCCGAACAGCCACCAGCCGAGCGCCCCCTTCAGCGTAATCAGCACAAACGGCGTGTAGGAGCCCGCAATCATGAGGAAGATCATCTCGTGGTCGAGGATCTGGAACACCCGCTTCGTCGTGCCCGGCGGAAACGAGTGGTAGAGCGTGCTCATGAGGAACATCAGCAGCATCCCGGACGCATAGATGACGCACGAGACGACATGCAGCGCGCCCGCCCGCGAGGCGACGACGGCCAGGATGACCAGCGCCGCAATCGCAAGCCCTGCCCCCACCCCGTGCGTCACCGCGCTGGCGATCTCCTCGCCCAGCGTGTAGCCCTTGCTGCCGTCCTTCATCGCGGAAAACTCCCAGCTCGGCCTGTGCGGCCTCGGCACCGAACCCCTAGAAATTTCTAGAGATTTCCAGAAATCTCTAGAAGTTCCAGCCCGGCCTTTTACTTGGCCGCTTCGGCTTCGGCCTCGTTCTTGCGCCGCATCGCGTTCATGCCCTTCACCACGAGGAACACGCAGAACGCAATGACGAAGAAGTCGATGGCCGTCTGCAGGAACGCGCCGTAGTTGATGGCGACTTCGGGAACCGCCGCCACAAGCTCCGTGCCCGCCTCGTCCACCACCGCGTCCACGCCCGGCTGGATCACGTACTTGAGGTCGGCGAAGTTCACCTTCCCCAGCAACACGCCGATCGGCGGCATCACGACATCCGCCACCAGCGAATTGGCAATCTTGCCGAACGCGCCGCCGATGATGATACCGACCGCCATGTCCATGACGTTGCCCTTGACCGCGAACTCCTTGAATTCCTTCCACATGCCCATGACTGACTCGTCCTTTCCTAGCTCTGATGTGACCTTTCGAATGGTGGGCGGTGAGGGGCTCGAACCCCCGACATTCACGGTGTAAACGTGACGCTCTGACCAACTGAGCTAACCGCCCGGTGCCCGCGCATCCTACCCCTCCCGCCCCTCTTCTGCAACTCTTTTGCGCCATGCCCCCGCTGCCGGGTGTGAGCAAAAAGTGTGAGGTACGGGCGATTGCCCCCAGGCGTCTCCCTCGACCGCGAAAGGCCAAATGATATGTCTATATTTACATAGAAATGCGATTTTCAACTGTTTTCAACAAACAAGGCCATTTTCTGCCCGTCCTCCATTGAAACCCTTACACTTTT
>JAFTAH010000143.1 GCA_017458625.1 Kiritimatiellia bacterium | reverse complement strand
GATGGAGCACGTTGTGACGGCCAATGCCCGGGTGGCGGCGGGGGCAGGGGCGGGGGCGGCTTCGGTGGCGGCAATCGCTTCGGCAAGGGAGGGGGGGGCGGGCTCGGGTTCGGGGTCGGTGGCAGGTTCGGCGGCAGGAACAGGTTTGGGTTCCGACTCGACGACGGGCTGCGGGACGGCTTCGGGGAGGGCATCGCGGAGGGTGGCGATGAAGGAGTCGGGGTCGAGGTCGGTGCCGGTGGTCAGGAGCTTTTCGCCGGTGGGGGAGAGGAGGACGAAGGTGGGGTAGCCGCGGACGCGGAAGATCTGCTGGAGCTGGCGGTTGCGGGCGGCGGCGCCGGAGGGGAGCTTCGATTCATCGCTGGGGAAGTCGATGGTGATGAGCACGAGGTTGGCGGAGAAGTCGCGCCAGCGGTCGGTGGAAAAGACCCGGTCGTCCATGCGCTTGCACCAGATGCACCAGTCGGAGCCGGTGAAGTTCATGAGGACGGGAAGATTCTTGGCGCGGGCGAGCTCGGTGGCGGCGGCGTAGTCGTGGGTCCACTGGCCGGGCTCTGCGCCGACGGTGGCAACGTCGACGGCGACGGCGGGCAGCGCGAGGAGAAGGCAGGCGAGCAGCAGCAACGCGGTTTTCCAGAGAATGGAAACGTGTTTCCCGGGGTTTTCCAGAGAATGGAAACATGTTTTCAGCGCGGTTGCGGAGGCTGGGAGTGGTGTTCATGGGGCGGTTCTTTCGGGGTTAGGGGCGGAAGGGCGGGAGAAGGCGAGGCGCGACGGCCCCGCGGCACGGGCTAGGGGCGGTGGCCGATGAGCGGGGCCAGGAACTGCTGGTCGGCTTCGGAGAGGTTGGCGGGAGCGATGCGGGAGAGGGAGCCGTCGGGGAGGCGGAGGGTGACGGCGCGTCCGTCATAGGAGACATAGGAGGCGGTGATGGCGGTGCCGGCGGCGGAAGTCCAGGTGCGCGGCGCGTAGAGGTTGGCGGCCGGGGCGGCGGGCCGGGCGGGGGCGGCCGGGGTGCCGAGGGAGGCGGGACGGCCGGGGGCGGCGGGCATCGCCTTGGGCACCAGGTCGGCCGGAATCGCGTTCCTGATCTTCTGGATGAAGAGCTCGGGGTCGGGCTCGCGGGTGGCCCCGAGGCGGTCGAGCGGGGTGCCGTCGGGGAGCGTGAGCACGTAGGTGGGGAAGCCCTCGATGGCGTACTGCTCGCGGAGCTTGGCATTCTGCTTGTTGACCTTGTCGGGCAGCTTGTAGCCGCTGGGGCGGTCGAGGAAGACGAGGACCAGGGACGGGGCGAAGGCCTCCCATTCATCGGTGGAGAAGACTTCTTTGTCCATGAGCTTGCACCAGGGGCACCAGTCGGAGCCCGTGAAGTTGAGGAAGAGCGGGAGGTTGCGTTCCTTGGCGAGGGCTTGCGCGGCGGTGTAGTCCTGCGTCCAGCGGCCGGGGACGGCACCGTGCTTGTCGATGTCGGGGGTGGCGACGTCGGGGGTGGCGCAGGCGGGGAGGGCAAGCGCCAGGAGCAACAGGCCAACGAGGACGCGTTGGCAGATGCGGGGCAAAATGGAAGGTGGATTCAGCGAGGGGTGGCAAGGCGTTTTCATGATGAATGGCATCATAGGTCCAACGCGGGGGGAAAGGCAACAGAAAATAAACGCGCGCGCGGGCGGAGTCTCTGCTTGCAAATGGAGGCGGGGAGAGGGAGGATGGAGGGGAACGCCAGTGGTGGCGTGACCAGGGAGCAATGCACATGAAGAGGACGACAAGTTGGAGCGAATGGGTGGCGGGGATGATCGCGGTGGCCGTGCTGGCGGTCGGCGTCACCACGGCGCATGGCCAGGCCGGAGACATCGCCCGTAGCCCCTACATCGGGGCCATCGTCGTCGACGCCCGCACCGGCGAGGTGCTCAAGGAGGACGGGGCCAACCGCCCGGGCTATCCCGCCAGCATGCTCAAGCTGATGGACATGTTCATCATTCTCGACGCCCTGGACGACGGCGCAATCTCCCTTCAGGACATCGTGCGCGTCACCAAGCACGCCTACGAGATGGGCGGCTCGCAGGTTTATCTCGACCCGCACGAGTCCGTCAGCGTCGAGGAGCTGCTCTACGCGATGATGGTGAAGTCCGCCAACGATGCCGCGATGCTTATGGCCGAGTACGTCGGCGGCACCGATGCCGCGTTCGTCGACCGCATGAACGCCAAGGCCCGCGAGCTCGGCCTGTCGCCCGTCACCCACTTCATCTCGCCCCACGGCCTGCCGCCCAAGGAGGGGCGCCCCGACATGACCACCCCCGCCGACTTCGCCAAGCTCTGCGTCGCCCTGCTGCGCGAGCATCCCGAGATTCTCGGCTACACCTCCGTCGTCCGCCGCGAGTTCCATCCCGTCGACCCCCGCAAGGAGGTCTTCATCATGGACAACACCAACCCGCTGCTCAAGTCCTACGGCGGGTGCGACGGCCTCAAGACCGGCTACTTCAAGAAGGCGGGCTTCTCCATCGCGGCGACCGCCAGCCGCGGCGATGCGCGCGTCGTGGCCGTCATCATGGGCTGCGCCAGCAAGGACGAACGCAACGCCCTGGCCACCGCCTGGCTGAACGAAGGCCTCGCCAAGGCCTCCCACGGTCCCATGCCCGCCCCGCAGCGCCCCAAGAAGGTCGCCGAGAAGGCCGCCGCCCAGGCTGCCGCCGAAGCCGCCGCCGCCCAGGCCGCCGCCGAAGCGGAACAGCAGGCCCTCGCCGCCGCCGAGGCCGAAGCTGCGGCGGCCGCTGCCGAGGCCCCCGCCGACGAGGAGGCCGAGTCCGCCCCCCGCCAAGGCGGAGGCTGGCTCAAGAGCATCCTCTGGATTGTCGGCGGCGCGCTCGTCGTCTGGATTGTCCTGCTCATCATCAAGCGCCGCCTG
Organism: Kiritimatiellia bacterium; assembly: GCA_017458625.1. GTDB lineage: Bacteria > Verrucomicrobiota > Kiritimatiellia > CAIQIC01 > Lenti-01 > RGIG3636. Next base: position 16,409 of record JAFTAH010000143.1, on the reverse strand, counting down.
CTCGTCACCCGCTGAGGCGATGCGGTGGGGCTGACCGCCCGCCGAGAATCCTAGAAGCCTAGAATTCTAGATTTCCAGGCTTCTGGCTTCTGGCTTGCCCAACTGCCGTTTTCATGAAAACCTCCGATTTCGACTACGACCTGCCGCAGGAACTCATCGCCCAGGCCCCCGCCGAACGGCGCGACGCCTGCCGCATGATGGTTCTGCACCGCGATGCGCAGACCTGGGAACACCGCCATTTCGCCGACTTGCCCGATTATCTGACGGACAAAGACCTGCTCGTCGCCAACGACACCCGCGTCATTCCTGCCCGCCTCTTCGGCACCAAGACCCGGCCCGGCACTGGCGGCAAGGTCGAGTTCCTGCTGCTGGAGGAGACCGAGCACAACGTCTGGGATGCCCTCATGCGTACCCGCCGCCGCCCCGCCCCCGGCGAGACCATCGCCCTCGAAGGCGGCCTCGCCACCGCCACCCTGCTCGAGGATGGCGAGCTCGGACGCTGCAAGATTCGCGTCGACAGCGAGCTCCCCTTCCTGGAGGTGCTGGACAAGATCGGCCGCACGCCGCTGCCTCCCTACATCCAGCGCAAGCTGTCCCCCGCCGAACAGCGCGAGGCCGACAAGATCAACTACCAGACCATCTTCGCCCGCGAACCCGGGGCCGTCGCGGCGCCCACCGCCGGCCTCCACTTCACGCCCGAGGTGCTGGCCGCCCTCGACGCCAAGGGCGTGCGCCGCGCCGCCGTGACGCTCCACGTCGGCATCGGCACCTTCCGGCCTGTCACCGTCGACACCGTCGAGGACCACCGCATGGACGAGGAACGCTGGTGGATTCCCCCCGCCACCGCCGCCGAATATGCCGCCTGCCGCGCCCGAAGCGGACGCGTCATCGCCGTCGGCACCACCTCCGTCCGCACACTGGAGACGGCGGCCGTCCTGCCGGGCGGGGTCGCGGAGGGCCATGGCCGCACCGCCATCTTCATCTATCCGCCCTACCAGTTCCGCGCCGTGGACGCCATGATCACCAACTTCCACCTGCCCAAGTCCACCCTCATCATGATGATCTCCGCCTTCGCCGGCCGCGACTTCGTGCTTGCCGCCTACCGCGAGGCCATCGCCCGCCGCTACCGCTTCTATTCCTACGGCGACTGCATGCTCATCCTGTAGCTTCGTCCCCTCCCCTGCCCTCCCCCTGAAGGAATCCTCCCCATGACCTCCCGCGCCGAAGAAATCGCCCAGAACCTTGCCGCCGTCCAGACCCGCATCCGCCGCGCCTGCGAAGCCGCGGGCCGCAATCCCGTCTCCGTCCGCCTCTTGGCGGTTTCCAAGACCTATCCCCCCGAGGATGTGACGGCTTGCGCGGATGCCGGCCAGCTCCTGTTCGGCGAAAACCGCGTGCAGGAGGCCATCGCCAAGATGCCGCTCTGCCCGGGGCGGCTCCAGTGGCATCTCATCGGGCATCTCCAGTCCAACAAGGCCGCCCATGCCGTCGAGTCCTTCGACTACATCCATTCCGTCGATTCCCTGGCCCTGCTCCAGCGGCTCGACCGCCTGGCCGTCGAACGCGGCCGCCGTCCCACGGTTCTGCTGGAAGTCAATGTCTCCGGCGAGAAGTCGAAGTCCGGCATGCCACCCGACCAGCTCGCCGCCACGCTGGCCGCCGTTCCCGGGCTCCAGGCGCTGACGGTAGCCGGCCTGATGACGGTGCCCCCCATCGCCGCCGATCCCGAAGAGGCCCGCCCCTACTTCCGCGAACTGCGCCGCCTCCGCGACGATGCCCAGGCCGCCACGGATCTCGCCCTCCCCGAGCTCTCCATGGGCATGACCCACGACTTCGAGGTCGCCATCGCCGAAGGCGCAACCTTCGTCCGTATCGGCACCGCCATCTTCGGTCCCCGCCCCCCAATGGTCCCCCGCCTGGAATCCTAATGTGCAAGCCATAGATCATCAACTGTCCTTGCACCTCCAGAAGGCGAAAATGACCATGATTCAGTGCATTTTGGCAGGACCCGCGCTCCGCGCGGCCCGCATCCCACGACATCCATATCCAGCACAAAAGCCCATGGAGCGCAACGCATGACCACGTCCAAAACCCCCAACCTCGTTTTCCTTGGCGGCGGCAACATGGCCGAAGCCATCCTGGCCGGCCTGCTGGCCCGGAAGGTGTATGCGGCGGATGAGCTTCTCGTCGCCGAAATCCGCCCGGAACGCCGGGCCGAGCTGGAAGCGCGTCACGGCGTCGCCACCACCGGCACCCCGCGCGATGCTCTGGCCGCCCTGCCTCCCGGCCAACCTCCCGTGATCCTGCTGGCCGTGAAGCCGCAGCAGGCCCCCGCGCTACTCCGCGAACTCGCGCCCGTCCTCACCGCTTCCACGCTGCTCCTCTCCATCTGCGCCGGCCTCCCCACCCGCGCCCTGGAGGCGCTGGTCCCTTGCCGCGTCATCCGCATCATGCCGAACCTGCCCGCTACCGTCGGCCACGGTGTTTCCGCGCTGGCTGCCGGGGCGCGCATCGCCGAAGGCGACCTCGACACCGCCCTGCGCATCTTCTCGGCTGTCGGCCTGGCCTTCCCGATGCCCGAGGACAAGCTCGACCTCGTCACGGGCTTCTCCGGCTCTGGACCGGGCTATGTCTTTGCCTTCATGGAGGCATTGGAGGCCGCCGGCATCGAGGGCGGCATTCCTGCCGACATCGCCCGGCAGATGGCCATCGAGACCGTGCTGGGGGCCGCCGTCCTGGCCGCCGCCGAAGCCGTCAAGGGAACCGACGGTGCAACCCCGGCCGTCCTGCGCCAGCGCGTCTCCTCCCCCGGCGGGACCACCCTGGCCGGACTCGCCGCCGCCGAGGAACAAGGTTTGTCCCGTGCCGTCGTGGCCGCCGTCCACGCCGCCACCCGCCGCTCCGCCGAACTTGCGCAATAGCCCCTTCCACGCCCCAGGCTCCTGGAACTCTAGAAATCTAGATGTCTAGAAATCTAGAATACTAGACTTCTCGGGAACAAGGCTCCCTCTCGACCCGTCCGCCCAACCTGGTGCTTGAAATGCGCCCCCGATTGGGGGATGATGCCGCCGAAACGGGAGGGCGAACGGAAAGTCGGGTCAAAAGCCCGCGCGGACGCGCCACTGTAGCCGGGACAACATGCCCGGGAGTCAGAATGCGGGGCTCTCCCCTGGTCGAGCAACATTGAATCTCCTCGCGACTTGGGAGAGGAAAGGACAACATGAATAGGATGATGATGGCGGCGACGACTGTCGTTGCCGGATGGCTGGGACTAGGCGTGTGCCTAGGCACGGAACGGGTGGTGGACTTCGGGACGGCGCTGGGAACGAACGACTACGTGAATGACCGCGATTTGTCGTTCGAAGCCGTGGGGCTGAACAACTATGCGGTGGCGGATTGGAACTATTGGGAGGGGTTCGCGGCGTCACGCATGACGAACACGACGGATGGGGGAATGGAAAACCAATATTCTGCGGCCGGCCTGTGGAGGAACAGTACTGGCTATGTCGTGGCCTTCCCCGGTTGGTATGAGACGACAGCAATGTCGTTTGACCTTCCGGCCGCCCCTCAACGCGTATGGGTGAACAACACGGCCTATGCCGCCGATTCACTCGCCAACGGAGACGGCTATGCCCGGGCGTTCACCAATGGCGACTTTTTCGTGGTGCGCCTGACGGGACACGACATTTCGGGCGAAAAAACGGGCATGGTCGCGCACTACCTGGCGGATTTCCGCGACGGCCAGTCGTTCATCCAGCGCGACTGGGAGGAGGTCGACTTGACCCCGCTCGGCGATGCGGTGGTGGAAATCGAGGTCAGCTTGGAGACGACGGACGTGGGGCCGTATGGGGCCAAGACGCCGACGTACGTGGCCTTGGCGGATCTCGCCTATGCCTACGCCTCCCACGACAGCCCCTCCATCGCCATTCCCTCCACCTCCACCAATCTGGTGACCTGGGCCTCCGAGGTGATCGCCTACTCCCCCGCCACCGAAAACCCTGTTGACCCCTTCTACATGGTACCCTCCAACGCCCTCGGCGCCGCCCAGGGCGCCATGTGGGGCAATGGGGCCACCAACGGCGTCGTCACGCTGGGCGACGGCGGCTCCATCGTCCTCGGCTTCCCCGTTCCCATCCATGATGCCCCCGGCCCCGACTTTGCGGTTTTTGAAAACGCTTTCGCCGATACGTATCTTGAACTGGCCTATGTCGAGGTCAGTTCCAACGGCAAGGACTGGATCCGTTTTCCGAACCACTGTCTGGAAACCATTCCCATCGACGAATATGGCAAGACCAACGCTTCCTCGCCGACGGCCTATGGCGGCCTCGCCTGCAAGACGATCCAGGGCTACGGCACCGCCTTTGATCTGGCCGTTTTCGGCGATGCCGCGGCCGAGGCTGGCGTAGACCTCTCCGCCGTCCGCTATGTCCGCCTGATTGACATTCCCGGCGACGGTTCCTGCCTCGACTCCTACGGCAATCCCATCTACGACCCGTGGCCCACCCGTCCGCCCATCCTGCCTGCCCCCGGCTTCGATCTCGATGCCGTCGGTGTCCTTTCCCCTTCCCTCCGCATCTCTCTGGCCGATGCCGAGAATCCCGGAGCCGCCCCCACCATGCCGGAATACCGCCGCGTCCTCCTGTGGAAAGCCGATCTCGCCTCCACCAACGACTGGACCGAAGTCGACACCATGACGCCCAACGGCTTCTATTGTTATCGCTTCGACCGAATCAACAACGCCGTTCCGTCGTCGCTCCCCTGACGCCCGCCGTTTCATCCTCCCCCTGAAGGCCTGTCTTCCTGCCCTCTCCCGGGCGGGAGGCAGGCGGTTTTGCCCTTGCAGAATTGCTGTGAGTTTACGGATAAACAAAGGGAATTTTCGCTTCCGTCAGTCGACTGCCGACCGTCGACCAGCGTGCGGCCCGGCCCAATTGCCGCCGCCGCGCCCCCTTGCCTTTTTCTGCTCGCGCGCAAGAAAAATCCTGCTAGAATGCATTTTCAGTTGAAGGTGATTTGGCGACGATAATCCCCTACCCCAAAGACATGACCATGAAGAATTCCAGAAGCTTCCTCTCCCTGCTTGCCACCAGTCTGCTGACGACGTTGCTCGTCGGCTGCGCCCTGCCACCCTCCGGCAAGACGCCGGACACCCTCCGCGTCGGCTATTCGCCGCACTATCCGCCCGTCTCGTTCGCCATTGGCGGCCAGTTCGCCGGCCTGGAGGCCGACTTCGCCCGCGACCTCGCCGCCGAGCTCCATTGCCAGCCCGTGCTCGTGCCCTTGGCCCGGGAGGAGCTGGAACCCGCCCTGGCCCGTGGCGAAGTCGACATCGTCATGTCTGGCCGCACCATCACCCCTGCCCGCGCCCTCAAGGTCGACTTCTGCGACTCCTACACCGACAACCCCCTCGTCGCCCTCGTCCGTGCCGAGGACGCGGGCGTCTTCAAGTCCGCCGAGGAGATTTGCGGAACGCGCGCCCCCATCGGCGTTCTGCGCGGCACCTCCGGCGAGCTCTTCGCCCGCCGCCACTGCCTGAACACGAAGCTCGTGCCCGTCGCCCTGCGCTCCGATGTCCCCCTCCACCTGACGAGCCGCCTGTACAACCTGTACATTGACGATCTGGCGGCCGTCATCGACATCCTGCTCAACAGCGAGACCACCCTCGAACTCGTCCCCATTCCCCTGTACGAACAGCAGCTCGCCTGGGCCGTCGCCCCCGGCAACGACGGACTCCGCACGGCCGCCAATGCCATTCTCGCCGAGTGGCGCCAGAACGGCCACCTGGACGCCCTGCTCGACCGCTGGCTCACCTACCGCCGCGCCCTGGCCGCGCCCCCGGCACGCTAGCCCTGTCCCGGGCGTGGAACTCGCGTTCACCACCGCCCCTCCCTCCTCCCCATGAGCTATATCCCCCCCATGTCGCCGCGCCTTTCGGTGGCGGCGGTGCTGGTGGTGCTGCTCCTGCTGGGGCTTGCGGTGTGGCCCGCCTTCCGTTCCGCACCCGACTCGTCCTCTTCTCTCCCCCCGGCCACCGCCCCGGCCCCGGCCTCTTCGTCGGGGGCCGCGGCCCGCATTGCTGCGCCCGCCTCCGCGGCCTCCATCGTGCGGGCCACGCCCTCTCCGCGCCCGTCCGTCGGCCCCCTCCGTCCCCCCGCCGAACGTCGCCAGCTCGCCGAACTCGAACGCGAAAACGCCGAACTCCGCCGTCGCCTCGAGGAAATGCTCAACTGGATCGTCGAAAACGTCCAGGGCCGCTATCCCCTTCCCGAGGAGCAGATGAAGAACCTCCGCATCGCTCCCGTCGACGATGCCCTCCTCACCTCCGAGGACCTCATCCAGCTCCTCCGCCTCACCCCGGAGGAGGTCGACCGCATGGATGCCTCCTTCATCGCCTCCCGCTCCATCCTCTACGAGCTCGAGGACTCCACCCTGGACACGATGGACGGCTCGGGCCCCGATCGCCTCCTCCTTCATGGCGCCCCCTACCCCGAGGAGGGAGCCGAAGTCTCCGCCGTCCTCTATTCCGAGCTACTCGATACCCTGGGCAAGGCCCGCTTCGCCCGCTTCATGCAGGTCTCCGGCGAAGACCTCAACCGCCAGTTCGACTACTTTGGCAACCGCGACCGCACTCTCGACTTCCAGCTCCTGACCTCCGACAATGGCGACGCCACCCTCTTCATCCGCGACGAAATGGCCACCGCCGACCCTGACGACCCGCTCGTCCAGCATATCTCCGCCACGGAGCGCATCGTCGACGCCCTCCCCGACGATTATCTCCCCTACGCCTCCCGCCTGCCCGCCCTCCTGGCCCCGTTTGCCGAGTAGTTTTCCGATCCTTTTTGGCTCCTGCCGATGTCCTCGTGCCCCTTTTCCCCATTTTCCTGGCTTCTGCTGCTCCTGTTCTCTTCCGTTACGGCCGCTGTTCCTGCTCTCGCCCGTCCGGCCCACTCGCCCGACGCCCCCGAACCCCGCCAGGCCATGCGCGACCTCGTCATCGCCATCAGCCAGACCGCCAAGGCCGCCCGTCCCGGCTTCCTCATCGTCCCCCAGAACGGCATCGAGCTTGTCACCGCCGTTCCCGATGACCCCCAGGCCCCTCTCGTCGCCCCCTACCTCGCCGCCATCGACGCCGTCGGCCAGGAAGACCTCTTCTACGGCATGGACAAGGACGACCACCCCTCCCCGCCGCGCGAAACCGCCCGCCTTCTGGCCTACCTCGACCGCGTCCGCGCCGCCGGCAAGCCCGTTCTCGTCACCGACTACTGCTCCACGCCCGCCCACGTTGCCGAGTCGCGCCGCCAGAACGACGCCCACCGCTTCCACTCCTTCCAGGCTCCCTCCCGCGAACTCGACTGCATCCCCGCCGACCTGCCCGCCACCTCCTTCCTCTATCTCCTCAACGCCGACTTCAATCGCCGCGACCTGCTCGTGCAAGCCCTCGCCGCCACCCCGGCCACCCTCCTGGTCATCGACCCCTGCGCCTCCGACGGCTCCCCCCTCACCCCTGCCGACCTCGTCCGCCTCCGCCACCGCCCCGACGGCACCTCCCGCCGCGTCCTCGCCTACCTCTCCATCGGCGAGGCCGAGACCTACCGCCCCTACTGGCAACCCTCCTGGTCCCGCCAGCCACCCCCCTGGCTCGACGCCCCCAATCCCGACTGGCCCGACAACTACAAGGTCCGCTACTGGCATCCCGACTGGCAGCAGCTCCTCTTCCGCGCCCCGGATTCCGCCCTCGCCCACATCCTCGCCGCCGGCTTCGATGGGGCCTACCTCGACATCATCGACGCCTTCGAACACTTTGAATAAGCCCCCCCCTGCAAAGGTTCCGTCCCATGTCCCTGAAACGCAAGCTGTTCCTCGCCTACCTCACCCGCTCCACCACCGGCCGCATCCTCCTGGCCGTCCTCCTTCTCGCCCTGCTCGCCGCCCTCTACTACTTCTGCCTCCGCTGACCTACCACCGCCTTGCTCCGCCCTGCACCTCGGCGTCTGCGCGCGAGACCTTGCAGGAAACAAGGCCATTGCATCTTCCCCGGCAGCTCATTCCACTTCCCTTTTCTCTTTCCAAGTCCGCCTCTCCGGCCTACTCTTACCCCTTGTCATGCTCCGCTTCCTCACGCGCCGAATCCTGCTTGCCCTGCCGACGGTTCTCGGCATCGTGCTGATTACGTTCTTCCTCTTCAACGTGGTCGGCGGCAGTCCCGCCTCGAACGTGCTGGGCCAGAACGCCTCCCCGCAGGCCCTGGCGGACTTCGACGCCCGCGGCGGCTACGACCTCCCGCTCTTCCTCGGCCGCTGGACAAAGAACCGCGCGCTACCCGACGTCGACTTCGCCGCCGCGGCCCCCTCCGAGCTCGCCCGCTGGCACGCCGACCCCGACGGCCTCCACCTCGCCCCCGGTGCCGAGCTCGACCTCCCCCTCTACTTCCCGCTCCCCGCCGGCAACACGTGGCGCCTCGACCTCGACGTGACCGCCGGCGCCCTGGCCTCCCCGGACTCCCTCCCCGCCACCTTCCCCTCCGACGCCCCCCCCCGCCTGGTCGCGGGCCCCGACGGCGCCACCCTCGCCGCCATCCGCCTCCGCCGCGCCACCCGGGGCCTCTTCGACAGCCAGCTCGTCCGCTACTTCCGCGAGCTCGCCCACCTCGACTTCGGCATCTCGACCTCCCTGAACCGCCCCGTCGCCGCCATCCTGCTCGCGGGCATCGGCCCCTCGCTCCTCCTGACGGTGCCGATTCTCGTCTGCGAGCTGCTCCTCTCCCTCACCCTGGCCCTCTGGTGCGCCTACTTCCACGGCCGCCTCCTCGACCGCCTCCTGGTCGCGGTTTCCGTGGCCATCATGTCCATCAACTACATCGTCTTCATCATCCTCGGCCAATTCTTCCTGGGCTTCAAGCTGCACCTCTTCCCGGTCTGGGGCTTCGAGTCGTGGGCGAACCTGCTGCTGCCGGTGCTGATCGGGACGTTCACGGGCCTGGGCAGCTCCGTCCGCTTCTACCGCACCATCCTCCTGGAGGAAATGAACCGCGAATACGTGATGACCGCGCGCGCGAAAGGCCTCCCGACCTCGCGCATCCTGTTCCGCCACGTCCTGCGCAACGCCCTGTCGCCCGTGGTGACGAACGTGGTCCTGTCGCTCCCCTACCTCTACACCGGCAGCCTGCTCCTCGAATCCTTCTTCGGCATCCCGGGCCTGGGCTACCTCTCCATCAACGCCATCAACAGCAGCGACTTCGTGACCATCCGCGCCATCGTCCTGGTCGGCGCCGTCCTCTGCACCCTCGCCAACCTCCTGGCCGACGTGGCCCTCGCCGCCGTCGACCCCCGCGTCAAGCTCTCGTGAGGAAAACATGTTTCCATTGTCTGGAAAAATGCCCGAAACACGTTTCCATTGTCTGGAACTTTTCCACTCTGACCCTCTGACATGACCGACGCCCCTGCCACCGCTTCTTCTTCCCCCTGGCGCCAGCTCTGGGCCTCCTGGCCCACCCGCCTGTGCCTGCTCGTGGTGCTGCTCTTCACCCTGGCGGCGCTTGTGGCCGAAGTGGCGCGCGACTACTACCTGCTCCGCGACCTCACCCCGCCCTGGCAGCAGCAGGACATCTCCGCCGCCTACCTGCCGCCCTCGCTCCACCACCCCTGCGGCACCGACGGCCTGGGCCGCGACGTCCTCCTCCGCCTCCTCCAGGGCGCCCGCATCAGCTTCCTCGTCGGCATCGTCTCCAGCCTCATCGCCATCCCCCTCGGCGTCCTGCTGGGCCTGCTGGCCGGCTACTACGGCAAATGGCTCGACGAGGCCGTCGTCTGGCTCTGCACCACCTTCGCGGCCATTCCCGGGCTCCTCTTCGTGCTGGCCATCGCGCTCGTGGTCGGCAAGGGGCTCCTCGGCGTGTTCGTCGCCCTCGGCCTGACCACCTGGACCAGCACCTGCCGCCTCATCCGCGCCGAAACCCTCCGCCACCGCTCCTTCGGCTACGCCCAGGCCGCCCGCGCCCTCGGCTTCTCCAGCCCCCGCATCCTTTTCCGCCACATCCTCCCCAACGTCGCCCACGTCGCGCTGGTCAGCTTCACCCTCCGCTTTCCCGGTGCCATCGGCACCGAGGTCTTCCTCTCCTTCCTCGGCATAGGCGTCCAGAACGAGCCCTCCTGGGGCACCATGCTTTCCAGCGCGCGCCTCCGGCTCTGGCAGGGCGTCTGGTGGGAGCTGACCGCCGTGACCATCGCCATCTTCCTGGTCGTCCTCGCCTTCAACCTCCTCGGCGACGCCCTTCGCGACGCCCTCGACCCCCGCCTCCGCTCCCGCCCCCAGACCTAGTCCCCCCCTCCCCTCCCCTCAACCTCGTCGCCCCCCCTGCCGTCCTCGGCCTCGTCGGCATCGTCGATTTCGTTGACATCGTCTCCTCTCTTTTCCGCCTCCGCCGTCCCCTCTTCGTCGCAATCGCACCGGCGTCCCTCGTACTTCGTCCCCCATTTCGCCCGCCACCGCCGATTGGAGTACGAGCTGAAATCCACCCCGCACAACCGCCCTTCCGCGTCGAAATGGACCGTTGCAAATTCATACATGCCCGCAAGGTCGCGCACCCACATTTCCGCAGTCGACGACGGTTCCTTGATGTCGACAAGCAAGCGCTTCACCCCCAGCCTCTCCGGGTCGACCACCCACGTGCCCACAAAATACCCGTCCCACTTCTGCTCCTTGACCTGGAAGCGTCCGGGAAACACCGCCCGCGCCTCCTCCACCGTCATTTCGGGTCGCAACCGGCTCAAATACGGCGTCACATCAAAGTACGCTGCATAAATGGACGCGCAAATCGAAATGGCCGCGTACAAGCCCAGCGGCAGCGCCATCACGACAAGACACCCCCGACCGCAACCTTTCGCCGTCTTTTTCGGCATCGTTCCCTTGCGCTCCGTCATCCGCCCTTCCTCCGCTGTCTCACACCTTCGTCTCCCCCGCCAGCACCCGCTTGTAGTCCTCCCAGTTCGCTTTCAGCAGCCCCGGCGTGTCCAGCCCGTAGGGGCACCGCTTCGCGCACCGCCCGCACCCCGTGCAGCGTTCGATTTTCGCCATCTCCGCCTGCCATTCCGGCGTCAGCCACGCCTTCGACGGCGCCCGCCGAAGCAGCAGCGACGTCCGCGCGCAGTTGTTGATTTTGATCCCCTGCGGACACGGCATGCAGTACCCGCAGCCCCGGCAGAACGACCCAGACAGCTCCTGCAGGTCCCGCTCCGCCACCTCCGCGCGCTCCCGGGTCATCTCCGGCGGCTCGTCCATGTAGCGCAGCCACTCGTCGAGCTCCTCCTCCCGCTGGATGCCCCAGATGGGCACCACGTTCGGAAACTCGCGCATCCACGCCATCGCGACGTCGCTCCGCCGGATCAGCCCCCCCGCCATCCCCTTCATGGCCACGAACCCCACCCCGACCTTTGCGCACCGCTCCACCAGCTCGATTTCCCGCTCGGTCGCCAGGTGCGAAAACGGAAACTGCAGCGTCTCGTACACCCCGGACTCCACGCATTCCTCCGCCACCCACGCCAGATGCGCCGTCACCCCGATGTGGCGGATTTTCCCTTCCGCCTTCGCCTTGAGCAGCTCCTCGACCATCCCCGTTCCGTCCCCCGGACGCCAGCATTGCGGCGCGCAATGGAACTGGTACACGTCGATGCAATCCGTCTTCAGCGCCCGCAGCGACGCCTCCAAATCGGCCCTCACCCCCTCCGGCGTCCGCGCCATCGTCTTCGTGGCGACGAAAATCCCGTCCCACGCCCCGCCGAACGCCTTCCCCAGCTTCTCCTCGCTGTCGCTGTACGCCCGCGCCGTGTCGAAATACGTCATTCCGCCGTCCCGCGCCTTCCGCAGCAGGCGCACCGCCTCGTCCGCCGCCACCCGCTGCACGGGGAGCGCCCCGAACCCGTTCTGCGGCGTCACGATGCCCGTTCGGCCCAGTTCCACCATTCTTCTGGTCCCATTTCCGTTCTTCATCCCTCCATCCTACCCCCTTCCCTCCCCCGCTCCAACCCTATTCTCTTCCCCGCAAGCTTTTTCCGCCCCCATTGCACGCCTCTTCGCAACGGATGCGGCGCGTTTACTCTGGCGAAGCACCCCACCGAAAAAAATGCCTTGCCGCGAAGATTATGCTGGACGAGGCTCGGGAAAGAGCGTAGAAGGGCAACACTCTTTTTGCGAATGAAACGTGCGGAGGCGTATGCCCCCCGCCCAAGACGAGGTAATATCCATGGCCACAACAGTCAAGAAGAAGACGATCAAAGCCGTCACCAAGCGGTTCAAGAAGACCGCCACGGGCAAGATTCTGCACAACCGCCCCGGTCACCGTCACCTGGCGGCCAGCAAGACCCGCAAGCAGAAGCGCCACCTCCGGTCCCTTTCCCAGGCCACCGGCAGCATCGCGCGCGCCCTCTCCCTCAGCATGGGAAAATAGTCAGGAGGAATCATCATGTCCAGAACCACCAACGCCGTCGCCAGCCGCAAACGCCGCAAACGGGTCCTCGCCCGTGCCAAGGGCTTCTACGGTAGCCGCCACGCCCTTTTCCGCCAGGCCAAGGAAGCCACCGACCGCGCCATGGCCCTCTCCTATGCCAACCGCAAGGAGAAGAAGCGCGACTATCGCGGCCTGTGGATCATCCGCCTCTCGGCCGCCTGCCGTGCCGCCGGCATCTCCTACAGCCGCTTCATCGAAGGACTCCACAAGGCGTCCATCGACCTCAACCGCAAGATGCTTTCCGAGATCGCCATCCACGATGCCGATGGCTTTGCCGCCCTCGTCGACATCGCCAAGAAGAACGCGACGCTCCCCGCCTAGGCGGCCCGTCCCGTTTCCCCCATGGCGCAACCCGTTCCCAGGTTGCGCCCTTTTTGTGTCCGTCTCCCGCACCCCTGCGTGCTAGAGTCCTCCTTCCCATGATCGAGCTCCAGTCCGTCACCAAGCGCTACGGCGCGCAACTCCTCCTCGACGCCCAGTCCCTCCGCCTGCTCCCCTGCGAGCGCATCGGCATCGTAGGCCCCAACGGTGCCGGCAAGACCACCCTCCTCGACCTGGTCGCCGGCGAGGCCGAACCCGACGGCGGCCGCATCCTCCGCCGCAAGGACATCCGCATCGGCTACCTCCGCCAGCAGCTCCCTGCCGACGCCGGCGACACCCCCCTCCTCGAGTACGTCCAGCGCGGCGCCCCCACCCTCGAGGTCCTGTCCGCCGAGATTCGTCTCCTCGAGAACCAGCTCGCCGACCCCGACCTCCCCCCTCCCCTCGCCCGCTCCCTGCTCGCCCGCCTCGGCGACCTCCAGTCCGCCTTCGAGCACCAGGACGGCTACTCCCTCCCCGCCCGCGCCGCCGCCGCCCTTTCCGGACTCGGCTTCGATCCCGCCGACCTTTCCCGGCCCCTCGCCTCCTTCTCCGGCGGCTGGCAGATGCGCGCCCTCCTCACCCGCGCCCTCCTCGCCGACCCCGACCTCCTTCTCCTCGACGAACCCTCCAACTACCTCGACCTCCCCGCCGTCGAGTGGCTCCGCCGCCGCCTCGACGCCTTCCGCGGCACCCTGGCTCTCGTCTCCCACGACCGCTACCTCCTCCAGTCCCTCACCTCCGTCACCCTCGAAGTCGCCGCCGGCCACCTCACCCGCTACCCCGGCCCCTACCCCTACTACGCCGCCGAACGCGAAAAGCGCCGCACCCTCTCCCTTGCCCGCGCCGCCAACGAGCAGAAGCGTATCCGCGAGCTCCAGAAGTTCGTCGACCACTTCCGCTCCAAGGCCACCCTCGCCACCCGCGTCCAGTCCAAGATCAAGCTCCTCGAGAAGCTCCAGGACCAGCAGACCCGCGTCGAGGCCATCCACCGCGGCGCCGCCCAGCTCCGCCTCCCGCCTCCGCCCCACTGCGGCAACGATGTCCTCCGCGTCGACCACCTCTCCTTCCGCTACGCCTCCGACGCCTCTCCCGTCCTCCACGACGTCTCCTTCCAGCTCCTCCGCGGCGACAAGGTCGCCCTCGTCGGCCCCAACGGCGCCGGCAAGACCACTCTCCTCCGCCTCGTCGCCGGCCTCCTCCGCCCCGATGCCGGCACCATCCACCTCGGCCACCTCGTCACCCCCGGCTACCAGTCCCAGGAAACCGCCGGCGCCATCCCCCCCGACTCCACCCCCCTCGCCTCCCTCAAGCAAGTCGCCCCCGACCGTCCCGAAGCCGAGCTTCGCACCATCCTCGGCACCTTCGGCTTCTCCGGCGAAGCCGTCGAAAAGCGCGTCTCCGTGCTCTCCGGCGGCGAACGCATCCGCCTCGCCTTCGCCCGCATCCTCCTCCGTCCGCCCAACCTGCTCCTCCTCGACGAGCCCACCACCCACCTCGACATCGAAACCCGCGAGGCCCTCCAGACCGCCCTCTCCGACTATCCCGGCACCTTCCTCATCGTCTCCCACGACGTCGAATTCATCCGCCATGCCGCCACCAGCATCCTCCAGATCCTCCCCCACGCCGGCGGCGTCACCCTCTTCCACCTCACCTACGACGAATACCGCGAACGCCTCCTCGCCCTCCCCGCCGACACCCCTTCCCCTCTCCCCGCAGCCGCCCCGTCGTCCGCCCCCGCCGCCCCGGCCGCCCCTGCCGCTCCCGCCGACACCCCGGTCGCTGCTCCGCCCCCCCTCTCCCCCGCCGACCGCCAGCGCCTCAAGACCTCCCTCCGCAAGCTCCAGAAGCAGCTCGCCGCCCTCGAAGCCCAGATCACCGCCGCCGAAGACGAAATCGCCACCCTCTCCGACACCCTCGCCTCCCCCGACCTCCCTCCCCCCGACCGCGCCACCGCCGCCCGCCGCCTCTCCGCCCTCCAGGCCTCCCTCGCCCCTCTCAACGCCCAATGGGAAGCCCTCGGCACCGACCACGACCACCTCGCCGCCCGCCTCCAGCACGGAATCTCGCCATGACCGCCTCCCCCGCCTCCCCCACCCCTCTCCGTGACCTGCTCGCCGCCCTCTACCAGCGCACCGGCGGCTACTCCATCCGCCTCGGCCTCGACACCACCCGCGCCCTCCTCGCCGAACTCGGCGTCGATCCCCTCGCCCTCCCCTGCGTCCACCTCGCCGGCACCAACGGCAAGGGCTCCACCGCCGCCATGCTGGCCGCCATCTGCTCCGCCGCCGGCCTCCGCACCGGCCTCTACACCTCCCCCCATCTCTTCCACTTCTCGGAACGCATCCGCATCGACGGCATCCCCATCCCAGACGACGTCCTCTCCGACCTCATCGACCAGACCCTCGCCGCCGACGCCCGCCAGGCCGCCGCCCCCGATGCCCGCCCCGCCACCTTCTTCGAGCTCGCCACCGCCATCGCCTTCAAGTACTTCCTCGACCAGCACGTCCACCTCGCCATCCTCGAAACCGGCATGGGCGGCCGCCTCGACGCCACCAACGTCGTCGACCCCCTTGCCTCCGTCATCCTTCCCATCGGTCTCGAACACACCGCCTACCTCGGCAACACCCTCGCCGCCATCGCCACCGAAAAGGGAGGCATCATCAAGCCCCGCCGCCCCGTCGTCATTGGCGCCCCACAAGCCCCCGAGGCCCTCGCCGTCCTCCTCGACCTCGCCGCCCGCCGCCAGGCCCCCGTCCTCCACGCCGCCGAACAGGTCTCCATCCGCGCCACCCCGCCCCGCCCGGCCACCGCCCCCGACGCCCAGACCCTCCACATCCAGACCCCCGACTCCGACCTCCCCCCCGTCCGCCTCCACCTCCCCGGCGCCTTCCAGCTCGACAACGCCGCCTGCGCCATCACCACCATCCTCTACCTCCGCTCCCTCGGCCTCCCCCTCCCCGATGCCGCCATCGTCGACGGCCTCTCCCGCCTCCGCTGGCCCGGCCGCCTCCAGCGCCTCTCCGACGACCCGCCCACCTACCTCGACGTCGCCCACAACCCCCATGCCGCCGCCGCCCTGGCCGCCGCCCTCCGCCCCCTCCGGCGCGGACGCCCTCTCTTCCTCCTCTGCGGTCTCCTGACCGACAAGGATGCCCCCGCCTACTTCCGCGCCCTCCGTCCCGTCGTCGACCGCGCCTTCCTCGTCGGCCTCCCCCCCCCGCGCGGCACCGATCCCTCCATTCTCCTCGCCGCCGCCACCGCCGCTGGCATCCCCTCCGAGATCCTCCCCCTCGGCGACGCCCTCCCCGCCGCCCGTGCCGCCGCCACCAGCGCCCACGCCCTCCTCCTCCTCGCCGGCTCCTTCCACCTCCCCGCCGCCCTCGGCCTCCCCCCACCCTAGTGGCCTGGATGATAAAAACTTGTTCAAACGACGGCATGGTGTTTCCCGACGAGGCGCCGGATTGAAGGCGCAGTTTCCTGCGTCGAAATCCGGCAACGACGTAGGGGAACATCAGGGCAAGTTTGGACAAGGAATTTTGAATTC
>JAFTAH010000142.1 GCA_017458625.1 Kiritimatiellia bacterium | reverse complement strand
GAAAGGAGTGTCCAGTACTTGACCAACCAAAAACCACCGCCCTTCCTGAAGAGTGTCCTTTCTATTTGACAAACTGGGCATATTCATGGGTGCGGTAAACGAGCATATTCTCTGTCCAGATCCGATGTGGCTGGCCAAAAAAGGGGGGCGGGTGACGGCTCCACCCCTCGAAAACATGGCAAAAAGGGCACTATCGAACATAAGACCATGCAGTTACCGGGCGGAGGGAATTGGGAGTTGACACCTGGGGAGCGGGGAGTAGACTTGCGCAGACGTTCAAATGAATGAATACTCAATTGAAGGCAGGCTCAAATGAAAAGAGACATGGAGCACGAGGCGGGGAGCGGGAAGGGCGGAGTGTTGCAGGGGGCGGAGGCGCGGGAGGAGTGGCAGCTGGCGGAGCTGGCGGACTTCTTCGGGATTTTCGGGGACACGACGCGGACGCGGATTCTGTACGAGCTGGCGGGGGGAAGTCTGTGCGTGGGGGAACTGGCGAGGCGGCTGCGGATGACGGATTCGGCGGTGTCGCATCAGCTGAAGGTGCTGCGGGACAATGCGCTGGTGAAGGCGGAACGGCGGGGGAAGAAGGTGGCCTATGCGCTGTCGGACGAGCATGTGTCCATCATCCTGGCGACGGGGCTGACGCATCTGGGGGAGAAATGGGAGGCGCAGCCGGGCGACGAGGCGGCGGAGGTACAGGCATGAAGGCGGAGCGTTCGGGCAAGGAACGGGCGGGGAAGTGCGAGGGGTGCGGGTGCTGCGGGGCGGCGGAGGGGGGCGAGGCGCACGAGGAGGAGGAAACGGAGGGGGCGCGCTGGCCCGTCGTGGTGGCGGCGGTACTGTTTTTCGGGTTGCTGGCGGCGGGGTGGTGCGGGGTGTTGCCGGAGGGGCGGTCGCGGGCGGCGGCGTTTGTGGTGCCGTGGGCGCTGGCGGGAGCCGGGGTGGCGCGAGCGGCGTGGAAGCATCTGCGGCGGGGCGTGTGGCTGGACGAGAACGTGCTGATGCTGATGGCGTCGGCGGGGGCGTTCGCGCTGGGCGAGGCGGCCGAGGCGGCGGCGGTCATGGTGCTGTACCAGGTGGGGGAGGGCCTGCAGGACGCGGCGGTCGGGCGGTCGCGGCGGTCGATTGCGGCGCTGATGGACATCCGGCCGGACCAGGCGACGGTGCTGCGGGGCAGCGAGGAGGTGGTGGTGGGGGTGGCCGAGGTCGGCGTGGGCGAATGGGTGGTGGTGCGGCCAGGCGAAAAGGTGCCGCTGGATGGGATCATCGTGAGGGGGGCGACGGCGTTCGACACGTCGGCGCTGACCGGCGAAAGCCTGCCGCGCGACGCAGGGGTGGGGGACGAGGTGCTGGCCGGGTTTGTGAACCAGTCGGGGCTGGTGGAGGTGCAGGTGACGGCGGGGTTTGGGGAGAGCACGGCTTCGCGGATTCTGGAGCTGGTGGAACATGCGGAGGCGCGGAAGGCGCGGACGGAGAAGTTCATTACGCGGTTTGCGCGGGTGTACACGCCGGTGGTCGTCGGGGCGGCGGTGGCGGTGGCGGTGGTGCCGCCGCTGGCGGGGATGGCGTTCGGCGGCGGGGCGGCGGCGTGGGGGGGCTGGGCGGAATGGACGCGGCGGGCGCTGGTGTTTCTGGTGGCATCGTGCCCGTGCGCGCTGGTGCTGTCGATTCCGGTGGCGTTTTTCGCGGGGGTGGGCGGGGCGTCGCGGAAGGGGGTGCTGGTCAAGGGGGCGGCGGCGCTGGAGCAGCTGGCGCGGACGGGAACGGTGGTGTTCGACAAGACGGGCACGCTGACGAAGGGCGTGTTCAGCGTGGTGGCGGTGCACCCGCAGGTGGTTTCCGCGGACGAGCTGCTGGACCTGGCGGCGGTGGCGGAGTCGCATTCGACGCACCCGGTGGCGGCATCGATTGTGCGGGCGCACGGAGGGCATATCGACGAAGGACGGATCGGGGAGGTGCGGGAAGAGGCCGGAATGGGCGTGCGGGCCATCGTGGACGGGCACGAGATTGCCATCGGGAACGGGCGGCTGATGGCGGCGGCGGGCGCGGAATGGCATGACTGCCACCAGGCCGGAACCGCGATTCATGTGGCGCGCGACGGGGTCTACATGGGGCATGTCGTGGTGGCGGACGTGGTGAAGGACGACGCGGCGGAGGCGGTGAGGGCGTTGCGGCGGATGGGCGTGGGGCGCATCGTGATGCTGACGGGCGATGCAGGGAAAAACGGGGAGGCCGTCGGGCGCGAGCTGGGCATCGACGAGGTGCGGGCGGAACTGCTGCCCGCGCAAAAGGCCGGAGAGCTGGAAGCGCTCGCACGGCAGGGCAGGGAGGGTACGCTTGCCTTCGTGGGCGACGGCATCAACGATGCGCCGGCGCTGGCCCGGGCGGACGTGGGAATTGCCATGGGGGCCATGGGCAGCGATGCGGCGATGGAAGCGGCGGACGTGGTGCTGATGGACGACCAGCCATCCAAGGTGGCCGCCGCCGTGGTGCTGGCCCGGAAGGTGATGCGGCTGGCGAAGGAGAACGTGTGGCTGGCGCTGGGCATCAAGGCGGTGGTGATGGCGGCGGCGGTGGCGGGATATCCGTCGCTATGGCTAGCGGTGTTTGCCGATAGCGGGGTGGCGCTGCTGTGCGTGGCCAACTCGCTGCGCGCGCTGCGCTAGCCTAGGCATCGGCGCGTATTTCGCGGTGGAGGGCGTGGGTGCGGGCGGGGCTCCCTGGCGGCACACCGCTGCGCTATGGAGCGCGTTTTCGACTTGCGACTTGCGGAAGGCGGTGGCCCTAGAGAAGCTGGCCGAGGGGGGGGAGGTCGGGGAGGAGGGCGCCGGACTGGACCACGTTGCGGCCGCGGAGGTAGACGGCGACGGGCGGCGCGGCGGCGGTGAAGCCCTCGTAGGGGGTGTAGTCGGTGGGGATGGACTGGGTGGCCTGGGTGAGGGTCTGGGTGTGGCGGAGGTCCCAGAGGGCGAAGTCGGCGTCGCAGCCCGGGGCCAGGCGGCCCTTGGTGGAGAGGCCGAAGATGCGAGCGGGCGTGGTGGCGGCGAGGTCGACGATGCGGGAGAGGGTGAGGCCATGCCGTGGGCCGTGGTGGAGGATGAGCGGCAGGCGCTCCTGGACGCCCTGGATGCCGTTGGGGATGCGGCGGAAGTCGTCGCGGCCCAGGGTCTTCTGCCCGTCGAAGTCGAAGGGGCAGTGGTCGGTGGAGAGGCAGGTGAGGGGGCCGTCGCGGAGGGCCTGCCAGAGGGCGTCCTGGTCGGCCGGGGTGCGCAGGGGAGGGGAGAGGATGAATTTGGCGCCCTGGAAGTCGGGGAGGTGGGTGCGGGAGTCGTCGAGGAGGAGGTAGTGGGGCATGGTCTCGGCCGCGAGGAGGGGGAAGCGGGCGGCGAGGGAGGGGGCGTCGTGGAAACGGGCGTAGGCGGCCAGGGCGGCGGCGGAGGAGATGTGGGCGATGTAGGCGGGGGCGCCGGTGGCGGCGGCCAAGGTCAGGAAGCGGGTGACGCCCTCGGCCTCGACGTAGGGGGGGCGGCTTGGCTCGTGGGCGTCGGGGCCGGTGCAGCCGGAGGCGAAGAGGTGGTTCTGGAGGTAGGGGATGACGTCGGGATGCTCGCAGTGGGCGATGGTCACGAGGTGGTTGGCGGCGGCGAAGTCGAGGAGGGCGAGGAGGTCGGGGTCGGAGATGGCAAGGGCGGGCTTGTAGGCGAGGTAGACCTTGAGGGAGCGGAGGTGTCCGGCGGCGAGGCGGGCCTCGAGCTGGCGGCGGGTTTCGAGGTCGAAGCGGGTGACGGTGGCATGCCAGGCGTAGTCGCAGAAGGCGCCGGTGTCGGCGACGGTCTCCTCCCAGCGGGCATAGGCCGCGTCGATGTCGGCCTCGGCGCCGCTGCCCGCGAAGTCGCAGATGGTCGTGGTGCCGCCGAGGAGGGCGGCGCGGGTGCACTGGGCGTAGTCGGTCTTGGCGTCGGTCAGGGCCAGGGGGAGGTAGGCGTGGACATGGGGGTCGACGCCGCCAGGGAGCAGGTGGAGGCCCGTGGCGTCGACGATGCGCGCGTCGGGGGACGCGGCGGCGGCCACGGCCTCGGGCTCGCCAACGGCGAGGATGCGCCCGGTCGCATCATCGCAGAGGAGGTCGCCGGGGGCGCAGGAGGTGGCGGTGACGAGAGTCGCGTGGCGGATGAGGGTTTGCATGAGGAGGGGCGGGTTTTGGACGAAAAAAGCCAGAGATTTCTAGAAATATCTAGAAGTTTCTAGATTTTTTGTGCACGGCGCTTCTTGGTGGCGGGCGGGGCGCCCTTGACGGCGGTGATGCGGTTATTGGTGTCGACGAGGACAATGCGGGGGGTATGGGCGGCGGCCTCGGCGTCGGACATGGGGGCGTAGGTGATGATGACGACCTGGTCGCCGGGCTGGGCGTCGCGGGCGGCGGGGCCGTTGAGCATGATCTCGCCGGTGCCGCGCTCGCCCAGCAGGACGTAGGTGACGAGGCGGGCGCCGGTGTTGACGTTCAGGACGTGGACCTGCTCGCCGGGGATGATGTCGGCGGCATCGAGGAGGTCAGGGTCGATGGCGATGGAGCCCTCGTAGTCGAGAAGCGTGGCCGTGACGGTGGCGCGGTGGATTTTGGAGCGGATCATGATGCGGGTCATGGCAGTGTCCTTTGGAATACGCGCGAAAGCATAGTCCTTTGCGTGGGCGCGGGGAAGGAAAAAGCAGAAAAAGGCATAAAAAGCGTGAAACAGTTGTTTGCAAAAGCGGAGTTGCTCTCGCGCGAGGTTGCAAACAACTCAGATGCGCCCGGTGGGCGGGGGCGGGGAAGGCTTGCGCGGCGAGGGGGATGGGGGTATAAGAGGGGCGCGCGCGAACGGGCCGGGAAAGGCCGCGCGGGAAAGCGAGTGGAACATGGCAAATGGCTGGAAGAACGTGATGGCGGTCGTGGTGGCTGCGGGGGTGGTCTGGGGGATGGCCGGGTGTTTTCGGGAGATGATCTCGGAGGTGGAGCTGTCGGTGCCCGCGATGGCCAGCGAGGAGGCCGCGAAGATCGTGGAGAAGGCGCTGTGGAGCGTCGGGCGGTCGCAGGTAGGGGACAATGTGCTGGAGGTGCGGACGGACATCACGAACCACATGGTGACGGTGCGCTACAACAACGCGGAGCTCAAGCTCCGGAACTTGCAGGTGGCGGTGCGTCATGCGGGGTTCGCAGTGGACGACCTGCCGGCGGACGAGGCGGCCCGGGCGAAGCTGCCGGTGGCCCTGCGCGCGCTGGGGGTTCCGCCCCAGACGGGCGCGCCGAATCCTGCGGCGGGGCTCGAGAACTAGGCGGGGGCGACATTTCCTGCGGCGGATATGCCGCGCATGAGCACAAGCGAAAGGATTGAAGATGATCAAGCTGGAGTTGGCGAAGAACGGAAAGGGCGCAGATGCGCGTGTGGTGCTGGCGGCGGGCAAGTCGTTGCTGCTGGACGGCACGTGGGTGAAGGCGGCGGAGGGGAAGGCGCTGGCAACGTGGTGGGCGGCCCAGGGGGCGGGGAAGGTCGGGCGCGTGGTCTGGGCGTCGTGCGGCGGACTTGAGGGACCGGTTCTGGTGGTGGACGTGGGGGCGGCGGGGGCGGCCGATGCGCAGTCATGGTTCCGCAGCTGGGGATGCGTGGGGAAGGCGCTGGCCAGGGCGAAGGGCGTGAAGAAGGTGGCCATCCTGCTGCCGGATGGGCTGTGGGCGGAGTGGCCGGACTGGGCGGCGCGGACGGCGGCGGCCGGGACGCTTTTCGGGGCGTACCGGTGGACGGGCGGCAAGTCGAAGCCCGCGGCGAAGGGCGAGGGGCCCGAGGTGGTCTGGGCCGGGGCGGGGGCGGCTGACAAGAACGTGCAGTCGGCGCTGGCGCGCGGCGCGGAGGAAGGTTTTGTGCAGTGCGCGTTCCGCGACCTGGCGAACATTCCGGCGCAACGGCTGGGCCCGGAGGAGCTGGCGGCGTTCGCGAAGGAGCTGGCGGAGAAGGAAGGTCTGGAGTTCCGCGAATGGGACGAGGCCGCGCTGGAAGAGGCCGGATGCGGGGGAATCCTGGGGGTGGCACAGGGGAGCGCGCGGCCGCCGCGGCTGCTGCGGGTGGCCTGGCCGGGAACGGGCGCGGGACGGACCCGCAAGCCCATCGCGCTGGTCGGGAAGGGGGTCATGTTCGACTCGGGCGGCATCTGCCTGAAGCCGGCGAAGGGGATGGAATGGATGCAGTACGACAAGTGCGGGGCGATGGCGGTGCTGTGCGCGGTGGCGATGTGTGCGCGGCTGGGGGTGGAGCAGCCGGTGGTGGCGTGGGTGCCATGCGCGGACAACATGCCGTCGGGGAGCGCGCTGCGGCCGGGGGACATCGTGACGATGGCGGATGGCCAGACGGTGCAGGTGGTCAACACGGACGCGGAAGGCCGGATGCTGCTGGCGGATGCGCTCGCGATGGCGGCCCGCGAGGAGCCGGAGGCCATCGTGGACGTGGCGACGCTCACGGGGGCCGTCATCATCGCGCTGGGGCACGAGGCCGCCGCCGTGATGGGGAGCGACGAGGATCTGGTGGAAGACCTGTTCGACGCGGGAGCGGCCGTCGGGGAACGTCTCTGGGAGCTGCCGCTGTGGAAGGAGTACGGCGAGCCGTTCGAGTCGCCGTTTGCCGATTGCAAGAACATGGGGGATCGCACCGCCGGGACCATCGAGGCAGCGGCGTTCCTCCAGCGGTTCGTGCCGGCCGGGCAGGCGTGGGCGCACATCGACATCGCGGGGACGGCGTGGTGGGAGGACGAGAAGGCGTTTGCGGCGCCGGGGGCGACGCTGGCGGCCGCGCGGCTGCTCTGCCGACTGGTGGAGAACTGGGAATAGGCGACGCGCCCCGGGGCGCGCCGTCCGCAAGGGGCAGGTCGCTTCTGCCATGCACAGCTGGCTGGAACCGTTCATCGACTACCTGACGCTGGAGCGCGGGCTCAGCCAGAACACGCGGCTGGCCTACGGGCGGGATGTCGGGGAGTTCCTGGCCTATGCCGAACGCCTGGGGCGGCGCTCGCTGCGCGACATCCAGCGGGACGACATCGCGGACTTTCTCCTCGAAGGCAAGGAACGGGACGGCTATGCGCCGACGACGCTGGCCCGGCGGCTGGTGGCGATCCGCGTCTTCTTCCGCTATGTCCAGGAGGAGGGCATGCTGCCGGAGAACATTGCGGATGCGCTGGAGTCGCCGAAGCTCTGGCGGATGCTGCCGGGGATGCTCAGCGTGGACGAGATCAACCAGCTGCTGGCGGCCCCGGACGGGAAGACGCCCGGCGGCTTGCGCGACCGGGCCATCCTGGAGGTGTTCTACGCCTGCGGGCTTCGCGAGAGCGAGCTGGCGCAGCTGCGGATTGGCGGTCTGCATCTGGATGACGGCTTCATCCGGGTCTTGGGCAAGGGCGACAAGGAGCGGGTGGTGCCCATCGCGGACCGGGCGGCGGCGGCGGTGCAGGCGTGGCTGGAGAGGGGGCGCGGGCTGTACGCGGCGGTGGCCGAGGCGAATGGGGAGCCTCCGCCGGCGGAGGTCTTCCTGTCGCGGCTGGGGCGGGCGATGGACCGTACCACGGTCTGGCGGGCCGTGGTCAAGCAGGCGCGGCGAGCGGGCATTCTCAAACGGCTCTATCCGCATCTGCTGCGTCATTCCTTTGCGTCGCACCTGCTCCAGAACGGGGCGGACCTGCGGGCCATCCAGGAGATGCTGGGGCATGCCGATATCTCGACGACCCAGATCTACACCCACGTCGACCGCACCCGCCTGCAGGCCATTCATCATCAATTCCACCCGCGCGCGTGAGGAGGACGACCACCGCCTACGCCCATGCCCTCACGGAGTTTTTCCCAGCCATGAACAGCTCATCCCGTTCCTCTCTGTCCGTCGATTTGCCTCTGCATTTCACCACGCGGATTCCGCCGCGGCCGGAGGCGCTGGCGGGCGTCTGGCCGCGGCCGGAGGTGCTGACGGCGGTGGAGACGGACGTCGGGCATGCGTTTGCGGACCGCGATCTGCTGGGGGCCGCGCTGTTGCACCGTAGCGCCTCCTCGGAGGCGGGGGCGGGGGAATGGGCCGAGGCGCAGCGCCTCGAGTTCCTGGGCGATGCCGTGCTGGGGCTGCTGTCCGCCGATTGGCTACTGGCCCATGCGCCATCGGATACGCGCGAGGGGGCTCTGACCAAGATGCGGTCGCGGCTGACGAATACAGAGGCCTTTGCCGAGGTGGCCCGGCGTATCGGGCTGGACCGGGCCGTGGTGTTGGGACGGGGGGAAGACCTTACGGGAGGGCGGTCGCGGGCATCGCTGCTGGCGGACACGCTGGAGGCGGTCTTCGGGGCCATCTGGCTCGATGGGGGATGGCCGGCGGCGGCGAAGGCGTTCGACCACCTTTTCGTCGAGGAGCGCGAGGTGGCGCTGCGGGCTGGCACCGACGTGAATCCCAAGGGGGCAGCCCAGGAGCTGGCCCTGCGCCGTTGGGGCACCGCGCCGACCTACGTGCTCGTGGACTGTTCGGGGCCGGCCCATGCGCGGCGGTTCCTGGTCGAGGCACATTTGGCCATTCCCGGCGCCGAGGGGGAGGTGCGGGAGCTTTCCGCCCGTGCGGAGGCGACCTCCAAGCAGGCGGCAGAGGTGGCGGCGGCGGCCATCCTCCTGCGGGTCATGCGGGCGGAATAACGGAAAAGTTGACGCAAAGTCAAATGAAGGCTTGACCGCGCACTCTCTGTTGGCTAGATAAGGCGGACGGAACTGCTACCACGTGGTGGCCGTTCCAGGAGAAAATTTGCCATGGCTGCGGAAGATCTGCTGTACACGAAGGCCCACTGCTGGGTTCGCCAGGAAGAAGATGGAGATATTGTCGTCGGCATTACCGACTTTGCCCAGGAACAGATGACGGAACTGACGTTCGTCGAGCTGCCCGACGTGGGCGAGACGGTGGAGGAGGGGGACGAGGTGGCGGTCGTCGAGTCCGTGAAGGCCGCCAATGACGTGTATGCGCCCGTGGCCGGCACCATCACGGCGGTGAACGAGGACTTGCAGGAGGAGCCGGAGCTCGTGAACCAGGACCCCTTCGGGCGCGGCTGGATCTTCAAGATGACACCCGACAATCCGACGGATCTCGACAATCTGCTCGACTTCGACACCTACGAGTCGGCACTGCCCGACGAGGAGGAATAGCCTTCGCGTCCAGCGCGGGATGCCCATCCCCCCGGCCTGCCCCCTTGACGGGGTGGGCTGTTTTGTGCCCATGAGCGGGGAGGGCCGGGGCGAGCACAAGCTACGAGATTACGGGCGATGGCTAGAGCGGTTTTCAAATTACTGTAGCCATTTGGCGGGCGGCTTCCGGAGGTGCGGCTTCCAGCCGCGCAATTCATTTGGGCGCGACAGGATGTCGCACCTCCGAACCTTGCGGCCACACATTTTCGCAAAATGCTCTAAGGAATTGACGTAAACTCACGCCAAAAAGCAGTGGGAAGGTGGGAGAGGCGCGGGGGGCGACGCCCCGCAGTTCGGGCCAAGGGTGGGCGGGGGCGAGGCGGGTTGGGGGGGGGACGGGGGGGAGGGAACCTCAGTACGCGTTTTCGCGGGAGATGAGGGTCTGGAGGAGAATCTTGAGATCGAAGGAGAGGGACCAGTTTTCAAGGTAGTAGAGGTCGTAGGTCAGGCGGTCGCGGATGGAGGTGTTGCCGCGCAGTCCGTTGACCTGGGCCCATCCGGTGATGCCGGGGCGGGAGGTGTGGCGGGCCATGTAGTGGCCGATGTCGGTCTTGAACTGGTCGACGAAGTAGGGGCGTTCGGGGCGCGGGCCGACAAGCGACATGTCGCCGCGGAGGACGTTGAAGAACTGGGGTAGCTCGTCGAGGTTCCAGCGGCGCAGGAAGGCCCCGACGCGGGTGCGGCGGGTGTCGTCCTTGGAGGTCCAGACGGGGCCGGAGGCGGCCTCGGCGTCGACGGGCATGGTCCGGAGCTTGTACATGGTGAAGGTGCGGCCTTCCAGGCCGAGGCGGATCTGGCGGTAGAAGACGGGGCCCGGGGAGGAGCGCTTGATGAAGGGGGCGGCAATGAGGGCCACGGGCACGGTCACGAGCAGGCCGACGAGGGCGCCGACGATGTCCTCCAGGCGCTTGAGGACGCGGTTGACGAAGTGGTCGAGCGGCCAGGGAGACATGGACATGAGGGGGATGTCGCCGACGTTGTTGATGGTGACGCGGGTGGTCAACATGCCGTAGAGGTCGGGGACGAGCTGGAGGTCGATGAAGAGCTGCTCGCAGAGGTTGTAGAGCTGGAGCAGACGGGCGCGGGAGAGGTGCGGATCGGCCAGGATGAGTTGCTGGCAGGGATGAGCGTCCAGGATGGCCGCGAGATTCGCGATGGAGCCGAGAAGGGCGTCGCGAGGGACGGGGGCGAGGGCGGTATCGGCGGCGGGCGTGGCGGAGGGCAGGGGGGGCGCGGGCGGGGCAAGATGGCCGGGCTCGTCAGGGTCAATGAAGCCAATGACGCGCGTGCGAAGGCGGCGTTCGCGATGGAGGGCGTTGCGGAGGCGGGCCGCGACGGGGGAGGTGCCAATGATGATGGTGTCGCGGATGGGGGCGGAGTAGCGGGCCAGATGGCGCTCGAGCTGGAAGAGGAGATTGCGTTCAAGGAGGAGCAGCAGGATGACCGTGCCAAAGGCGAGGAGGATGACGGTACGGGAATAAGGGGGCCAGTCCTCGATGCGGACAATGGAGGCCAGGGCCAAGGCGGCGCCGAAGGTCACGAGCGTGCCTCGGAAGAGGCGGGGAATCTTGTCGACGAAATGGCCAGACTGTGGGCGCGAATAGAGATGCAGCTGGCGGAAGATGAAGACCAGCAGGAAGGTCAGGACGGCCGCCGCCCAGAGGTACATCGAGAGAGGGGGGACGCTTTCGGTGTGGTGCAGCGGGATGCTGCCGGAGGAGAAGCGGATCCAGACGGCCAGCTGAAAGCCGACGAAGGTGGCGGCGGCATCGGCGAAAGCCGCAAGAATGGCGCAAAAGGCGTCGAAGTTGTCAACGTGATTGTGCATATCAAACGACATTGAGAACCCGTCCGGCAGAGACATGGCGGAACCTCGCCAAGGCCGACCGAGCGCTCGTTCGGCGTCTTTTTACCACTATTGCGCCCCGAATGCCTAGCGTAAAATCAAAGGCGGGCCGCTGGTGGGTGTGAGCAAAAAGTGTAAGGGTTTCAATGGAGGACGGGCAGAAAATGGCCTTGTTTGTTGAAAAACAGTCGAAAATCGCATGTCTATGTAAATATAGACATATCATTTGGCCTTTCGCGGTCGAGGGAGACGCCTGGGGGCGCGGGCGTCCCGCCCGCGAAAATCCAAAGGATGGCGGGAGAACGGTTTACCAAGGGGGCTT
>JAFTAH010000141.1 GCA_017458625.1 Kiritimatiellia bacterium | reverse complement strand
TATATGAAACGATAATCATGTCAACAAAGAAATTTCAATTTACATGCCCACAAAATGAAAAATGCAAAAATATCATTTCGTCCAGTCCTGGCGCATCTTTCCCCCCCATTTTACTCCCGGAAACCGCTGGAACTTGGGATTTTACGGCTAAACAAAGGGCTTTTTGCCCTTTTCGGCCTCATCCACCGCACCGCCAGCGCCGCCCCCCGGACGCGCCGGAGCGCGTCCCTCCCTGACTGCTGCAAAGCATCGCAGTCCGGGCGAAAACAGCTGTGAGTTTACGGTGGGCAACAGAAAATAGCGCCTTGCTCAAAAAAGTGCTTGCATGAGGCCGGGGGCTGTGGCAGACTTCGCCGCGTTCCGTGCAGGAGCGAGCGTAGCTCAGTGGTAGAGCTCCACCTTGCCAAGGTGGTTGTCGTGGGTTCAAGTCCCATCGCTCGCTCCAATTTTTTTGTTTTCTTGCGGAAGGGGGGGCGGTCGGAGTAGGATGGAGCCACCAACAGACAGGAGAGTCCACCGTGAAGAATTCCCGCCGCGCCGCGTTCACCCTCATCGAGCTTCTGGTCGTCATCGCCGTCATCGGCCTGCTGGCCGCCATCCTCGTCCCGGCCATCACGGTCGGTCTCGACCGCGCCCATCGCGCCTCCTGCCTGAACAACGTCAAGGAGCTCACCCAGGCCTTCGTCTCCTATGGCGCGGACCACAAGGGCCACCTGCCGGATCCCGACGACTTCAGTTCCCTCGACAAGGTCGCGAAGATGATGTTCACGAACGAGTATGTGACCGTGCCCACCCTCTGGCTCTGCCCGGCGGACAAGCGGCGCAAGGCGGTCCGGCCGGACGCCTTCGTGTCGTCGTTCTCCAGCGACAAGAACTGCTCCTACATCTATTTTGCCGGCTACAACACGCTGAAGGCGGCGGACGAGCTGAGCACCCTCCCACTGATCGCGGACAAGCTGGTCGGCGGCACGCTTTCGGCCCAGGACCTGCATGGGGCAAACTACCGCAACGTGGGCTTCCTCGGCGGCAACGTGCGAGGCCTCAAGGACGCTGCCGAGGCCAACAAGATCACGTCTTTGCCGCAGCTCAAGGACTATGACATCGAAATCCTGAAGTAGCCCGGTCGTCCCTCCCCCAGTCGCTTCCGTAACGCCCCAACCCATCGCCCACGAGGAGAAGCAATCCATGAAGTCCATCCTTTCCGAAGCCGAAATCGACACCATCGTCCACGCGAACCATGGCGCACCCAAGACCCTGCTGGGCATGCACGACACGCGGCCGGACCGTCCCGGCGTCGTGGTCCGGGTGTTTCGCCCCTACGCGGTGAAGGTCGAGCTGCTCCGGGAGGGCCCCCGGTCGCTCATCGGCCCCGCCGACACCGCCAAGAAAGGCTCCAAAACCGTCAAGAAGGCCTCCCCCGCCCCTGCCGCCGGAGGTTCCGCCCCCATCGAGCTCCCGCGCATCCACCAGGATGGCCTCTACGAGCTCTTCCTCCCCGACGAGGAGCCCTTCCCCTACCGTCTCCGCCTGCATTGGTTCGACGGCACGTACACGGACACGGACGACCCCTACCGCTTCGGCTCCATCCTCTCGGACATGGACCTCTACCTCCTCGGCGAGGGCACCAACTACCGCGCCTACGAGAAGCTCGGCGCACATCCGATGGTCATCGACGGCGTCGCGGGCGTGCATTTCGCGGTCTGGGCGCCGAACGCCACCCGCGTTTCGGTGGTCGGCTGGTTCAACAACTGGGACGGCCGCATCCACCCGATGGACCAGCGCGCCAGTTCCGGCGTCTGGGAGCTGTTCCTGCCCGGCCTGCGCCCCGGCGACCTCTACAAGTACGAGGTGAAGGGCCCCGGCGGCTATCTCGTGCAGAAGGCCGACCCCTACGGGTTCGCGTCGGAGCTACGCCCGCGCACGGCCTCCGTCGTCTGCGACCTCGACGCCTACCAGTGGAGCGATGCCGACGCCGCCTGGCTCGCCGCCCGTCCCGACACCCCTTGGCTCGAGCGCCCCATCTCCGTCTACGAGGTGCATCTCGGCTCCTGGCGCCGCAAGGGCCCCGACGGCTCGCAGTTCCTCACCTACGACGAGCTCGCCGACCAGCTCATCCCCTACGCCAAGGAGATGGGCTACTCCCACGTCGAGCTCCTGCCCATCAGCGAACACCCGCTGGACGCCTCGTGGGGCTACCAGACCATCGGCTACTACGCGCCCACGTCGCGCTTCGGCTCCCCGGACGGCTTCAAGCGGTTCGTCGACAAGTGCCACGCGGCCGGCCTCGGCGTCATCGTCGACTGGGTCCCCGCCCACTTCCCGAAGGACGGCCACGGCCTCGGCTACTTCGACGGCACCCACCTCTACGAGCACGCCGACCCGCGCCTCGGCGAGCACAAGGACTGGGGCACCTTCATCTTCAACTACGGCCGCAACGAGGTCCGCGCGTTCCTGCTGTCCAACGCCATGTTCTGGGCCGACGTCTACCACGTCGACGGCCTGCGCGTCGACGCCGTCGCCTCCATGCTCTACCTCGACTACTCCCGCAAGGAGGGCGAGTGGATTCCCAACAAGTACGGCGGCCGTGAAAACCTCGACGCCGTCGACTTCCTCAAGAAATTCAACGAGACCATCCACCTCGAGCATCCTGGCTTCCTGACGTTCGCCGAGGAGTCCACCGCCTGGCCCATGGTCTCCCGCCCTACCTACCTCGGCGGCCTCGGCTTCGACCTCAAGTGGAACATGGGCTGGATGCACGACACCCTCGACTACTTCCAGAACGACCCGCTCTTCCGCAAGTACCACCACCAGCAGATGACCTTCTCGATGATCTACGCCTTCACCGAGAATTTCATCCTGCCGTTCTCCCACGACGAGGTCGTCCACGGCAAGAAGGCCCTCCTCGCCAAGATGCCCGGCGACAGCTGGCAGCAGTTCGCCAACCTCCGCCTGCTCCTCGCCTGGATGTACGCCCACCCCGGCAAGAAGCTCCTCTTCATGGGGGCCGAGTTCGGCCAGTGGAACGAGTGGAACAGCTCCCAGAGCCTCGACTGGAACCTCCTCGACTACCCCGTCCACAACGGCCTCCGTCGCCTCGTCCGCGACCTCAACCTCATGCTGCGCGGCTTCGGTGCCCTCCACCAGATCGACTTCTCGTGGGAAGGCTTCGACTGGATTGACCTCAACGACTGGGAGAACTCCACCCTGGCCACCCTCCGCAAGGGCAAGAGTCCCGACGACCTCGTCGAGTGCGTCTTCAACTTCACCCCCGTCCCTCGCCACAGCTACCGTCTCGGCATGCCCCGCGCCGGCACCTGGGAGCAGGTTCTCGACACCGACGAGGCCTGCTACGGCGGCTCCAACGTCAACAATCCCCGCCTCCTCCACACCGATCCCGTTCCCGCCCACGGACGCGACCAGTCTGTCCTCGTCACTCTCCCGCCCCTCGCCGCCCTCTACTTCCGCTTCCGCCCCGACGCATAGCCCCGCCCTTCACTAGAAGTTTCTAGAACTTTCTAGAAAGCTCTAGTCTTCTACGTGTGCAGCCCCCTCCTCTCCACTGCGACTGACTCCCAGCCGCTTACACGCGGCCGAGGCTTCGGCCGTGGCCAGCGGGAGTGCCGCCACAATTGCCTCCGTGAGTCTTTCCGCGCCGGGCGGGCCCCCTTGCCACTGGCCCAGCGACCGCGCGACAGCCGCCGCCAGCGCCCCTGCAAACGTGTCGCCAGCCCCCGTCGGATCAAGCAACTCGCCCGCCCCCAGCGGCACCGGCGGAATCCGGCGAGTCTGGCCTCCATCCGCATAGCAGGCCCCCGCCGCCCCCAGCTTCACCACCACCCGCCGCGCCCCCAGCCCCAGAATCCCCCGGGCCAGCGTCTCCGCCGCTCCCTCGCCCTTCGCGACCTCCCCTCCCCCGCCCCCGCACGCGGCCAGTAATGCTTCCGCCTCCGCATCGTTGAGCAGGAGCAGCTCGACACGCGGCAACAGTCGCAGCAACGCCTCCCGGCGTTCCCGAATCCAGAGCCGCATCGTGTCCGCCAAAATAAACGGCGGCGCGACCGCAAAGGCGTCTAGGATGGCGCCCTGGCGTTCCGGGTCGTCGCAGCCCAGCAGGAGCACGGTCGGCGGGGGCTCTTGCCAGCCAGACGGCAGCCGGGCGGCCGGCCCCGCCATCACCCCCGGCTCGGAAAGCAACGTTCGCCGATCATGCAACGCCTCGTCATACCGCGCCTCCCAGCGAAACGTCTTCCCCGGACGCCGTTCCACCCCGTCCAGTTCGATGCCCTGCGCACGCAACGGGGCAAGCCGCTCGTCGGGCAAATCGCTGCCCACCACGGCCAGTAGCCGAATCGAAGGCGCCCCCGCGCCCATTCCCCGGCCCCGTCCCGCCGCCGCTCCCATCGCCGCATACGCCGCCGATCCCCCCAGAATCCATCCGGAATCCTCCACCCGTCGGCTGTGAATCCGATCCAGCCCCAGCGTCCCCGAAACCAGCAGAATTGGCGCATCCCGTGTCATGACGCCCCCAAGCAAACCCTCCCGCCCCCCGCTTGTCCAGCCAAATCCACTCTCGCCTCTCCCCCGAACCTCACCCCCCCCCCTGCCCCCAATTGCGGTGATTTTACGTAAAACAAAGGCCTTTGTCGCCATTTTGCCATCGCTCTTCTTGGGCGGCGCATGGGGTGTGAGCAAAAAGTGTGAGGTACGGGCGATTGCCCTGGGGCGCGGGCGGCCCGCCCGCGATGTTCCCTGGGAAGCCCCCTTGGTAAACCGTTCTCCCGCCATCCTTTGGATTTTCGCGGGCGGGACGCCCGCGCCCCCAGGCGTCTCCCTCGACCGCGAAAGGCCAAATGATATGT